>OMID01000082.1 GCA_900299005.1 Oxalobacteraceae bacterium
CAAACTTCGCCGACAACACCGTCGCAATCGCCGCCGTCAGCGTCGTCTTGCCATGATCAACGTGGCCAATCGTGCCCACATTCACGTGCGGCTTGGTCCGCTCAAACTTGCCTTTTGCCATCATGCACTCCTAACTATGTGATGAGAATGTTCAGGCACGCGCCCGACTGAACCGACTAATTGTTAACACTGGTGCCCTTGACGTGGATTGAACACGTGGCCTCTCCCTTACCAAGGGAGTGCTCTACCACTGAGCTACAAGGGCTTACCTGCTACCCGCCTGCGCAAGCCGCAAGCAAACAGCAAAAACTCTGGAGCGGGTGAAGGGAATCGAACCCTCGTCATAAGCTTGGAAGGCTTCAGCTCTACCATTGAGCTACACCCGCAAGGGCGACCAACCGCGGCCACTACCACTGATCTACTTCTCGCCCGCAAATCCGTTAAGCAGTTGATAACGATTTCGCGCCTGGTGGAGGGGGCTGGATTCGAACCAGCGTACTCGCAAGAGGGCAGATTTACAGTCTGCTGCCATTAACCACTCGGCCACCCCTCCGCAGGGAACCGCAAACTATAGAGGGAGGCATTGCTTTTGTCAATTGAATTGATGCCGCCGATACCGTTACCTCAAAGAGTTCTGCGGTGATAGCGCGTAGCGCCCGCCTCACGACCAGCGTGCCAGTTTGGCAATGATAAAAGCCGTCAGCGACCAGACCACTGTCGATCCAAACAGTAGGCAAAGAACAACGCCGCGCACCCGGAAACGCAGGTCGCCGGGCACCCGCCCCACCCAGAGCTGACCAAGAAGCGGTAAAAGTGGATAAAAGATGGCAAGTAGCAGGAAAATTGCAACAACCCAGCGGATCATCGTGTTTCAAACAAAACGAGCAAGCATAAAGACCACCAGCGAGACCAGAATCGTCGACGCGAATGGGAGGAATATCTTTTTGCCAAAAATGCTGAATCTGAGGTCGCCCGGCAAGCGTCCTATGCCCAGCTTTTCCAGCCATGGAAGAACCGAAGAAAACAGGATCAGCACCATGAAAATAATAAACAACCAGCGAATCATGGGGTAATGTCATTGAGCGAGCACTCACGCGTGCAAACATGAGAGTTTACAGTCGATAGCTTTGATCCAGGACCGCCAGCGTCGGGGGCAATGCGACACGGCTGGTCAACAGCAACACTTTGAATAACTCTCCCATCTCGGCGGGAGACGTCAGCTTTTGTACGGCATGGGCCGCAGGCAGCCAGTCTCGGGGATCCTCTGGCCGCCACCGCTCCATCAGACGCGGAAGACCCGCGCCCAGCAAAAAAGACGCCTGGCTCATGTACCCTGCAATCTCCAGGCCCGACTCCAGCGCGGCGCGTCCCATCTGAGTGAAGTCCACATGCGCGGTGATATCTTGCAGACCGACACGGTAGAAAGGGTCGCCGTGAGCGTGGTGCCGGTAGTGACACATCAGCGTGCCGGCAGAGCGCTGCGGCAGGTAATACTCGTTGGCAGGGAACCCATAGTCGATCATCACAGCAATTCCACCTTGCCCTCCAGCGAGCATATCGCCGAGCATGCGCACGAAACCCGATTGCTGAGGGTGAACCTCGGTCTGGTAAGACTCCGGCAGATGCTCGGCCGCGGGGATCTGCTCGCACAGCCCCGCTCCGGCCGAACGTTCGCTGAACGCAAAGCACCCCGAGTCGAGCGACACGCCAAGTTCCAGCCACTGACCTTGACGGCGTACCACGAGAGGCACTGGCATCGCATCCAGGACCTCATTGCAGAGCACCAGCCCCGAGAAAGCAGCAGGCGGCGAATCAAGCCAGGACACCCGATCGAATCCCGCCAAGCGCTGACGCTGCCTGTCTCGCAAGTCTGCCGACAGTTCAACAATCCCATATTGACCAATGGCCAGGCCCATCTCCGGGGCTGCGGTCATAAAATCTCCCGCCAGCTTACCGCTGCCTGCCCCAAA
Organism: Oxalobacteraceae bacterium; assembly: GCA_900299005.1. Classification (GTDB taxonomy): domain Bacteria; phylum Pseudomonadota; class Gammaproteobacteria; order Burkholderiales; family Burkholderiaceae_D; genus Pernthalerella. The sequence goes on from OMID01000082.1 coordinate 1,971, forward strand.
CTCAAGCACCTGCAGCGGGGAGGGCAGATCAAGACTGGCGGCGAACCGAGCGAGCGTCGCGCCAAAGAGAGACGACATCTCTGGCGCAGTTGTAAAATCACCGCCTTTGCCAAGTTTCGCAGCGCCGCCAGCGTAATAGCCGAGATCCTTCGCATAGAGCGCAAGCTCCATAAAGCGGGCGAAAGAAATCCAGCCGTGATGCGCTCGGATATCGTCCCGAATCAGGGATTCCAGCATTTGAGATGCGGACAAGGCGTCTGCGGAAGGCTCGGGCAGTTCCATCACGATATTGTAGAGAAGACCGTCCTCGCGAGCCTCGAACGGGGTTCGCACAGCACCCGAAAACGACAAGCACAACCCGAACGAACCCGTGATTCAAGGAAAAAAAACTGCCCTGATCACCGGCGCCGCCAAGCGACTGGGGCGCTCGATTGCGCTTGGTCTGGCCAGAGATGGCTGGGACATCGCAGTCCACTACCGTTCATCCGCGCTCGAGGCGCAATCCACAGCCGATGAGATACGCCAGCTTGGCAGACAAGCTGTCACTCTCGATTGTGATCTTGCAGATGAACAGGCGACCCGTACATTGCTGCCCCGCGCTGCTGAGGCGATCGGACCCATCCATTGCGTCGTGAACAGCGCATCACTGTTCGAGTTCGACAATGCTGCCAGCTTTACTATGCGCACACTCGATCAGCACATGCACACCAACCTGATGGCTCCAGTGTTGCTGGCGCAGGCACTCCATGGCTCGACACCAGAGGGCGCGCAATCCGTGGTGATCAACCTGCTCGATCAAAAATTGTTCAATCCCAACCCGGACTTTCTCTCCTACACCCTGTCCAAGGCCGGGTTACAGTCGGCAACCGTTCTCCTGGCGCAGGCGCTGGCACCCAAAGTGCGGGTAGTGGGGCTTGCCCCCGGGCTGACGCTGGTATCCGGCGACCAGACCGAGGAGGGCTTCGCGATCGCGCACCAACAAACCCCCTTGGGCAAAAGCAGCACATCTGACGACATCGTGGCCGCCGCCTGCTATCTGGCCAACGCAGCGGCGGTAACGGGCACGGTGCTCGTCGTCGACGGCGGTCAGCACCTCATGCCGGCGGCTAGGGATGTGATGTTCCTGACAAAGTGAGCCAAATCTCATCTCATTCGACCCATAATTCACTCATGTCCTCCTTATTTCTGCATCCCGCTCTTGCCAATTGCCGACGACTTTTTCTCCGAAACTATGAAGTGATGAGTAATATCGGCGTTCACGACTTCGAAAAAAAAGCCGAGCAACGCGTCGTCTTTAATGTCGAGTTATTTATTCCGCTTGCCGACTCAACGCCAATGCGTGATCAACTGAGCGAGGTTGTTGACTACGACTTCATTCGCGAAACCATAGAGTCGCGCATCGCACAAGGCCATGTGCAGCTCCAGGAGACACTGTGCGATGAAATTGCCCGAACACTGCTTGCCCATCCTAAGGTTCGAGCCGTACAAGTATCGACCCAGAAACCGGATATCTACCCTGACTGTGAATCGGTTGGCGTCGAAGTATTCCAGATAAAGGCGGCATGAGATGAACAATCCTCTCTCGACGCGAGCGCTTGAAAAAGCCGCCTACGAGAACAACAAGCTGCACAAACGTCTGTGCCGCCTTGTCGGGCAGGCCATCGGCGACTTCAACATGATAGAAGAGGGCGACAAAGTCATGGTTTGCCTGTCTGGTGGGAAAGACAGCTATGCCTTGCTCGACATCTTGCTGATGCTGCGCCAGCGGGCGCCCATTTCATTCGACATCGTTGCGGTCAATCTTGATCAGAAACAGCCAAATTTTCCGGCAGAGGTGCTGCCTGATTACCTGCGCAGCATCGATGTGCCCTTCCATATCGAGACGCAAGACACCTACAGCATTGTCAAACGCGTCATCCCCGAAGGTAAAACGACCTGCTCGCTATGCTCGCGGCTGCGGCGGGGCATACTGTACCGAGTTGCTGATGAGCTGGGCGCGACCAAGATCGCTCTGGGCCATCATCGGGACGACATCATGGAGACCTTCTTCCTGAATATGTTCTTCGCCAGCAAACTGAAGGGCATGCCGCCAAAGCTGCAATCGGATGACGGCAAACATATCGTCATCCGTCCTCTCGCGTACGTGCGCGAAGTGGATACCGAGCGCTATGCGGCGCTGAAAAACTTCCCCATCATTCCCTGTGATCTCTGCGGCAGTCAGGAAAACCTCCAGCGCAAACAAATCAAGACGATGCTGCGGGAATGGGGGAAAAAATTCCCGGGTCGAGTGGAAAATATGTTTTCCGCGCTGTCGACCGTGGTTCCCTCTCATCTGATGGACCGGTCGATATACGATTTTGCCAGTCTCAAAGCCACCGGCATCGCAAGCAGTGATGGCGATATCGCATTCGATGACGAGCCTTGTGCGACCAGCAACACTGACAACATCATTCGCCTGCATCAGGCTGGGAATGATGATGACGGATTTTGAGCATCGATTTTTACTTGATCGATGCAAAACATAACGCGAATAGCCGCGCGATTATAGGATTTTTCCCGTGGGAGCGCTAAGGGTGCATGCTAGAATTTTGCACCTCTTCAAATTCTGCCTATGAACGTTGTCATTCTCGCTGCAGGCATGGGAAAACGCATGCAGTCTGATCTGCCCAAGGTCCTGCATGCGCTGGGCGGCAAACCCCTGCTCTCCCATGTAATCGACACCGCACGCCAATTGTGCCCGTCGCGTTGCTGCGTAATCTATGGTCACGGCGGCGATGCCGTGCCCACCCGTCTGGCGTCAGACGATCTGCATTTCGTGCTGCAAGAACCTCAACTGGGTACCGGTCACGCCGTGATGCAGGCAGCACCCCTTCTCAATGATGATGAGCCCACCTTGGTTTTGTACGGCGATGTCCCATTGATCACCCTTGGCACACTTGAAACACTCGCCGCTGCCGCAGGCAGCAACACGCTAGCTGTACTCACAGTTGAACTGGATGACCCGACTGGCTACGGCAGAATCATCCGCGAACAGCAGCGCATCGTTCGCATCATCGAGCAAAAAGACGCTGACGATAATCAACGCAAGATTCGAGAGGTCAACACCGGCATCCTGGTTGCGCCAACCCGCAAACTGAAGACATGGTTATCCCGGCTCTCAAACGACAATGCGCAACGCGAATACTACCTGACCGATATCATTGCGCAAGCTGTCAAGGACGGCCTTACCGTCGAATCAACGCATCCTGCTCACGCATGGGAAACCCTAGGCGTCAACAGCAAGCTTCAATTGGCTGAACTCGAACGCATCTACCAACGTAGCATCGCAAGTCAACTACTGGAGCAAGGTGTAACGCTGGCCGATCCCGCTCGGATTGATGTCCGTGGAACTTTGCGCTGTGGTCGCGATGTCATTATCGACGTCAATTGCATCTTTGAGGGTGAGGTAGTGCTTGGAGACCAAGTGCAGATCGGCGCGAACTGTATCATACGCAATGCGCGTATCGCGGCGGGTACGCAGATCAAGCCCTTCACTCACATCGAAGAGACCCTCATTGGCACAGAATCTCGGATCGGGCCGTACGCTCGTCTGCGACCTGGCACTGTGCTGGCAGATGACGTCCATATCGGCAACTTTGTCGAGGTCAAGAATAGCCAGTTCGGCACACACAGTAAAGCCAATCACCTGGCCTATGTCGGCGATGCCACTGTCGGATCGCGCGTCAACATTGGTGCCGGCACGATCACCTGCAATTACGACGGCGCCAACAAACACCGCACCATCATCGAGGACGATGCGTTTATCGGCAGCGATACCCAACTCGTTGCACCAGTCACTGTCGGCAAGGGCGCAACACTGGGTGCCGGCACCACACTGACCAAGGATGCGCCAGCAAACAGCCTTACCGTCTCGCGCGCAAAACAAACCAGCATCGCGGGTTGGCAACGTCCCGTCAAACCGAAGAAATAGGATTTTCCATGTGCGGTATCGTCGGCGCCGTCGCCCAACGCGACATCGTTCCGGTCCTCCTTGAAGGACTCAAGCGACTCGAGTATCGGGGATATGACTCCTGCGGCGTTGCCGTACACGATCACGGGCTCAAGCGCTCGCGCAGCGTATCGCGAGTCGCCGAACTTGAGACGCAAGTCGCTGAGACGCGACTCAACGGTCAAACCGGCATCGCCCACACTCGATGGGCAACACACGGCGCACCCGCAACTAATAATGCCCATCCTCATTTTTCTGCCAAAGAGGGCGAAGCGCGCATTGCAATTGTTCATAACGGCATCATCGAAAACTACGAAGAACTGCGGCTCGAACTCACTAAGCGCGGCTATCTATTCGAATCGCAAACAGATACTGAAGTCATTGCGCATCTGATCAATGATTTCTACGATGGCGATCTGCTGCGCGCCGTACAACGCGTCGTCAAACAATTGAAGGGGGCTTTTGCGATCGCCGTGTTCTGCAAAGATGAATCCCAGCGCATCATTGGGGCGCGTCAGGGTTGTCCACTCGTCGTCGGTGTGGGCCGGGGCGAAAATTTTCTCGCCTCAGATGCAATGGCCTTGTCGGGTACGAGCAACCAAATCATTTACCTTGAAGAAGGCGATGTCGTCGATATCCAACTTGCTGGCGTGCGCATCACAGATCAGCACGATCAACCCGTAGAACGCGCAGTGCAGACCGTCAACGCCTACGCTGGTGCGATCGATCTCGGACCTTACCGTCACTACATGCAGAAGGAAATCTTCGAGCAACCCCGCGCCATCAGCGACACGCTTGAGGGTGTGCTCGGATTCAGTCCTGACTTGTTTGGCGAAAAAGCCTCAGAGGTCTTGAACGATATCGACGCAATACAAGTACTTGCCTGTGGCACCAGCTACTATGCGGGCATGGCCGCAAAGTACTGGCTTGAAGCCATTGCTGGCCTAGCCACACAAGTTGAAATCGCCAGCGAGTACCGCTATCGGCAACCTGTCAGCAATCCACGCGCACTGGTCGTGGTGATCTCGCAATCCGGCGAGACGGCTGACACCATGGCAGCGCTGAAATACGCTAAAGAACTTGGGCATAAGCATTCACTGGCTATCTGTAATGTTGCCACCTCGGCGATGGTACGCGAAACCAGTCTCGCTTATCTCACCCGTGCCGGCGTCGAAATTGGTGTCGCTTCGACCAAAGCCTTCACCACACAGCTTGCTGCACTTTTTTTGTTGGCGCTGACGCTGGCAAAAATGCGTGGACGGCTCGCCGACAAACAAGCGGCAACCCATCTGAAAAATCTGCGGCATCTCCCCGTAGCGCTGTCGTCGGTGCTCGCACTCGAACCGCAAATCATTGCTTGGGCAGATGCCTTTTCAAAAAAAGAAAATGCGCTTTTTCTCGGTCGCGGCTTGCACTATCCCATTGCACTTGAGGGCGCACTTAAACTCAAGGAAATCTCCTACATTCATGCGGAAGCCTATCCCGCAGGCGAACTCAAACATGGTCCGCTCGCCCTCGTCACCGAGGACATGCCCGTGGTGACCGTGGCGCCGAATGATGCGCTGATTGAAAAGCTGAAATCCAACATGCAGGAAGTCCGCGCCCGCGGAGGACAACTGTACGTCTTCGCCGATGCCGATTCGCGCATTGCCTCTAGCGAAGGAGTCCACGTGATCCGACTACCGGAGCACTACGGTCTGCTGTCGCCGATACTGCATGTGGTGCCGTTGCAGTTGCTCGCCTATCACACTGCACTGGCGCGCGGCACGGACGTCGACAAGCCTCGCAATCTAGCGAAGTCGGTGACGGTCGAGTAAGAAGCTCTCCGGTTTTGGCAAGAGCCTGCCAAACAAAGACCCAAACCAGCAACAAATCCTCATCAGACTCCTTACGCTAAAACGCGTACCGCCAAGGCGCAATGACTGCAAACAGTTGCTCGCAATAGAGCGCGCGCGATCACATACGCACCGTGGTAGGCTGAGGCAGCCGAATAATCAAACACCGCAAGATTTCTCCGTTAGGAAATAGCGGCAAGCCTCTCCCGTGACAGGCGCCCGTGTCGCACAGCGATGCTGGCTCACCATCAAATGCCGCTTTCTTTACGCCTTAACGCCAAAGACGGGGTTTCGCTCAAATTTAAGGCTGATCCATCATCGAATACCAAAGCCATCAGGATTGTTTTTTCAGGTGGTGATAAATGCATGGCGACGGCAAAATACAATCAAAGAAAGTCGGCATCATCTCTAGCGATGAAACCCACCAGGATTTAGGTATAGTTGAAGAAAGCGCCTCTAGTATCATCGCGTCGGTGGATAGCAAAGATGATGAGGGCGTAAAGCCAACCTGTCCCTCAGCCGTAAACCATAATGTCAGCACCCTATCTGCAGTCAGTACCTTTGGTGGAGTCGGCTTGATCACGACCGGCGGCATGGGTATGACGCTGAATAAACCTGTCGACAACAACCTAGAGAACATGCCCATGATTCTGAGCGGCGGTGCTTTACTGATTGGTGCCTGGATAGGCAACGTTGTCTATGCAAACCAGCGGGCGGCGTAAGCCCAAGCTTCAAACGTTGAACAACAACTGAACTGCCCGTCGTGGTGCGCGGTGCCTGCCGCGCACGATCCGCCGCTTTTTATGACGCTTGCTTGCAGCCGTGCCATGCACCCCTTGTTAATTCACGCATTACGTTCACACGGCCTTCACGCAGACTCTGACCTCTAGGGTCTGCTGGACGCAGCGCGGAAGGCACTCGAAGACGCACCTGCCTCCGTGGAGCGATTCGCTGCAGAAATCGGGGCAAGAAAGACGCTGGCGCAATGTCTGGGCATTACGGGCCAGACACTGGAAGACAGCTATCAGGGTGCTTGCAAGCTCGTCGATCAGGCCAGGTTTTTGGAGGGACTGGTACTCGCTGGCTTTGTTATGGCAGTCGGGCCGGAAAATGCCCGAGTCGCATTCAAGCTCGCCTCCTGCATGCCGCATTTGCAGGATCATGCGAGCGCTGCTGATTATTACACGCTGGCGTTACAGCTCGATAATCACTTCATCGGCACCGCCTATCGGCTGGGCGAATGCAGGCAACGACTCGGCAAGAAAGAAGAGGCGCATCAGCTGTTCGCATGGACCATGGAGCTGGCCCGTGGAAATTTTGGGTACCGAAAAATTCAAGAGGCTACCGAATCTCGACTCAGGAAGCAGCCTCTTTTGCCTTGAGCAGGTAGCCCACGCGTGGGAAATGTACATGGACGAGCCCGGCGCGCGAGTCCTCTCGACGCAAGGTATATCGGGTACGGCTCGCGGCCACTAATATCCCCTCGGTGGGCTCTAGACCAAACGACTCAGCAACGATGATGGCAGGCTGACCCAAGGCAATACCATGGTGATCCTGATGAATTTCTTGTGGTAGCGGTTCCGGCTTGGCCCTTTGCGCCACCTGCAGCGCTTCTTCCGCCGTCATCGCTGATGAACGATCCTGCGCTATCGCTGCCATGCGATCCATCCACGACAAGACGGCGGGAACGGATTCCAAAATTTCGGCGAGCACCGGCACCTGATACCGTGTAAACCACAGCGGATGATAGACAGAAAAATCAGCAATGCAGGGAAGCTCGCCAAGCAAAAATGGCTGTTGCTCCAGCATGCTGGCAATGCGACGCAGATAACTTTTGTAGGCGGCTGTCGCGTCCGCTGGCGGCATCCGAGGTGCGTTATTACGCATCGCCGCGCGATCCGCTGCAAAGATTTTCAAGCGCTCGGCGTCGGGGAATAGGTGGCTCGCGCCGGCAGGTTGGAAGTTGTACGCCATAGCCACCTGGAACAGCGTCGTGTCGGCCCATTGCGCCAGCACACGCGCAAGACCTTTGTGCGCAGGCGGGAAGAGCGCGGGCGCGGGCGCCCTGTGCTCCAGCACATCGGCCATTAGGGCGGTGTCACAGTAAACATCGGCGCCTATTTGCAGCACGGGTGTTCGTCGGTAGCCGCCGGTCAGCGCGACCAAATCCGGCTTGGGCATGATCATGGGTATATGCACCGAGCGCCATGCCAAACCCTTCATCCCCAGTATCAAACGGATTTTTTCGGCGAAAGGCGATCGAGGGTAGTGGTGCAGGATCAGATCAGCCATGGTCGGAGCCTCGTCAAAATATTGCAGGGAGTGTAGCGCACTGATCAACGCCGTCGGGTAGCGCCGTGATGAGCCCGATTTGGTGTCTCATTTCCCTCGGAAACCGCCGTCGGGCGAGCAAAGCAGTTCTTCTAGCATCGCGAATTTTCACTTTTGCAAGTGCGGTGCAATCCGCATTTGAGACCCCGCACAAGGCACCGGGCGCGTCGCTTCGGTAATGACGGCTAGCCTGCTTTTCAAGCTATACTTGGAGCAATTGACGTTGACGTAAGCGTCAATCAGGCTAGCCCGTACGGCGGGCCCTGACCTGACCCGCAACCGCCCCCGTCATCACACGGCCGCTACTTCCGGAGATTCCCATGACCGACCTGTCGGTATCGCAGAACCTGACTGCCTATACCCCCGCTAACAAAGTTCGTTTCGTGACAGCCGCCTCGCTCTTCGATGGCCATGACGCATCGATCAACATCATGCGCCGGATTCTGATGTCGCAGGGTGCCGAAGTCATTCATCTGGGTCACAACCGCTCGGTGGAAGAGATTGTGACCGCTGCGCTGCAGGAAGATGCGCAAGGGATCGCTGTGTCCAGCTACCAGGGAGGTCATGTCGAATACTTCAAGTACATGATCGATCTGCTGAAAGAACGCGGGGGTGCGCATATCAAGGTTTACGGTGGCGGAGGTGGCGTCATCGTTCCCAGCGAAATCAAAGAATTGCATGACTACGGCGTGGCGCGCATCTTCAGCCCGGAAGACGGTCAGCGTATGGGCCTCGTCGGCATGATCACCTACATGATTCAGGCCTGTGATACCGATCTCTCCGACTACGCGCCGACCTCGCTCTCGTCGCTGAGCAGCGGTGATTTCAACACACGCCAGCGACCGCTCGCGCAACTGATCACAGCTCTAGAAAATGGCAAGGTGTCGCCTGAACTGAAAAACTCCCTGCATGAGGCCGCAGCCAATACCAAGGTGCCCGCGCTGGGTATCACCGGTACCGGTGGCGCCGGCAAATCGTCGCTGACGGACGAGTTGATTCGTCGTCTGCGGATCGATCAGGACGATGCGCTCAATCTGGCCGTGATCTCGATTGACCCATCACGCCGCAAATCCGGCGGCGCCCTGCTTGGCGACCGCATCCGCATGAATGCGATTGGCCCATGGAGCGGCAAGCAACGCGTTTTCATGCGATCACTGGCCACGAGAGAAGCCGGCTCCGAGATTTCTCAAGCACTGCCCGATGTCGTTGCAGCATGCCGCGTGGCCGGCTTTGATCTAGTCATTGTCGAGACTTCAGGCATCGGCCAGGGCGACGCGGCGATCGTGCCGCATGTGGATTGCAGTCTGTATGTAATGACACCTGAGTTCGGCGCCGCATCGCAGCTGGAAAAAATTGATATGCTCGATTTCGCCGATTTTGTCGCCATCAACAAGTTTGACCGCAAGGGAGCGCAAGATGCGCTGCGCGATGTTGCCAAGCAGGTGCAGCGCAATCGTGAAGCGTGGATGATACCAACCGAGCAGATGCCGGTATTTGGCACTCAGGCATCGCGCTTCAATGATGATGGCGTGACCGCGCTTTATCAGGGATTGTTGCCCAAACTGACCGAACTTGGCCTCAAAACTGTGGGCGGCAAACTCGCGCCCGTCCATTCGCGCTGCTCATCGGGCCGCAATGCGATCGTGCCCCCCGCCAGAAGCCGTTATCTGGCCGAGATCGCTGACAGCGTGCGCGCCTATCATCGCCGCGTTGAAAAGCAAGTGGTTCTCGCCCGAGAGCGTCAGCAACTGACCGCGGCCAAACGGCTGCTGGCGGCTGCCGGCAAGGCCGTGGATTTCGATGATCTGATCACACAGCGCGATCATGCGATGGATGCGGATGCGCGCGCGACGCTAGCCCGTTGGCCAGAGGTTGAGGCCACCTACAGTGGCGACGAGCATGTGGTAAAGATCCGCGATAAAGAAATCCGCACGAGATTGTTCACCGAGACCCTGTCGGGCAACAAAGTGCGCAAAGTTGCGCTTCCGAAGTACGCTGATCAAGGCGATCTGCTGCGCTGGCTGATGAAGGAAAATCTGCCCGGTTACTTTCCGTATACCGCTGGTGTTTTTCCTTTCAAGCGCGAAAACGAAGACCCGACCCGCATGTTCGCTGGTGAGGGCGATGCCTTTCGCACCAATCGTCGCTTCAAGCTGGTTTCCGAGGGCATGCCGGCCAAACGGCTATCGACCGCATTCGACTCGGTGACTCTGTATGGTGCTGACCCGGCCTTGCGTCCTGATATTTACGGCAAGGTCGGCAATTCCGGCGTATCGATTGCGACACTGGATGACATGAAGGTACTGTATGACGGCTTTGATCTGTGCGATCCCACGACGTCGGTATCGATGACGATCAACGGCCCGGCGCCGACCATTCTGGCGTTTTTCATGAACACCGCGATTGATCAGCAAACCGATAAATTCAAGGCAAACGAAGGTCGCGAGCCCACCAGCGACGAGGCAGCCCAGATCCGCGCCTGGGTGCTGCAAAATGTGCGTGGCACCGTCCAGGCGGATATCCTGAAAGAAGATCAAGGTCAGAACACCTGCATCTTCTCGACCGAATTCTCGCTAAAGGTAATGGGCGATATTCAGCAGTACTTCGTCGACCACAAAGTGCGTAATTTCTACTCGGTGTCGATCTCGGGCTATCACATCGCCGAGGCTGGCGCGAACCCGATATCTCAGTTGGCGTTCACTCTATCGAACGGATTTACCTTTGTCGAAGCGTATCTCGCTCGCGGCATGTCTATCGATGATTTCGCGCCCAACTTGTCGTTCTTTTTCTCGAACGGCATGGATCCGGAGTACACCGTGCTGGGCCGAGTCGCGCGCCGCATCTGGGCAGTGGCGATGAAAGAAAAATATGGCGCGAACGAGCGCAGCCAGAAGCTGAAATATCACATCCAGACCTCGGGCCGCTCACTGCACGCGCAGGAAGTCGATTTCAATGATATCCGCACCACGCTACAGGCGCTGATCGCGATTTATGATAATTGCAACTCACTGCACACCAACGCCTATGATGAGGCGATCACCACGCCGACGGACGAATCGGTTCGTCGCGCATTGGCGATCCAGCTGATCATCAACCGTGAGTGGGGGCTGGCAAAGAACGAAAATCCCAGTCAGGGTTCATTCATCATGGAAGAACTCACCGATCTGGTCGAAGAAGCCGTGCTCCAAGAATTCGAGCGCATCGCCGAGCGCGGCGGTGTGCTGGGTGCCATGGAAACGGGCTACCAGCGCAGCAAGATCCAGGAAGAGTCGCTTCTGTATGAGCACAAGAAGCACGACGGCAGTCTGCCCATCATTGGCGTGAACACCTTCCGCAATCCCAAGGGCGACACCATCCCGCAACAGCTGGAACTAGCGCGTTCCACCGACGAAGAAAAACAGTCTCAGCTCAAGCGCCTCGCCGACTTCCACGCGCGAAATCAGAACGAAGCGCCCAAGGCGCTCACTGAGCTGCAGCACGCCGTGATCCGTGACGAAAACGTGTTCGCCAAACTGATGGAGGCTGCCCGCGTCTGCTCGCTGGGCCAGATCACCGACGCATTATTCGAGGTCGGTGGGCAGTACCGTCGAAGCATGTAAGCGCCGCCCCCGCTACAATCGGTGGCATGGCCGACTTCTTTGCCCCGACTGACGATGCGCTCGAGGCCCTGATATCCGCGATTGATGTCAGGGCCTATGAAAAAACCCGTAATTACCTCACGGGCAAAGTAACTCGGCTATCCCCCTACATTACCCACGGTTTCATCACCATCCCCGAGCTATTCGACCGTCTTCCCAAGCTCAAGCGAGACGACAAGCTGGCATTTGAATTTGGCTGGCGCGAATTCTTTCATCATGTGTGGCATCGCGCCGGCGACAGCATCCTCGCCGATATGCGACCCACTTTGCCGGAGGTGCGCTACCGCAGCGAGTTGCCCGACGATGTACGCGAGGGCCGAACCGGACTCCCGGTGATCGACAGAGCAGTACACACGTTGTATGACACGGGCTATCTGCATAACCACGCGCGAATGTGGTTGGCCAGCTATCTGGTTCACCTGCGCAAGGTGCGCTGGCGCACTGGCGCTGACTGGATGTACGCCCATCTGCTGGATGGCGACCTTGCGTCCAACCATTTGTCTTGGCAGTGGGTTGCTGCCACTTTCAGCAGCAAACCCTACCTGTTCAACGCAGAGAATGTGGCTCGCTACGCACCCGCTGGCTGGCACTGCGGTCGCAGCGTGCTCGACACATCCTACGAAACCCTGGAGGCCATCGCGCGCAGCGAACAGGTCATTGATGTCTCGCCTGCCTTACTGGGCATGGGCGAGCCGGCGCTTGCCGCCTTGCCCCCGGTTGAGGCCTCGGCGTTGCATATTCCGGTTGGCGCCCGCGTGCGACTGGTGCATCCCTGGATGATGAGCAGCTCAGCCTTTGACGGTATTCGCCTCGGGATCATTCATGTGCCTTTCCATCGCCAGTTTCCATGGTCAGCGGCGCGCTGGCATTTCGTGATGCAGCGGCTGCAGCACGTCACCGACGCACTGTTCATTGGCGATCTGAATGAACTTGGCTCATCGCTCACCACGGCAAGTGCAGTGGAAAGTGTGATGACCCTGAACCACGGCTACCGGGAAACCCTGCCCACGGTGTGTACCCAACTCAGCGCACCCGCCCGTCACTTTCCCAACCCTGACAAGGCGTGCCGTTCTTTTTCGGCTTTCTGGAGTATCTGCACGCAAGGCTCAGAGGACGCACCCCGACGTGCGTGGCACCGATGAGCCTGGGAGTCGTCTGGTTCAAGCGCGATCTGCGCGTCTTCGATCATCTGCCGCTGCTGCAGGCCAGCGGTCATACAGCAGTGCTGCCGCTGTATGTGTACGAGCCCGAGATCATACGAGCCCCAGATTTTTCGACGCAGCATCTATGCTTCATCAATGAATGCCTGGCTGAGCTTGATCAGGCACTGAGCGGGCGGGGCAGTCCGCTGCAAATCGTCCATGGCGAGATCACTCATGTGCTCAAACGTATCCGAGAAGAGTTCGGCAGCTTCACCCTGTACTCGCATGAAGAGACCGGCAATGCAATCAGCTATGCGCGCGACCTGCGCGTGGCAGACTGGTGCGCGGCCAACAGCATCGCTTGGAAAGAATCTCCCAGCAATGGTGTGGTAAGACGCTTATCGTCGCGTGATGAATGGTCGACTCTCTGGATGCAGCGCATGCGTCAACCGCTCGTCCGTGCGCCTGACTTCCTGCGTTCGCCAGGCAAGATGCTCACGCCCAACGGGTTGATGACGCCACGCCAACTGGGCTGTGACGGGACTGACAAGCCCGGGCGGCAGCGTGGAGGGCGCAAGCCGGCCTCACAGCAGGTGAAAGGGTTCTTTGACAAACAGCTGGCGCATTACCGATATTCACTCTCGAGTCCGCTATCAGCTGAGGACGCGTGCTCTCGGCTATCCCCCTATATCGCTCACGGGGTAATCTCGATACGCGAGCTGATGCACAAGGTCTGGAAGATGCGCGCACAAGTTCAGTCGCTGCCCGAGCCAGCCCAGCCCAAAGGCGTGCTGGCCAGCCTGAAGTCTTTCGAAAGCCGGCTGCATTGGCACTGCCATTTCATCCAGAAGCTCGAATCCGAGCCCGAGATCGAGCTTCGCAATGTGCACCGTGGCTTTGACGGGCTGCGCGAAGAGAACTTCAGCCAGGAGTATTTCGAGCGCTGGTGCACGGGCGAAACCGGTTTCCCGTTGATCGATGCGTGCATGAAAATGCTGGCTCATACCGGTTGGATTAATTTCAGGATGCGTGCACTGCTGATCAGCTTCTCCAGTTACCAGCTTTGGAATCACTGGCGCGAGCCCTCCCTGCATCTCGCGCGAGAATTTCTTGACTATGAGCCAGGTATTCATTACCCCCAAATACAAATGCAAAGCGGGGTCACCGGCATTAACACGCTGCGCATCTACAATCCGGTAAAGCAGGCGCATGATCAGGATCCGGAAGGTATCTTTGTCAGGCGCTGGCTACCGCAGCTGGAGAACGTGCCGCAGGATTTCATCATCGAGCCATGGACGATGCCCGCCGAGGTGCAAACTGCGTCGGGTGTGCTGATCGGCCAACACTATCCGGCACCGATCGTGGACCATCTGGCGACAGCCGCCTACGCACGCAAGACGCTATGGGAATTACGGCGCGACCCGAAAGTGCGGGCAGAGGCGGTGAGCGTCTTTCAACGTCATGGTAGTCGCAATCCGGCGCGTGAGGGCCGGCCTCGGCGAATGACGCGTGCTGCCAAAGTAGCGACCCTCACCGAGCCCCCTCAGCTACCACTTGCGCTCGATCTGCCCGAGCAGGACGCCTGATGTTACCCGGCATTGTCAGCGCGGGGCTCGCGTTCACGCTCTGGGGTATTTTCCCGCTTTATCTCAAGCTACTGCACAGCGTACCGCCCCTGGAAATCCTATCCCATCGCGTGGTGTGGTCGGTGGTCTTTCTGTCGCTGGTACTACTTTGGCGCCGACAATGGGGCTGGGTGACCAGCGTGCGGACAAATCCGCGCATTTCACTCACTTTCATAGCCAGCGCGGCGGCTCTCGGTGCCAACTGGGTCATTTACATCTGGGCAGTGAATGCCGACCGCATTATCGATGCCAGTCTGGGCTATTTCATCACGCCTCTATTCAACGTGCTGTTCGGTTTGCTGATTGGCGAGAGGCTCAATGCGATACAGTGGATCTGCGTCGCGCTGGCCGCCTCGGGCGTTGGCTGGCTGACGATCACAGCGGGACACCTGCCCTGGATAGGCTTGCTACTGGCAATCAGCTTCAGCCTCTATGGCTTGCTGAGAAAAACCGCATCGCTAGGCGCGCTAGAAGGCCTCGCGGTCGAAACACTGGCCATGCTGCCGCTGGCAGCCGTCTTTCTGCTGCTGCCATCCAGCGGCAGCTCTCATGCCTTCATTTCCGGACCCCTTACGCTGAGCCTGCTGCTGATCGCGGCGGGCCCCGTCACGGCGATACCCCTACTAATGTTTTCTTTCGGAGCGCGCCGCATTCCGCTCAGTATCGTAGGCCTCCTGCAATACATCGGCCCCAGTATCCAACTCCTGCTGGGCATATGGCTTTATCACGAACCGTTCGGTCATGAGCGGCTGACCGGGTTTGTGCTGATCTGGAGCGCGTTAGCGCTTTTTTCCGCGCAGGGTATCTGGCTGGCCTGGCGAACCGGCAAGCCATCGCCCTCAGGAACAGGCTGAGACTCCGTCCACGCAGCACAAACCTGTACCCAGACCCACCCTTCGGGTATCCTCTGTCCGTTTTCAGGCGGCCGATGCCGCATTGCCTTTTGAGTTACCACAATTCCATGGCCAACTACGTTTACACGATGAACCGCGTGGGCAAGATCGTCCCGCCCAAGCGTCAGATCCTCAAAGATATTTCGCTCTCCTTCTTCCCCGGCGCCAAGATCGGCGTACTAGGCCTCAATGGCTCAGGCAAATCAACGCTGCTGAAAATTATGGCCGGCATCGACAAAGACATTGAGGGCGAAGCGATTCCCATGCCGAACCTGAAGATTGGCTATCTGCCACAGGAACCGCAGCTGGATCCTTCCATGAGCGTCCGGCAGGCCGTCGAGAGCGGGCTGGGCGAAGCCTTTGAAGCACGCGCGAAACTGGATGCAGTGTATGCCGCCTATGCCGAACCCGATGCCGACTTCGATGCACTGGCCACCGAGCAGGCAAGGCTCGAAGCCATCATCGCTGCCGCAGATGGCGGCAACCTCGAGCTGCAACTGGAGTTGGCTGCCGATGCGCTGCGCCTGCCCCCATGGGATGCAAAAATCGATGTGCTCTCCGGCGGCGAAAAACGGCGTGTGGCGCTCTGTCAGCTGCTGCTGTCCAAACCCGACATGCTGCTGCTCGATGAGCCCACCAACCATCTCGATGCCGAATCGGTGGACTGGCTGGAGCAATTCCTGCAGCGCTTCCCAGGTACCGTGGTCGCGATCACCCACGATCGCTATTTCCTCGACAATGCCGCCGAGTGGATACTCGAACTTGACCGTGGTCATGGCATTCCGTGGAAAGGCAATTACAGCTCCTGGCTGGAACAGAAAGAGAATCGCCTTAAACAGGAAGAGGCGAGTGAGTCAGCCCGTCAGAAAGCACTGAAGAAAGAACTGGAGTGGGTAAGGCAAAACCCCAAGGGCCGGCAGGCAAAGAGCAAAGCGCGTATCGCGCGATTCAATGAGCTCTCCGAATTCGAATACCAGAAGCGCAACGAGACACAAGAAATCTTCATTCCGGTCGCCGAGCGTCTTGGTAACGAAGTCATCGAATTCAAAAATGTTAGCAAAGGCTATGGTGACCGTCTGCTGATCGATAATCTCTCGTTCCGTATTCCACCAGGTGCGATCGTCGGCATCATCGGTCCTAATGGTGCGGGTAAATCCACTTTGTTTCGCATGATCTCCGGAAAAGAGTTGCCTGACAGCGGTGAAGTCGCCATTGGACCAACTGCAAAAATCTCTGTCGTCGATCAGTCTCGCGACGATCTCGACAACAAGAAAACCGTTTTCGATGATGTATCTCAGGGCGCTGATATCCTCACTGTTGGCCGTTTCGAAATGCCTTCGCGCGCTTATCTTGGCCGCTTCAACTTCAAGGGGGGTGATCAGCAAAAAATCGTTGGTAATCTGTCCGGCGGTGAACGTGGTCGCCTGCATCTGGCCAAGACGCTACTCATGGGAGGCAATGTACTGCTGCTGGATGAACCCTCCAACGATCTTGATGTGGAAACCCTGCGCGCATTGGAAGATGCCTTGCTTGAATTTGCTGGCAGCGTACTGGTGATCTCCCACGATCGCTGGTTCCTTGATCGGATCGCAACCCATATTCTGGCGTTTGAAGGCAACTCCCAAGTGACCTTCTTTGACGGGAATTATCAGGAATATGAAGCGGATAAGAAAAAGCGCCTCGGGGAAGAAGGCGCAAAGCCTAAGCGCATACGATACAAACCGCTGCACACCTGAGCGCTATCAGGGTACGCGCCAGGCAAAGATAGTCTGGTCAGATGCATTTTACGTCTCTCTACCAGAACCATTCTGAAACTCTGACCACAGAAAGTCCTCGACTCATCTCAAGGACTTTCTCTCATGAATCCGAATACTCTCAGACCCCACCCCGACGCCAACTCATCGAGTCTCGCCTACCTTTATCAACCCCCACCAGGCACCGACCCCGAGGACACGGCCGATACCCCTATCC
>OMID01000083.1 GCA_900299005.1 Oxalobacteraceae bacterium
AATAAGTTCATCAAGGACGGTTGGGAACGTCCCGAAGGTGGCGGTGGCGTTTCTCGTCTGATCGAGGAAGGCAATGTACTCGAGCGCGGTGGGGTTGGTTTCTCGCATGTGATGGGTGCCAGCCTGCCTCCCTCGGCCGCTGCCAATCGTCCTGAAGTAGCAGGACGTCCCTGGGAAGCGATGGGTGTCTCACTGGTTTTTCATCCACGGAACCCCTATGCACCTACCGTGCACATGAATGTGCGTTTTTTCACGACAACCGGTGAAAATAAAGATCCGGTCTGGTGGTTCGGGGGCGGCATGGATCTCACGCCCTATTACGGCTTTGCTGAGGATGCAAAACATTTCCATCAGACCTGTCGCGATGCACTGGCACCTTTCGGCAGTGAGCTACATCCGAAGTTCAAGCAGTGGTGCGATGACTACTTCTATCTGAAACATCGCAAGGAAGCGCGTGGAATTGGTGGGGTGTTTTTCGATGATTTCAACGCAGCAGGCTTCGAGAAAAGTTTCGCCATGACGCAAAGCGTCGGTGATCACTTCATCGACGCTTACCTGCCTATCCTGCAGCGGCGCAAGGATATCGCCTATGGCGATCGCGAGCGTGATTTTCAGGCATATCGTCGAGGCCGCTACGTTGAGTTCAATCTCGTATTCGACCGCGGTACCCTGTTCGGCCTGCAATCCGGCGGGCGCACAGAGTCCATCCTGATGTCCATGCCGCCCGTGGTCAAATGGCGCTATGACTGGAAGCCTGAGGCAGGCTCGCCGGAAGCAAAGCTCTACACAGACTTCCTGCCGCACCGCGACTGGCTGGCGGCCTGAGAGTTGAACTGTGCCGATTGATCGCTGCATCCTGCTGCTGGGTGGCAGCTTCGATCCCGTGCATGTCGGCCATGTCGGATTGGCGCGCTACTTTTGCACCCTGCTCCACCCGGATGAACTGCGGCTGATTCCCGCTGGCCGCCCTTGGCAGAAACCCGGCCTGGCTACGCCGTCCGAACACCGCATCGCGATGCTGGAGTTGGCGTTCGCCGACTGGATGGTGCCGGTGTACATGGATACACAAGAGATCGAGCGCGATGGCCCCAGCTACGCGGTCGACACGCTGCGCATTGTGCGCAGCACCGTAGGCGCGATGACCTCCCTCATCTGGGTGATCGGCGCAGATCAGCTGCTGAATCTGCATACCTGGCATCAGTGGCGTGACTTGTTCTCGCTGGCTAACTTGTGCATCGCTTCGCGCCCAGGCTATGGGCTCAGCCGCGACGCACTCGATAACGACGTTGCCTCAGAGATCGTTCGCCGGCAAGCCGATCCCGGTCAGCTGCGCGCCAGTGCCTCGGGACTTTGCTTTATTGCTCCCCAGCTCGCGCTCGAGGTTTCTTCGACCGCATTGCGAGCCGCCCTGACCCATGGGCAGTCGCAAATTGACCCTCGCGGGATGCTGCCCCGACGGGTGCTAGACTATATTCAACACTATCATCTTTATCAGACTGATTAATGGATATCAAAACACTGCAGTCGCTCGTGGTTGACGCGCTGGAAGACGTGAAAGCGCAGGAAATCCGCGTATTCGACACGACGCACCTGACCAGCATGTTCGATCGTATCGTGATCGCCTCCGGGACTTCCAACCGTCAGACCCGTGCGCTGGCCATGTCGGTGCGCGACAAGGTGAAATCCGCTGGCGGCGACATCATCAACGTGGAGGGCGAAAATACGGGTGAGTGGGTGCTGGTGGACCTCGGTGACATCGTCGTTCACATCATGCAGCCCGCAATCCGCGCTTACTATCGCCTGGAGGAAATCTGGGGCGACAAGGAAGTCAAACTTGGTGCTGCGAAGCGGGCTGTGGGCACCGCACGCAAAGCAGCACAAAAAGTCGCCCGCGATGGCAGCGCCAGAGCGCCGGCGAAAAAGTCGGCGGCCACCAAGACGGCTCCCCGCAAAACCCCTGCAAAAAAGGTCGGCACAAAGACAGCGTCGAAGACTGCCCCCGGTAAGACAACAAAGCAAACCACAGCTAAAAAAACTCCCGCAAAAAAAGCGCCAGCCAAAAAAACAGCGGCCTCGACATCCGCCGCGAAGAAATCTGCATCGCGCTGACCCCGCGCTACCGCGATGCAGATGATGATTGCGGCCGTCGGCCACAAGATGCCTCCTTGGATAGACGCGGGGTTTCAGGAGTATGCCAAGCGCATGCCCCCGGAGTGCCGTTTGCTGCTCAAAGAGATCAAGCCCGTCGAGCGCAGCTCCGGGCGCAGTGCAGAGAGCGTGATGGCGGAAGAACGCAAGCGTATTGAGGCCGTGCTGCCCAAGCAGCGCTTTATCGTGGCGCTGGATGAACGCGGTGCGGATCTCACCACCATGCAATTGTCGCAACAATTGACGCACTGGCAACAGCACGGCCGGGATGTTACATTCATCATCGGCGGTGCTGACGGGCTTGACGCCGAATTCAAGCAGCATGCAGATCAGCTGATGCGCCTCTCCAGTCTGACGCTACCCCATGGCATGGTGCGCGTGCTGCTCGCCGAACAGCTCTACCGCGCCTGGTCTATGACCAAGAACCACCCCTATCACCGAGCGTAGCGGCCATTGCCGCGACGCTGAAGACGCTGAAGACTCTGACACCTGATACACCCGGATGGCAATTACAGATCAAAAGATTTATCTGGCCTCGAAAAGCCCGCGACGTCGCGAACTGCTGCGCCAGATTGGCGTCGAGTTTGAATTGCTAATGCTGCGCGATGAGCCAGGACGCCATGGCGCGGTGTCGGAAGAACCGCACACCGGCGAAGCGCCGGATGCCTACGTGGCGCGCATAGCGCGCGAAAAGGCGCGAAGTGGCTGGGAGGCCGTGCAATGGCGCAAGCTGCCGGTGCGCCCCGTGCTGGCTGCCGACACGACCGTGACTATGGATGGCTACATCCTTGGCAAGCCGTCAGATTCCCAGGCAGCGTTGGAGATGCTGCGTTCGCTCTCGGGTCGCACCCATCAGGTCTTTACTGCAGTTGCCGTAATCGCGAATGATCAGCTTAACGAGGCGCTACAGCGCTCTCAGGTCCGTTTTGCAGAGATTTCCGAGGCCACACTCAAAGCCTACTGCGCCACGCAAGAACCCTACGACAAAGCCGGCAGCTATGGGGTTCAGGGTTTGGCAGCACAATTCATTGAACACATCAGTGGCAGCTACACGGGCATCATGGGATTGCCACTTTTCGAGACATCACGCTTGCTGAAGCGGGCGGGTATCAGGATGCTATGAGCGAAGATCTACTTGTCAATATCACGCCGCAAGAGACGCGCGTTGCGCTGATCCAGCAAGGCGCCGTTCAGGAACTGCACATCGAGCGCACCGCGTCGCGAGGCCGTGCCGGCAATATCTATCTCGGCAAGGTCGCGCGCGTGCTGCCGGGCATGCAATCCGCGTTCATCGACATCGGACTTGAACGCGCTGCCTTCCTGCATGTGGCGGATATCTGGGAAGCACGCGCCCAAGGTAACCCCGGAAGTCCGCTGACACCCATTGAAAAACTGCTGTTCGACGGACAGTCGCTGCTCGTGCAGGTGGTGAAAGATCCCATAGGCACCAAGGGCGCTCGCCTCTCTACACAGATTTCAATCGCCGGCCGCATGCTGGTTTATCTGCCTCAGGACCCGCACATCGGTGTGTCGCAGCGCATCGAGGACGAGGCAGAACGCGAGCGTTTGCGTGAACGGCTGCAAAAGCTCTTGCCTACCGACGAGAAAGGCGGCTTCATTATCCGCACGATGGCCGAAGATGCCAGTGAGGCCGACCTAACGATGGACGTCGCCTATTTGCGTAAGACCTGGGACCATATCCTGCAGGAGTCCAAGCGCCACCCGGCTCCTGCACTGCTCTATCAGGATCTCAGTCTTGCCCAACGCGTTTTGCGCGATTTCGTTGGCGAGGAGACGGACAGTATACAGATCGACTCCCGAGAGAATTTTCAGAAGCTCACGGAATTCGCGGAGAGTTACACGCCCTCGGTTATCAGCAAGCTTACGCATTACACGGGTGAGCGCCCCCTGTTTGACTTGTATGGTGTTGAGGAAGAAATCGAGCGCGCGCTGGGTCGCCGTGTCGACCTGAAGTCTGGTGGCTACCTGATCATTGAGCAGACGGAAGCGATGACGACAATTGATGTCAATACCGGCAGCTACGTGACCGGTCGCAATTTCGACGATACAATCTTCAAGACCAATCTGGAAGCGGCACATGCGATCGCGCGTCAGCTCAGGCTGAGGAATCTCGGCGGGATTATCATCCTCGACTTCATTGACATGGAAAATACCGAGCACCGCGCCGCCGTGCTTTCAGAAGTACAAAAAGCACTGGCTCGTGACCGCACCAAGACGACGATATCGGATTTTTCCGCACTGGGTCTGGTAGAAGTGACCCGCAAGCGCACCCGAGAGTCATTGGCCAATGTACTCTGCGAGCCCTGCCCCGCCTGTCAGGGCAAGGGCATCGTCAAGACGCCGCGCACCATTGCCTATGACATTTTGCGCGAGCTGCTACGCGAAGCCAAGCAATTCAACCCGCGCGAATTCCGGATTCTGGCCTCGCAGCTTGTGATTGATATGTTCCTTGAAGAGGAGTCTCAGCATCTCGCGATGCTGGGTGATTTTATTGGCAAGCCGATATCCCTGCAGGTAGAGAGCAACTATCATCAGGAGCAGTACGACATCATTTTGATGTGATCGTTGATGAAGAGAGGCGTTGGATACCAGCTTTCGCTGGAATGACGATTGAGAAGCTTCCGACCTCTGGTTCCGTCATCCCGTCGAAAGCCGGGAGCCATTGTCCTTAAAATCCCTGATGACATGTCCGCCGAAATTATCATCACCAACATGAAGAAACGCTACACCGGCGTTTCAGGAACAATCAATGCCTTGTTGCCCGTACAAGCGAGGCACTTCAATATCGGCTTTGTCGGAGAAGATCTGCCCGGGGCACAACTGGCCAAGCAGCACTCGCCGCAGCACTTCGTCTACCTGACCGTCTGGCAGGCGATACAGCTATCGCGCTCACCGCTGCCGGACACTCGTCCACGCATCTGGCATGTGCGGCGAGACCCCGAGATGATGTTGGCGATCTTTTTGCGCGACGTGATGCGCTTTCCGATAAAGATCGTATTCACCTCGGCGGCAAAGCATAGGCATTCCTGGTTTCCGCGCTGGCTGATCAGCAAAATGGATGGCGTAGTCGCCACCACGCCGGAAGCCGCGAGCTTTGTACCCAACACGACCCGGGTTGTCTTTCATGGCGCAAGTCTCGAGCGCTTTACGCCACCGGTCAGCAAAGCTGCTGCCTGGCAGCGTACCGGACTTCCCGGCAAATACGGCATTGGTATCTTTGGCCGCATTCGCCCCACCAAGGGCACCGATATCTTTGTCGATGCGATGATCGACGTTCTGCCGCATTTCCCGGATTTCACTGCCATCATCACCGGGCAGGCGCTGGCAGAGCATCAGGACTATCTGCGGGCCATGGAAGATAAAATCCGTGCTGCTGGCCTCTCGGACAGGATTATCTTTCTGGGTAATTTGGCAGCCGACGAGATACCGCGCTGGTACCAGAACGTGGCGATCATGGTCGCCTGCCCGCGCTACGAACCTTTCGGGATCACGCCACTGGAAGCCATGGCGAGTGGCTGCGCCGTTGTGGCAAGCCGGACCGGCGCATTCGACTATATTGTGAAGCCCGGTGAAACCGGCACCTTGGTGCCGACCGGGGATGCGCAGGCACTGGCCGAGGCTGTGCGGCCCTTGATGCAAGATCCGAGAAAAACCGAGTTGATGGGTCAGGCCGGGCGCGATCGAGTCACCGAGGAATTTTCAATCGAGAAGGAAGCGGACGGCATAGCGCGGGTCTATCATGCGGTGCTAAACGACGTAAAAATATGAACATTACTCCCGTCATACTCTCTGGCGGCAGTGGCTCGCGATTATGGCCCTTGTCGCGGACCATGCGGCCAAAACAGTTTCTCGCGGTGACTGACGAGAAGACGCTCTTTCAACTGACCTTGCAAAGACTGCATGGCATACCCGGATTGCTGCCTCCTGTGATTGTGTCCAACCAGGAGCACCGCTTTCTCGTGGCCGAGCAGTGTCGTGAAGCCGGCGTGGCGCCTTCAGCCATCATCCTGGAACCCTTTGGTCGCAATACCGCACCGGCGATTACCGCAGCCGCGCTTCACGCACAACACGCGGGTGCTGATCCCGTGCTGCTGGTTCTGCCGTCAGACCATGTCTTTGCCAACCCTGAGGCGTTCCGGCAGAGTGTCATTCGCGCTGCTCAAGCGGCAGAACAAGGTCAGTTGGTCACTTTTGGCATCACCCCCACCCACCCAGAGACTGGCTATGGTTACATCTGCATCCAGGAAAAACCGCTGCCGAGGGCGTCAGTAAAGTCGCTCGCTTCGTCGAAAAACCGGATATGGCCACGGCAGAACAGTATGTCGCCTCAGGTGAGTATTTCTGGAACAGCGGGATGTTCATGTTCCGAACGTCGACATATCTGGAAGAGCTGAAGCATTGGCACCCGAGCATGCTGCAGCAGTGCGAACAGGCCTTTGACAAAGCCCGCACAGATCTTGATTTCATTCGCCTCGATGACGAAGCCATGCGCAGTTGCCCATCTGATTCGGTCGATTATGCCGTGATGGAGAAAACCGACAAGGCGAGCATGGTGTCATTGGATGCTGGCTGGAGTGACGTTGGGGCCTGGGCTTCAGTATGGCAGGTGTTGCCAAAAGACGAACATGGCAATGCGCTCAGAGGAGATGTGATTGTGGAGGGTGCCACGGATTGCTATGTTCACGCAGACCATCGGCTCGTGACCATGCTGGGCGTAAAAGATCTGGTCGTGATCGAGACCGCTGACGCGATTCTGGTGGCCGACAAACAGGCAGCGCAAGAGGTCAAGAAGCTAGTCACGCGGATCAGTAATGCACAACGAACGGAAACCGAGATACACCGAGAGGTATTCCGTCCCTGGGGATCGTATGATTCGCTTGGTAGCGGCCCCCGCTACCAAGTCAAGAGCATACGTGTCAAACCAGGTGCCAAGCTGTCGATGCAATACCATCATCATCGCGCCGAGCACTGGGTTGTTGTGTCAGGCACGGCCAAGGTGATCATTGGCGACCAATCGCGGCTAGTGTATGAAAATGAATCCGTGTTTATCCCCCAAGGCGAGCGACATATGCTCGAAAATCCCGGCAAAACCTGGCTGGAGCTGATTGAGGTGCAATCAGGCAGTTATTTGGGAGAGGACGACATTGTCAGGCTGGGGGACGTGTATGGAAGGGTGCAGTCATAATTTTCTCATGGTGTGTTGATCGAGTCTGACGAGTAACGAAAATATCGAAGACCGCTTAAAAAATTTCTATTCAATGAATCATCGTCCAGATACCTTCATCCTTTTCCTGCGAAAACTTAGGGAAATATCCTCAGCAAGCGTAGCACCCAGAATGTTTTCAAGGTTGCTGAGGTCGTTGATAAAACGCTTGGTTCGCTTTGGTCCGACGCGAGTCAATAATTTCACTTACAGCATCTATGGCGTTTGGCTGTACGACAAATGGGAAGATGCTACCTTCCGTTTTTGTGCGACCGGTGCTTACGGCTTCTTTTATTCTGACTGGCTCAGTCGTATTGAGAAGTGTACGTTTATTGATATTGGCGCCAACCTGGGGCTCTACAGCCTTCTGGCAGCGAAAAACCCTGCTGTTCACAAGATCTATGCTTTCGAACCGCAACCTGAAATCTATAACTCACTGACCATCAATCTGGGAAAAAATCAGGCCAATCGCGTAACTGCATTCCCTCATGCCATTTCGAACACTACCGAGGAGTCCGAATTGCAAATCAAAGAGGGCCATTCGGGTGCGGCCACCCTGCGCGATCATGTTGTTTCTGAGAAGACTTTCGTCAAAAGAATAAAAATAAGCAAGGTAGATCACTCATTTCTCGACGAAAAAATAATCATCGACTCTGAAGAAAAAATCTGCATAAAAATCGACACAGAGGGCCATGAAGAGCAAGTGCTCCGAGAGCTAATGAAAACAAAATTCTGGAGAAACGTCACTAATATTTTTTACGAGGTTGATGAGCGATATATCGATCAACAAAAAATATTACACTTACTTCAAGAACATGGATTTTCAATCATTTATAAAAATGGAGAACAGCCTCACTATGATCTGATGCTCGAACGAAAATCGATCCAAGAAACAAGCAGCGCCTGACATGGCAAGCAACTTCCCAAGAGTTAGCGTCATAGTGCCAACGTATAAAAGCTGGAACACATTGTTGCAGTGTATCGAGGCGTTGGAACGGCAAAGCTATCCTTCAGAATTTTTTGAAATTATTGTCGTCAATAACCATCCCGAGGACGCTCCCCCAGCAGGTTTGCAAAAAATATCTCTTCTAGCTGAGGCAGTACCCGGCTCTTATGCGGCCCGTAATAAAGGGCTCTCCAAGGCCACCGGTGACATCATAGCCTTCACCGATGCCGATTGCATCCCAGACAAATATTGGCTGGAAGAGGGCGTAAAGGCCATCGTGGAAAAAAAAGCGGACAGGATCGCCGGTCACATCCGAGTCACATTCCTGGGCGAACAACTATCCGCAGTTGAAGCCTACCAAAAGGCCTTGTCATTCAATCAGAGGCGACTTGCGGACAACGGGCTATCGGTAACTGCCAATTTTCTGTGCACTCGACATGCCATTGATACAGTTGGACTTTTCAATTCTGACCTGCTCTCCGGAGGAGATTGGGATTGGAATCGTCGGGCAAACAGGGCAGGGCTGAATTTATTTTATTCAGAAACGGCGATAGTCGATCATCCAGCGCGCTCTACTTGGGCCGATTTGTTAAAAAAATCAAGGCGCGTCAATAGCAGTAACGTCAAGAATACGTCATTGCTGATATCTGTTCCGAAAATCGTGATTCATTTCGCGAAGGGTTTCGTCCCGCCGATTAAAAGAGGAATAGAAATTTTCGGAAATACCGATCTGACTGCAGAGGAAAAAATCAAATCCTGGGCGGTGTGTTATCTACTCAAAATCTATGGCCACACGGTCAGATTTCTGACGTTCTTCGGATTCATCAAACCATCGAGAGCCTGACATCAAGGCCAGATACTACTCACACCGCGACAGTCGGATAACAGTTATCCGTCGTCCTCACCTTTGATCTAATTCATCGCACAAGCTCCTGGCGATCATGTCCACAAACGCAGTAACCAATTGATAGATCCAATCTTCCGATACCATTTGCTTCCGCGCCCCTCCACAACATCCTGCATTTTCAGATCGCCCGCAAAGACGACAATATGCGCACCTGGCGGGATGAACGGGTTCTGAAAGTAACTACGCAAGTAACGCGGGACACAATCATTTTTGAAACTGACACACCAGCCCCGAGGCCAATATTCAAGTAAGCCTCGCCTATGCAGTGCATCACTCATGAATTGCTGGGAAATCTTGAAAGCGCTCTGTGCCGCCACCGGATCATGCACAAACTCGTCCAGCACATCACTATGCGCGCCCATCTCCATGCGAAATACGGAGGAATTACCAACCCGATTGAGAAAGCGATCCCGCTTTGGATTTAGTTTGCGCAGTGGTTTGGCACGAAATAGATCCATATCGCGAATGATCAGGAATTTTCCGGGGTAATCAAAAAATGGCTCCAGCCTCTCGACGATAACAAGATCAAGATCCAAAAAGAGTGCTGTGCCATGCAAGCCGTAGACATCCTTGCCAAGGATGGCTAGTTTGCGCCAACGCAGATCCTTGTGCTCAGGCGGCAATCCTAACTCGGGCAGCGGGAGAATCTCTATGCCGGCGTCGATACCCTCTGCATCATCGGTAAAGCAGATAAAGCGATGGGGATAGCTGAGATTACGAGAAACACCGTTCTTCAAACGATTGACATACTCGGGGCCATAGGCTTTTCCCCATTTCATACAAAGCACAAGAACTGGAGAGGAGTGCAAACTGCCAGTCACGCTTTTTTCTCCTCAGTCTCTGCTCGGAGCGTTCCATCCGGATGCAGGTATTGATCCAGGCCCACTGCAGCCCAGGTAAGTCGATGCTTTATGGTGTTTGCTCGAATACGGGCACTGTTTGCTTTCATTTCCGGGGTCACATATCCATGTCCATGATCGAGATGTACACAGATGGTGGAATAGCGTATCCGTTTCGCTTTCACGCCCAGATGTCTCAGGCGACGACCAAATTCGGCATCTTGTCCACCATACTGCATTTTCTCATCAAACCCATTGACTGCAATGGCCCATTTTTTGTGACAGGAAGAATTATGCCCATTCCAGGAGGCTTTAACGGGCAGATAATTCAGCCAATCTCCCACCCGGCCTCGCACGGTCAGCTTCAACGACTTGATTATCCCAAGCGACATGCCGACCTCTCCCAGCCACTCGGGAGAAAACACGCGGCGGCTGGCGATGTCTTCCTGGGTTATCGCTTTACTGATGTCCAACGGTAGCTTGAAATACCCCCCCGAGAGATAACAAGCCTCCTCAGCATGTCGCAGGTGCTCTGCGACGAAATCCTCGCGAGGTATGCAATCACCATCCGTAAAAATCAGATAGTCCCCACGGGTAGCAGCGATGGCCTTGTTGAGGATACGACTTTTTTGAAAACCCTCATCAGCTTGCCACACATGACGTATCGGCATCGGCGACATCCCTCGGATGTTGTCAATCAACTGGCGGGTGTCATCCCGTGATCCGTCATCGGCGATCACGATCTCAAAATCCCGGTGGGTCTGGGCAAAAAATCCCCACAGGACCTTCTGCAGCCAAACAGGTGCGTTGTAAGTGGTAAATATGACGCTTGTCTTCATTGATAGGAATTCATTCATCATTGAACGAAGTCCCTGAGACTTCGTTGGGATTGAGGCTACGCAGGGCGGTCGCTGGCAGTCATCGATGTCGAAAATTATTTATTTTGTAATTTTCTACCTTACATGATGGAGAAGCTTCCTGAGCGGCACGCGCCATCAGAATTCAAAGGGTGCAATTATACAAAGCGCTACAGCGCCACAAATCTCCCCCCCACGTGCGACAGCACTAAGGCAAACCCCGGTAGGTACCCGTGGTTGACCCAAGCCCGCAGGACCTGCGGTGAGAATCATTGCGTTTCAGAAACGAGCTAGAATGACAATTGCTCCGGATCAACTTTCTGGGAGTCTATGTCCGTTCTTGCCAATCCTTCATTGCCACCGTCCACGGGATATGTCAATCCACGCAGGACCTTCGTTCGTTATGGTTGCTACGCTCTGAGCGTTGTGCTGGTCGCCACCTACGGGTGGCTGCGCAGTGTATTTGGCAATCGGCTGACGGTTGAGCAGATTTTTTTTCATTTTGATCTGGGCCTGAATAGCCTGACCGGCGTCGATCTCTACCTGGTGCTGGATGCGGTTCGGTGGGTGATCTTGCCTTCTGTGGCCATCGTGGCCGCGCTTTATCTCGCGGGCCTGCTAATCGAGCGTATTGCAGCAGCAGCGGCAGTCAAGCACCTGCTCTTGCAACCCGGTCTGGCGCTGGCCGGCAAGCGACTCGCTGCGGTCTATCGCAAGCTGACAGGTCTTGGCTTCAGCCTGTTTCTCGCCCTATTCACCAGCCTGCTTTTTCTTTACCAAATCGAGCTTTTCCATTTTGTCCGAATCAGCCTCGGAGAAGATCAATTCAGCGCCTTGTATCACGCACCAGAGCTCGAACAACTGACCAGCCGATCTGCGAAGAAAAACCTGCTGCTGATCTACGTGGAATCACTGGAACGCATCATGGGTGATGCCAACTTGGTCGGTCGCGATGCGATCGCTCCGATCAAGCAACTTAAGGGTGTCGAGGTTCCCACTTTTCCAGCCGCACCGGGTACCCAGTGGACTATCGCGGGGATGTTCTCCAGCCAATGCAGTGCGCCACTCAAGCCCTTCTTTGCAAATAAATTCAGCAGCTTTGCCACCGAAGATTTTTTTCCAGGGGCGACTTGCCTGGGCGATGTACTTCGCTCGGCCGGTTACGAGCAATACTTCCTGGTAGGTCATCACCTTGCTTATTCCGGGCTGGATAAATTCTATCGGACGCACGGATACCATCACCTACTGGGACGCGAAGAATGGAAACAACGGGGCGTTGATGCTGCCGAATTTAAGAGCTGGGGAATGGGTCTGCATGATGACATGCTGCTCAAACAAGCACTCGCCGTCGTGCGTGATCATGACAGGAAAAAGGCGCCCTTTAATATCACGCTGATTACTCAGGATAACCACTTCCCCCATGGATTGCCGTCACCCCGTTGCACCGAGGATGAAAAGCGAAGCGACTTTCCCGGTGTATTCCATTGCAACTCGCGCTTTCTCGCCGATTTCGTCAAAGAACTCAATCAAGAAAGTTTACTGGACAATACCGTGGTGATTTTGATGGGAGATCATCCCTTCATGAACAGTATGAAGCAGTCGATGCAATTTCGTGGAAACCGCTATGTCTATTTCAAACTACTAAGTCCGCTGGAACATCCGCCCACGCGAGCCGTGATGACGCATTTCGATGTTGCGCCCACGGTGTTCGATCTGCTAGAACTGACTCATGGCGGAGACACGCGCTTCGGGCTTGGCATCTCTCTCTTCTCCAGTATCACGCGTGATGACTATCAACGGCATCTTGAAACGGTAACGAGCGAGAGCATATTGAATAAATCGCCGACCTACGATGCCTTCTGGAAGCCCAAGACATCAAGCACCAGAACCCTCAAACAGACTTCTTTTTCTCCACCCGCCCCATCAGGAAAAACTCCGGATTAGGCCGCATGCCAAGCACATTGGCCATCCGATTGGACAGGCCAAAGAAGGCTGTGATGCCGGCAATATCCCAAATATCTTCATCGTCAAAACCATGCCCGTGAAGTTGGGCGTAATCGTCTGCGGTTACTGCGGCAGAATCAAGACACACTTTGATCGCAAAATCCAGCATCGCCTTCTGACGGGGTGTGATATCCGCTTTGAGATGATTGACCGCCACCTGATCCGCCACGAGAGGATTCTTCGCATAGATCCGCAACAGCGCACCATGGGCGATCACGCAATACAAGCAGTGGTTCTTGGCACTGGTCGCAGTAACGATCATCTCGCGGTCGGCTTTGGTCAGACTGCCGGTTTCCTTGAGCATGAGGGCATCATGGTAGGCAAAGAAGGCACGGAATTCGGCCGGTCGGTGCGCCAGCACCAGAAATACATTCGGCACAAAACCCGCCTTTTCCTGCACTGCAAGAATGGTACTGCGAATGTCTTCCGGCAGGTCTTTTAGTTCAGGTACGGGGAAAGCCGATATCGTCGGTGTCTGGTCCATGGTATCTCCTGATTCTTGTCGAGGACTGCGTACTGGAACTCAAGCGTCCCGCGAGAACTGCAAATGATACAGGTGTGCATAGACACCATTGCGCGCCAGCAGTGCCGCATGGGTTCCGCTCTCGACGATACGCCCTTCCTGCAAAACCACAATGCGATCGGCGTGCTCAATGGTAGACAAGCGATGCGCGATGACCAGGGTGGTTCGGCCTTTCATTAACTGATCCAGCGCTGCCTGTACTGCACGCTCGGATTCTGTATCCAGCGCAGAGGTGGCTTCATCCAGGATAAGGATCGGTGCATTCTTGTAAATCGCCCGCGCGATCGCCAGCCGCTGACGCTGGCCACCCGAGAGGCGCATGCCATTGTCACCAATCTGAGTCTGATATCCCTCGGGCAGGGCAGCGATCACCTCTTCCAGGCACGCCGCTTGTGCAGCTGCTACGATGCGCTGCTGATCCGGCTGCTTGTCACCATAGGCGATATTCGCCGCTACAGTGTCATCAAACAAGATGACATTCTGGCTGACCATGGCCATCTGCGCCCGCAGGCTGGACAGGGCGATCTCGCTGATCGGCTGCCCGTCAAGCAGCAGGCGACCGACGGTCGGGGTGTAGAACTCCGGCACCAGATTCACCAGCGTGGATTTACCCCCGCCGGACATGCCCACCAGTGCCACTGTTTCGCCCGGCGCAATCGAGAGCTGGATATCCGAGAGTGCTGCTTGCCGCTGATCCGGATATGAAAAACCGACGTTCTCAAACTCCAGCCTGCCGCTGGCGCGCTCACGCAACACCTTGCCATTCTCACGCTCGGGCACCGCATCGATGATGCCGAATACGGTAACTCCTGCTGCCAGTCCGCGCTGCAGGGGACCATTCACGCCGGCGAGATGTTTGAGTGGTGTGAGCGTCATCAGCATGGCCGTGATAAAGGACGCAAAATCACCGACCGTCATCTGGCCATCACCTGCCTGCGAGAGTGCAATCACGATGATGACCGATACAGAAAACGAATTGATGAACTGAGTAATTGGTTCCGTCGTGGCCATGGTACTTGCGGTCTTCAGCAAGAAGCGGCGCAGACGCTCGGAACGATCGCCGAAACGCTTTGCTTCGTAACGCTGACCACCGAAAATCTTGATCACCTGCTGAGCCCGCATGGCCTCTTCAATGGTTTGGGTAATCTCGGCGTTCATGTGCTGATTTTCGGCGATCAGCCGCTTGAGACGTTTTGCAGTCAGGCGCACCACGAACGCGATCACTGGACCGAGCGTGATGGTCACCAGCGTCAGCTTCCAGTTCAGCCAGAACAGATAGCCGAGGAGTCCAATAACAGTCAGGCTGTCGCGAATCAGCACGATCATCACATTGCGTATCATGTCGAGGATCTGGTTAACCTCGATCATCATGGCGCTGATCAGCTTGCCGGTCGAGTTGTCGCGGTAGTAGCTCAGCGGGACGTCCAGCAATCGGCTAAACATCTGCTGGCGCAAGGTGGACATCAGCGCGCCCGACACGGACGACATCAGATAACTGGTGGTAAAAGTCGACAAGCCGCGAACAACAAAGATACCCACCACAAACAGTGGCACCATCCATAAGGAAAAATCACGCGTCTCTGAGAACCCTGTATCCAGCAGCAGTTTCATCATGCTCGCCACTGCGGGTTCGGTGGCGGCAGTAACGATCATGGCGAGCAGCGCGATGATCATGCGGCCGGCGTGAGGCTTTAACAGACCGAGGATTCGCCTGAAAGTGGAAGACAGCGTCATCAGTACTCGAACCAGACGTTATCAGGACTGAGCCAGTCCGACAGCTTTGCGCGAAGTGCATCATCGGCACGCACACGCCAGGCATCGGATAAACGCAGCTCGCCAAGTGCGCCATTCTTTGTGTATTGCACGACGATAGGGCAAGAATCCTGTACTTGCTGGAACGGCTCGATCAGCTCGCGCAGACGCTGAGCATCTGCCTGACCATTCATCGAGAGCCGCAATGCTTTCACAAAGGTAGCGCGTGCCGCAGCAATATCCATCACGCGCTCAGCCGTGATACGTAGTCCACCGGAGAAGCGATCTTCGGAGATTTTTCCCTGAACGGCCAGGAATTCATCTTCTTTGAACAACGCACGATGACTATCAAAGATTTCGTTGTACACCGTGATTTCTGCCTGCGCGGTGTTGTCATCGAGCGTAATAATCAGTATCCGGCCGCGCTGTGTCATCTGAGTGCGCAGACCCGCGATGATGCCTGCAATGAGCTTGGGCTCGCGACCGGGCGACAGGTCTGAGAGTTTGGTGCGGGCAAACTTGCGCGCCTCTTCGGCATAAGCATTGAACAAATGGCCGGAAAGATAAAATCCCAGCGCTGACTTTTCTTCGGTCAGCTTTTCTTTTTCGGTCCACTCCGGGGCCTCGACGTACTGAGGTCGATCGTCAAAATCACTGCCCTCCATGTCGAACAGACTGACCTGATTCGCCGAGGCTTCTGCCTGCTCGGCGCTCTCCATAGCCAGACCTACTGACGCCAGCAGCACGCCTCGATTCACACCTAGGCTGTCGAAGGCACCCGCCTTGATCAGCGACTCGATGGTGCGGCGATTGATCTGGCGCTTGTCGACCCGGCGAGTGAAATCGAACAGGTCAGTGAAAGCGGCCGATTGCCGGGCTGCGATGATGGCCTCGATTGC
Organism: Oxalobacteraceae bacterium; assembly: GCA_900299005.1. Classification (GTDB taxonomy): domain Bacteria; phylum Pseudomonadota; class Gammaproteobacteria; order Burkholderiales; family Burkholderiaceae_D; genus Pernthalerella. Next base: position 16,100 of record OMID01000083.1, read on the forward strand.
ATTTTGTCCGGTACCCTTGATCGCCCCCAGACCATAGCGGATACGATCAGCCTTCTTGCCAGTATCGGCGACTGGTGTAAAGCGATAGACCGACAAATTAATATCGGGTGGCAGGATGGTGAGGCCACAGGTATCGAGCGCGTCTTCCACCAGCACCTTGATTTTATCGGTGTCATCCATGGCCAGCGACAAGTTGGCCGCCATGAACGCCGCAGGATGATGGGTCTTCAGATAAGCAGTGTGATATGACAGTAGTGCGTAAGCCGCGGCATGGGACTTGTTGAAACCATAGCCGGCAAACTTTTCCATCAGGTCGAAAATCTCGTCGGCCTTTTGTTCGCTCAGTCCATTCTTGGCCGCGCCATCGCGGAAGATCTGACGATGCTCGGCCATTTCTTCGGGCTTCTTTTTCCCCATCGCGCGGCGCAACAGATCCGCGCCACCCAGTGAATAGCCACCGATGACCTGCGCCATCTGCATCACCTGTTCCTGATAGACCATGATGCCGTAGGTTTCGGAAAGAATGGCTTCCGTGCGAGGATCGGGGTAATCGAATTTCTCGCCCTGCTTGCGTCGGCAGAAATCGGGAATCAGGTCCATCGGGCCGGGCCGGTACAGCGCCACGAGCGCAATGATGTCTTCGAACCGATCAGGGCGCGCATCTTTCAGCATGCCCTGCATGCCGCGGCTTTCAAGCTGGAACACCGCCACCGTCTTTGCCTGTGTCAGCAACTGGTAGGTAGCGCGATCATTCAGCGGCACCTGCTCTAGGCTGAAGTCGGCCAATTCTGGATCCAGTTGGCGAATGTAGCCCACCGCCCGGTCCAGAATGGTCAGGGTGGTCAGCCCGAGAAAATCGAACTTCACCAGACCGATCGCCTCGACATCATCCTTGTCATATTGCGATACCACGCCGCCCTCCGTGCCCTGGGTATACAGGGGACAGAAGTCCGTGAGTTTGCCAGGGGCGATCAACACACCGCCCGCATGCATGCCGACATTGCGCGCGATACCTTCGACCTGCTGTGCCAGTTCCAGCAGCTGCCGAACTTCTTCTTCATTGTCGCGCCGCTCCTTGAGGAGCGGCTCTTCTTCCAGCGCATCAGCGATGGTCACCAGCTTGCCCGGCTTGAAGGGAATCAGCTTGGAGATACCGTCGCAGAAGTTGTAACCAAAATCCAGTACCCGCCCCACGTCGCGCACCGCACCTTTTGCGGCCATGGTGCCGAAAGTCGCAATCTGCGATACCGCTTCCTTGCCGTAGCGCTCTTTCACGTACTGAATCACGCGGTCACGGCCTTCCTGGCAGAAATCGATATCGAAGTCGGGCATCGATACACGCTCAGGATTCAAGAAGCGTTCGAACAGCAGGTTGTACTGCAAAGGATCAAGATCAGTAATTGACAGCGCATAAGCGACCAGTGAACCAGCGCCTGAACCACGGCCCGGCCCGACAGGCACGCCATTGTGTTTAGCCCACTGGATAAAATCGGCGACGATCAGGAAATAGCCGGGAAAACCCATCTTGATGATGGTGTCAGTCTCAAAGTTTAGCCGCGATTCATAACGTTCACGCACAGACTCACGTTTTTGTTCGTCCGGATACAGCTGAGCAAGACGAATCTTCAGGCCTTCCCTGGCCTGCGCCACCAGGAATTCGTCAATGCTCATGCCCTCGGGTGTGGGGAAATTGGGCAACTGAGGCTTGCCCAGCGCGAGAGAGAGGTTGCAGCGCTGCGCAATGAGCACGCTATTGGCCAAGGCTGCCGGCAAGTCGGCGAACAACGCTGTCATCTCGGCTTGCGTCTTGAAGTACTGCTCCTGAGTGAAGCGCTTCACACGGCGCGGATTAGCCAGTATCTCGCCGTCGGCGATGCAACTGCGCGCTTCATGCGCCGTGAATGCGGATGCGCTCAGATACTGTACCGGATGCGTTGCCACCACCGGCAGCTTGAGACGCGCGGCCAGTTGCGTGGACTGGCGAAGCAATCCTTCGAGTCGGGGATTACCGTTACGTTGCACTTCAATGTAGAAATGTCCGGGAAAAATAGTGGCCCAGCGAGTCGCACAGCGCTCGGCGAGGGACACGTTACCGTTTTCGAGGGCCATGCCGATATCGCCAAGCTGGAAACCCGACAGGGCGATCAGTCCGTCTTTGTTCGGTAGTGTCTCCAGCCATTCGATGCGCACCTCGGCGCGACCGCGATGCTGATTCGTCAGCCAGGCCCGTGACAGCAAGTCACACAGGGAGAGATAGCCATCGTGATTTTTTGCCAGAAGCAGCAGCCGAAAAGCTTTGTCGCGGTCTTCATCATTCGTGACCCAGAGATCGCATCCGATAATGGGCTTGATGCCCTGGCCACGCGCCTCTTTGTAGAACTTCACCATGCCGAACAAATTACCCAGGTCGGTCACGGCGACAGCCGGCTGACGGTCTTCGACAGCAGCCTTGACGAGTTCGTCGATGCGCACGAGGCCATCGGCGATAGAAAATTCGGAATGCAGGCGGAGATGGATGAATTGTGGTGCGCTCATGGACCTATTTTACCTGCTAGGAACCTTCCTCAGGCGGCCTGCACATCACAACAGGCAGGCGCTCCTGTGCCCCTGTTTTGCGGCGCTTATAATGACGTCACTCACTGAATTCCGCCGGGTCTTATCATGCAGCCCAAACTCGCCACTCATCCGATCGTCAACATCTCTGCTTATAAATTTGTCACTTTTAACGACACTGTCGAGCAGCGCCCCCGCTTTCAGGCCATCTGCGCCGAACTGGGACTGAAGGGCACGATCCTGCTCTCGCCCGAGGGCATCAACATGTTCCTCGCCGCAAGCCGGGAAGCCATTGATGGCTATTTGTCCTGGTTGCGCCGTGATACCCGCTTTGCAGACATCGCATGGAAAGAAAGTTTTTCCGAAAAACAGCCCTTCAACCGCATGCTAGTCAGGCTCAAGCGCGAGATCATTACGATGAAACATCCCTTGATCAAACCCGAGCAAGGCCGCGCGCCGGCGGTCACTGCCCCCATACTGAAACGCTGGCTGGATCAAGGTCATGATGATGAAGGACGCCCGGTCGTCATGCTTGACACGCGTAATGCCTTTGAGGTCGATGTAGGCAGCTTTGAGAACACGATCGACTACCGCATAGATAAATTCAGTGAATTCCCCGCGGTGATAGAAAAACACCGCGACGAGCTGAATGACAAAACGATCGTCACTTTCTGCACCGGCGGCATACGCTGCGAAAAAGCCGCCATCCACATGCAGAACATCGGCTACGAGCACGTCTATCAGCTCGAGGGCGGCATCCTGAAATATTTCGAAGAAGTGGGTGGCGCTCACTACCAGGGGGATTGCTTCGTCTTCGACCACAGGACTGCGTTAAGCCCACAGCTTCAAGAGACAGCCACCCGGCAGTGTTTCGCATGCCGCGCCGTGGTCACGCCACGCGAGCAGCTCTCGCCGCTGTATGTCGAGGGTGTCTCCTGCCCACATTGCGCCAAGGTCGTGCGGGCGGCTTAGCCTGAGGGCGGGCAAGTCATGTCCGGACAAATCGAGAGCGCATCCGTCTGCACCGGCGGACCACAGCGCCGCATTGCTCATCTCGACATGGATGCATTCTATGCCTCCGTCGAATTACTGCGGTATCCGGAACTTCGAGGTTATCCGGTGGTGATCGGTGGTCGGATGCGTCATCACCCCACAGAGCGCAATCAAGGTTCCCGAGATTTCGCGCGTCTGCGCGACTACGCGGGCCGAGGCGTGGTAACGACCTCAACATATGAAGCCCGTGCGCTGGGCGTCTTTTCTGCCATGGGCATGATGAAAGCCGCAAAACTGGCACCGGATGCCTTCTTGCTGCCTGCCGATTTCGACGCCTACCGTCACTACTCTCGCTTGTTCAAAACTGCCGTGGCTGCGATTGCGCCGGTCATTGAGGATCGGGGCATCGATGAAATCTACATCGATCTGACAGAGATCGATGAAGAGAGCCGCGCTCTGGCCGGGCGTCTCAAGCAGGCGGTGCGTGAATCTACCGGCTTGACCTGTTCGATAGGTATCGCACCCAATAAACTGCTGGCGAAAATCTCATCCGAGCTGGACAAACCCGACGGAATCACGCTGCTGCATCTATCCGATGTTCAACACCGCATCTGGCCGATGGCGGTACGAAAGATCAATGGTATCGGGCCCAAGGCCGGCGCGAAACTGCAGGCACTGGGGATACACACCATCGGCGAGCTGGCAGCGGCTGATGCCAGCGGACTGATTCAGGCGTTTGGCCGCAGCTATGGAGAGTGGTTGCATCAGGTGGCGCATGGCAGAGACGAGCGTCCGGTCGTGACACGATCGGAGCCAAAATCCATCAGCCGCGAAACCACCTTCGAGCGTGACCTCCACGCAAGACAGGACAGAGAACAACTCTCCGAGATCTTTACCAGTCTGTGCGTGCGAGTCGCAGGAGATTTGCAGCGTAAAGCCTATGTGGGACGCACGGTGGGCATCAAACTGCGGTATGACGATTTTCAGACGGTGACGCGCGACATCACGATCGATGCGGCGACTGATGAGGCGACAGTCATTCGCCAAGCTGCGGGCGAATGTCTCAAGCGCGTGAAGCTGGACAAGCGACTGCGCCTGCTAGGCGTGCGCGTAGGCACGCTGATAAAAAAATCTGAGCTGCCCAGCGCCGCTGCACCCATTCAGGCGCAGCTGGTACTGGATTGATCAGCCAACCGACAGATCAACAATGATGTTGCCGCGCGTGGCGTTCGAATAGGGGCAGACCTGGTGAGCAGCATCGACCAATGCTAATGCCTGCTCGCGCTCTACTCCGGGCAAATGAATCACCATCTTGACCGACAAACCAAAACCCCCCGGTATGGGACCGATAGCGACACTCGCGTCAATGCTTGCATCCGCAGATATTTTGGCTTTCTTCTGACTGGCGACATGCTTTAGCGCCCCCATGAAACAGGCCGAGTAGCCGGCAGCAAATAACTGTTCCGGGTTGGTACCTTTGCCATCGCCACCCATTTCTGGTGGCAGAGCCAATTTGACATCGAGCAGCTTGTCGTCGGTCACAGAACGACCATCACGACCACCGGTAGTGTGAGCGTGCGCAGTGTAAAGAACTTTATCAAGTAGGGTAGGCATGGCGTTTCCAATACAGTAGTAAATGAATGAGTCGTCGGTGAATGTGTCGTCGGTTGAGGAGTTGGGCTGAGATTCACCTCAGGGAATTTCAGAACAGTGCGCAAGCGGGTGCCAAGGGCCTGCTCAGGCGGCTAGTCGTTGCCGAAGTTGTTGTAGCTGCCTGGTCAGACTGACCAGCTCCGGTACAGAGCACTGCGTGGCGGCAAGCACACAGTGCGGGATGTCTCCGGCTTTTTGCCTGAGCCGGCGGCCAGCGGCGCTCAATTGCACCAGAACGCGACGCTCATCTTCGGTGTCACGCAATCTGTGCACCAGCCCCGTAGATGCCAGACGCTTGAGCAAGGGTGTCAGTGTGCCGGAGTCCAGCGATAGTCTCGCCCCGATCTCGGAGACCGTCAGGTCGTCACCCTCCCACAGCACCAGCATCACCAGATATTGTGGATACGTGATGCCGAGCTCGTCCAGCAAGGGCTTGTACACCTTGCTCATGGCCAGCGAGGTCGAGTACAGCGCAAAACAAAGCTGATTATCGAGAAGCAGCGCGTTCGCGGGATTGAGCGCAGGGGGCGACATGGAATTAAATATAGCACAAAATTAAATTGCGTACAATTAAATTTCCAGTGAGCCTTAGCCACCGGACACTCGCGCCACATACCCCCGCCTGCCCACAGTAGCTGACTCGATAGCGTCTGCGCCCCTGAAAGTTACTTGTTGTATCAATGGACTCGAACTCAAAACACCAATCCTGCGAGGTCAGCGGATAATTACCCTTCTCTCGTGACACCGCAGAATTTACAACAGGACCTTCCTTGCTCTACACCGGACGATTCGCACCCTCACCCACTGGCCCGCTGCATGCGGGTTCGCTGGTTGCAGCACTGGCCAGTTATCTTGACGCGAGGGCGCACCAGGGTCGATGGCTCATCAGGATGGAAGACATTGATGAGGCCCGCACCATGCCGGGGGCGGCCGATAGCATCATCACTGCCTTGCGTGATTTCGGCATGACCTCGGATGACGACATTCTCTGGCAAAGCAAGCGCAAGTGGCGCTATGAGCAGGCCTTCGCTCGGCTGAGTGCTCGCGTCTATCCCTGTGGCTGCAGTCGCAAGGAAATCGCGGATTCGCGGGGGAGCATTGCTGCGGATGGCGCAGCGATCTACCCGGGCACCTGCCGCCATGGTCTCGCGCCAGAGCGCACGGCGCGCGCCTGGCGCCTGCGCGTTCCCGATCCGGATCATCCCGACGACCTGATCGAGGTGGATGACCGCTGGCAGGGAATTTTTCGCGAGCGTTTGTCAGCCACAGTGGGGGATTTCGTCTTGAAGCGCGCGGACGGGTACTGGGCCTATCAGCTTGCGGTCGTGGTCGATGATGCCGAGCAGGCGGTGACGGATGTGGTGCGCGGCGCTGATTTGCTCGAATCAACAGCGCGTCAGATCTATCTGCAGCGACAGCTGGATTACCCGATGCCACGCTACTTGCATGTCCCCGTGCTTGCCAATGCTGCTGGTGTAAAGCTCTCCAAGCAAACCGGCGCAGCACCGATTGACTGCCGCCGTCCGGTTCAGCAATTACAGCAAGCGGCGAAATGGTTAGGGCTGGATGTGCTACCCGCAGCAACTACCGTGCAAGCGTTCTGGTCAGCTGCTGTGCCCGTGTGGGCACAGCGCTTTGGGATCAGGTAAGTCGCAAGAACCTATCTCGTTAGGTTGATGGCAAGTCGACCATCCGACGGATAGTACAACCCTACGGCAAGGTATTGGCAACGCCACCAGCGACCTGACGAGATTGGTTCTTAGCGTCAGGCAAGAGGTCAAGACTTGCGAACACCCCCCAGGAGCGCAGCGCGTCTGACGGGCTGGCTGGTTTTTGCGTTTGACGGCACAGGCTCTGCCTTGGGCTCAGCAGGCAGACTGGGCTCGTAAGGTTTCAGGAACCACGGATCGACTTTTTCTTTGCGCGGCGGCTGCGCCCGTTCGCCGCGATGCTGGCTGCGTTCGTGACGTTCGTGACGCTCTGCGCGCTCAAAACGGTCGCCGCGATCGGTCTGACGAGACACGCGTCCACTAAAGCCCTCGATCAGCGCCGGCACCAGCTTTTGCTTGATCAGTTTTTCGATGTCAGCCAGGAGGCGTGCATCTTTGTCCGAGTACAGGGACCACGCATCACCCGATGCGCCAGCGCGGCCAGTACGACCGATGCGATGTACATAGTCTTCCGCGTTGTAGGGCAGGTCATAATTGATCACGCAAGGCAGCTCGGCGATATCCAGTCCGCGCGCTGCCACGTCAGTTGCGACCAGCACATCAATGCTGCCGTTCTTGAATGCCTCCAGCGCCGCCATGCGTTCGTTCTGGGTCTTGTCACCATGAATGGCAGCTGCCCTAATTCCGTGGCGCTCAAGCTCTCTCGAGAGGCGCGATGCCCCGATCTTGGTGTTCGAGAACACCAGCACCTGTTTGAGTTCACGCTCGCGCAGCAAATGCACGACCGCGTCTCGTTTGGCTTCTTCGTCCACCTTGTAAATCACCTGCGAAACACGATCAGCAGTCGCATTGCTGCGTGCGACTTCGACCAGCACGGGATTGGTCAAAAAGCTCGCCGCCAGTTTCTTGATCTCGGGCGAGAAAGTGGCAGAGAACATCAGGTTCTGACGTTTTTTGGGCAAGAGGTTGATGATGCGTTGCAGGTCAGGCAAAAACCCCATGTCAAGCATGCGATCAGCCTCATCCATCACAAAGATCTGGGTCTGGGAAAGATTCAGCACCTTCTGCTGCACATGATCGAGCAAGCGGCCGGGGGTTGCGATCAGGATCTCGACTCCCGATCTCAGCGCGGCAGTCTGCGGTGCCATATCGACGCCACCAAAGACGACCGTGGACCGCAGCGGTGTGTGGCGGGAGTAGGCCTTGACGTTGTCGGCCACCTGATCCGCCAGTTCGCGCGTGGGGGTGAGCACCAGTGCGCGCACCGGGTGGCGGGCAGGCGAGGCGCTGGTATTCGCGTGCGCAATTAGTCGTTGAATAATGGGCAGCGAGAAACTCGCAGTCTTCCCGGTGCCGGTCTGCGCGGCGCCCATCACATCGCGTCCTTGCAGGACGACGGGTATCGCCTTGGCCTGGATGGGTGTAGGGTGCGCATAGCCCTGTTCTGCGAGTGATTGCAGCACAGGCGCAGCGAGGCCGAAATCTTCAAATCGGGGAAGGGCGGCCGGGATATCAGCGGGAGGCTGCGGGGCGTTGAGTTCGGTCATTCGATGGATTTGGTTTAGCGCTAAAGTATAGCACTCACACGCCCCTCGACTCGGCCTTTTGATGTGCTAAGGGATTGATTCGAAAGGATTCCCCCAATCGCTCACGGCATCGCTAATGGCGAAGTACTCTCGCTCGGGCCACAGGTCAAGCCAACCCGACAGCGGGAGGAATATCACTTTTGAGAAGCGTAAGTCCCGTGAGGCCTGCAAGAGAATGGTGTTTCGGGTATCCGGCCGCCGGGAACGGCAGAGGGCTTAAAGCGATCAGCCAATGATGGAAGCCAAATTTCGGGCCATCATCGCCTGCTGCGCGGAGCGTATCGCGCGCTTCTTGTCTTCCGAGGTCATCAGCGCCGAAAACAAGTTCTCATCATTAGCGGGATCTGCCAGGTCTTCAAGCAAGGGATTGAAGTCGCGCTGCGCGATTTTGCGCAACATATGCATGAAGTTGTTCTGCAGACTGTCCTTGTGGGGTTTGACATCACAGAGCAGCTTTTCCGGTACCAGAAAATCAACATAGAGTGCCGGTGCTTTTACCTCGTGCTGCTGGAACCAGGCTTTCAGCAAACGCGTTTCCCTGCTCCTGCCAGCCCGCAGGACATCATCCACGTGACGAACAAGGTTGGTCTGCAAGACGCTCTGGTCGTCCGAGCGATAGAGCATGTGATCGTCGGTAGATCCGGGCATCAGCCGGGCAGGAAAGACATCAATATCCAGACCGTTTTGTCGAATGCGAAGCGCCATGCCGTTTTTGCTCACGCGCGGATACCGTTCGATCAAATAACCATAGAGCGATTCGTAGCTTGAACGTATACCGCCAGCATTACGATGACAATCGTTTGATAGCAGCAGCAATAGCTTCACGGGTGAGGAGCGGGCAGTGGAAGTTTGCCTGGCGTGCGAACCCACATCCCGTAGTGCCACAAAATAGTGCTGTGCCCACGCCATCAGCTCGGACCCTACCTTGAGCACGCGCGCCGACTGCCCGTCCGGTTGCTTCGCGGGTAGATGGCGATCGATGATGTCTTGCAGGTAGGGTTCGGGGTTGTTGGCCATGGCTTGCCACTCCTCGAGAAACAGGAATGCCAGGAGATTCCATCCAACTGGTTAATCGGCTGGGGCTGGGGATTTCTGAAGGGAGCAATGAGTGAAGCGCGCCTTGCAGAACGCAAGATATCAAATAAATAACGCTCCGATCTCATCGACAAGCCACCTACGGGTCGCCCATCCGAAAAATTCAGATCACATCACGTGATGTCGATTCGATGAACGTCGCAGACCGACGAGATCATGTGGCGGGAAGGTAGCAAAGACAACACTTACTGCAGGCCTCCCTCATCGGAGGCAAATAGAGAACAAACGCCTCGCTGATGAGGGCGAGATCAAGATCAAAAAACCATTAAACAAAAACCCGCGCAATCGCGGGTTTTTGCTTTTTCCTGTGGTGGCCCCCGTGAGTCGAACACGGCACCAACGAATTATGAGTGAAGGCACTCAAATTGAGTGCTGCGTTATGTGACAGCAGGGTGCTGTTGCTGGGCTCTTTCCCCATGCGCTTTATCCTGCCAGCGTCCAAATGGTCCAGTGCTGCGGAATCAATACTGGTGATTAGGCGATTGCCCAATGCTGGAATCAGGTAGTCTTCAATGATGCGCTTGTAGTCGCCATAGGAAACCTTGCCCTGATTGCTGGCGACTTTATCGTCTAGGCGTTTTATCGCCAGCTTGGCTACGTCTCTGAAGCGTCTAGTGACGACTGGGATGTTTGAGCGTTTGCGTATCTCCGCTTCAATCATTAGCTCGCGGGCTTTTTTCTTAGCCAGCTTTAAGTCGCACTCTTTGGTTGAAGCTCGCTGCCACTGTCCGTCAATCTTGTATCTGCACTGCCAAATAGAACTGCGTTCCCGTCTGTAAACGACGAGTTCATTTGCCATCAGTATGTGAGTTGTTTCTTTTTGCTCGCGCATAGCAGCACTGTAATTTCAGCGTAAAAAATGGGCAAACGAATTCAGTGTTCAAGCAAAACCCGGTGGGCAAAAGTGTGTAAGTGGTGTGCAAGCAATTTTGACAAAGCAAAAGGGGCTACGTTTTCACGCAACCCCTTGATTTCACTGCTTATTTTTGGTGGGCCCCCCGTGAGTCGAACACGGCACCAACGGATTATGAGTCCGCTGCTCTAACCAAGCATGAGCTAGGGGCCCGAAATGGGTAGTACAAGGTCGAGAGATTTTATCTCGTGGAAGACAGGACGGCGAGGGGTGGGCCCTGACCGCCCTGCTTTTTCGTTGTATCAGCTGCCTTCGAGGAAGCTCTTGAGCTTGTCGGAGCGGGACGGGTGGCGCAGCTTGCGCAGTGCCTTGGCCTCGATCTGGCGAATACGCTCGCGAGTGACGTCAAATTGCTTGCCAACCTCTTCTAGCGTGTGGTCTGTCGACATCTCGATACCGAAACGCATGCGCAATACCTTGGCTTCGCGCGGTGTCAGCGAGTCCAGCACATCCTTGACCACTCCCCGCATCGACGCATGGAGTGCAGCATCGGCCGGAGCCAGCGTGTTGTTGTCCTCGATGAAGTCGCCGAGATGAGAATCGTCGTCGTCACCGATCGGCGTTTCCATGGAAATTGGTTCCTTGGCGATCTTCATGATCTTGCGGATTTTGTCCTCGGGCATTTCCATCTTCAAGGCCAGCGTTGCCGGATCCGGCTCGGCCCCGGTCTCTTGAAGGATTTGACGGGAGATCCGGTTCATCTTGTTGATGGTTTCGATCATGTGGACCGGGATACGGATCGTTCTTGCCTGATCAGCGATGGAACGCGTGATCGCCTGCCGAATCCACCAGGTGGCATACGTCGAAAATTTGTAACCACGACGATATTCAAACTTGTCTACCGCCTTCATCAGACCGATATTTCCCTCCTGGATGAGGTCGAGGAATTGCAATCCGCGGTTGGTATATTTCTTCGCGATCGAGATGACCAGTCGCAGGTTCGCCTCCGTCATCTCGCGCTTGGCCTTGCGCGCCTTGGTCTCTCCGGCAGCCATTTTCTTGTTGATCTCACGCAGATCCGGCAGCGGCAACACGACGCGCGCCTGGAGATCGATCAGCTTCTGCTGAAGTTCTTTAACGGCTGGCACATTACGTGCGAGCACGGTGCTATAGGCGTGGTTGGCGTTCACCTCACCATCAACCCACTTGAGGTTTGTCTCGTTGCCGGGGAAAACCTTGATGAAATGCGTACGCGGCATGCCGCACTTGTTGACTGCAACATCGAGGATCTGGCGTTCGATCTGGCGCACCTCATCGACCTGACCACGCAGGGTGTCGCACAATTTCTCGACAACCTTCGCAGTAAAACGGATGCCCATGAGCTCATTGGAAATAGCTTCCTGCGCCTTCACATAGGTCTTGCTGTTGTAGCCCTCCCTCTCGAAGGACTTGCGCATCTTGTCGAACTGAGAGGAAATGACGGCGAACTTGCCAAGTGAGTCACGCTTGAGCTGCTCGAGCTGTTCTGCGGAAAAACCTGCTGCGCCACCGTTGGTGTTCTCTTCTTCCTCGTCCTCTTCGTCTTCCTCTTCGTCCTCCTCGTCCTCCTCATCGTCATCAGAGGCGGCGGATTTCAGGGCTGGCGTGGGCACGGGCTCATCTTCGGGTGCGTTCGGGTCAACTAGGCCATCAACGACCTCGTCGATTTTCATCTCGTCCTTGCCAATGCGATCGGCGAGCGCGAGGATTTCGGAAATCGTCATTGGGCAGGCCGAGATCGCCTGAATCATGTCTTTGAGGCCGCTTTCGATGCGCTTGGCGATCTCAATTTCCCCCTCGCGGGTGAGTAGCTCGACCGAGCCCATCTCGCGCATGTACATCCTGACCGGATCGGTCGTGCGACCGAAATCGGAATCGACGGTCTGCAATGCCGCTTCGGCAGCTGCATCGGCATCATCATCGTTGGCCACCGTGGCCACACTGTCGGAGAGCAACAGCGCCTCAGCGTCAGGCGCATGCTCGTAAACGGCAATGCCCATGTCGTTGAAGGTACCGATAATGCCCTCGATCGCTTCAGGATCGACGATATTCTCTGGCAGGTGGTCATTGATCTCTGCATGCGTCAGGAAGCCGCGATCCTTGCCCAGCTTGATGAGGCTCTTTAGCTTCTGACGGCGCCGCTCGAGTTCTTCCTCGCTCGCCTCGGAGTCGGAGGAGAACGCATCCTTGAGGAATTGCTTCTCTTTGGCCTTGCGGTCTCGTGCTCGAGCCTTGTCGGCAGCCTTCAGTTCAGCACGCTCGACGGCATTGAGTGCTGCAATTTCTTCATTCTCTGGTTGAAAGTCGCGCGGCTTGCGACCGCGACGACCCGGCACCTTGATGCCGGGGAGGATATAGCCAGAGGTGTCAATTGCTGCTAGCGCGGCGGCATCGGTTGTCTGTTTAACAGACATGATTTTGTGGTTTTCGGCTTTTGGCGGAGCCTTCGCGCCGGCGGCCGCCTTGGCAGGCGCAGCGGCTTTTTTGACGACTACTTTTGGTTCAGGTTTCCTGGATGTCACAGAAGCTTTCTTTACGGGTGCTTTCGGCGTGACGGTTGGTTTGGCAGACGCCTTGCGCACCGACTTCGCCGCGGTTTTGCTTGCGGCTACAGTGACCTTGGAGGGCTTCTTGTGCGCCGGCTTGGCAATGGACTTGCCGGCTTTTGAGACAGCTTTGGCGGGTGCTTTGTTCGCTGTCTTTTTGACCGCAGCCACTTTGGGCTTGGAGGCCGGCTTGCTAACCGACTTGCTAACCGGCTTGCTGGCGGGCTTGGCCACCGTTTTCGCGGCCGGTTTCTTGGTCGTTGCCTTGGGTGAGGTCTTTACGGCAGGCTTTGCCGGCGGCTTTGCAGTTTTTGCAGACGCGCGGGAAGGCACTGGCTTAGCGGCCTTGGCCTTGGTTGCAGGAGCTTTAACGGGTTTTTTGGTTGTCGCCATGGGTTCATCCACCAAATGGAATTGCCGATGCTGCAAAGGGAATCTGGAGGTCGGTCCGGGCTGTGAGTAAAGCCATCTGCAGGCCGGTCATTTGCCGGGCGGTTCTGCGTGGGGTTGGGACCGTTCGTCCAGCTGATTCAATGTTATGAAAACTGCCAAACTTCTTTCACCGTGGCTGCACACAACAGCCCGTCACACTGTGGTTGAAACTGTGTCTGAAAAGCCTTTCATTATATCACATGGCAATACTGTTCTATTTCTAGCAAAGCTTGATCTACTCAAAGTGAAAACGCTCTTTGAGCCGGAATGATCAGACAATTGTCAAGGCGGGCATGGGATCACGCTTTCGCCTCGTTGTCGATTTCCAAACGAAGCTGCTCGAGCTTGGCTGCGATCTCCCGATATCGCAGCCGATCAGATTCTCGGGTCAGGCCGGCCCCAGCCAGCTGCTCCTGCTCGACCTTGAGCGATTTCATGGTGGTCTGACGTACCGCGCCCACAAGCTCGCGCTGAGCAAGGTCGGGATCATGCGCGGGTTCGGCTGCGATCTCGGCAATCAATCCATCCAGATCGACTCCCTTGGCGCGCAAGGCTTCAGCCAGCACCGCCAGAGTAGCTTCGCGCGGCAATGCGCGAGCCACCGCAGCGACCATTTCCAGCATGGCCCCGCCGTCGGGAGCGCTGCTCGCCATCAGGCCGAGGTCAGCTTCCGAGATGCCCGAGGCCAGCGCTGGATTCGCCAACAATAACCGCAGCACCTGACGCTCCAGCTCTACCGGAGGCCGGCGCTTCACCGCCGCCCCCGGCGCGCGCTGATGCCCGCCCTTGGCGGGTTTACCCAGCTCGAACAAAGATTCGATTTCTGGCACGCTGCTGTCGGTAAGCTGCGCGAGCTGACGCACCAGCTGCAATCGCAAGGCCGAGACGGGCATGGAGTGGAACAATGGCTTGGCATCGAATTGGACACGCGCTCTTCCCTCGGCGGTCGACAAGTCTTTACCTTCAACTAACTCGGCCATCAGAAATTGGGATAGCGGCACCGCATCCAGCACAAGCCTCTCAAAGCCCTCATGCCCGTGCTCGCGGATATAGCTATCGGGATCGTGTTCGGGCGGCAGGAAGAGGAATTTCAGCGTACGGTTGTCCAACGCATGCGCAAGACAAGCCTCCAGGGCGCGCCGGGCTGCGCGACGACCCGCCGTATCGCCATCAAAACTGAAAATGACATGATCTGTCTGGCGCAGCAGTTTTTGCACATGGATGGGCGTGCAGGCTGTGCCCAGCGTCGCGACGGCTTGCTCAAAGCCGAATTGCGCGAGCGCGACCACATCCATATAACCTTCGGTAACCAGCACATAGCCTTTCTCTCGGATCGCCTGCCTCGCCTCAAACAGGCCGTAGAGTTCACTCCCTTTCTGGAACAACGGTGTCTCGGGAGAATTCAGATATTTCGGTTCGCCAGCGCCCAGCACGCGGCCACCAAAACCAATGACCTGCCCCTTGGCATTTCGGATCGGGAACATGATCCGATCGCGAAAGCGGTCATACCGCTTGCGTGAGGACTCCTCTTCCTCGCTGCGCTCGATCACTAGACCCGCCTCGACGAGCACGTCATCCTCGTAATTGGTGAATACCTGTTTCAGGCTTTCCCAGCCATCGGGCGCGTAGCCAATCCAGAACTTGGCGGCAATATCCCCAGTGAGTCCGCGTCCTTTGAGGTAATCGATGGCCTTGCGCGCACTGCGCAACTGCTCACGGTAGAACTGACAGGAGAGCATCATCGCCTCGGACAAGGCAAGGCTTTTCGCCTGCTGCTCCATGCGTTGCGCGGGCAGCAAACGGTCTTCCTGCTCGGGCACTGTCATGCCGACGCTTTGCGCCAGATCTTTCACCGCCTCCACAAAACCCAAGGCGGAATACTCCATCAGAAAACCAATAGCAGTGCCATGCGCGCCACAACCAAAGCAGTGATAAAACTGTTTGGTGGGGCTAACGGTAAAGCTGGGAGATTTTTCGTTGTGGAAGGGGCAAAGACCACTGAAATTTGCGCCGCCCTTTTTGAGCTGCACGTAGCGACCAACCACATCGACGATGTCGATACGATTGAGCAGATCCTGAATAAAACTTTGCGGGATCATGCGGGTGAAGGCAACGCGCGATGTCGGATCCGATGCTCACTTGCTCAAGGCGGCTTTCACCATGGCCGAGACCGCCGTCATGTCGGCACGACCGGCAAGCCTGGGCTTGAGCACGCCCATCACCTTGCCCATGTCCTGAGGACCGGCGGCACCCACCGACGCTACAGCGGAAGTGACTTCCGCCTGTACTTGAGCCTCACTCATCTGCGCGGGCATGTAAGCGTTGAGCACGACGAGCTCTGCTTTTTCGATATCAGCAAGATCCTGACGACCGCCTGCCTCGAACTGGCTAATCGAATCCTTGCGCTGCTTGATCATTTTCTCGATCACGGCCAGTACCTGGTCATCTTTGAGCTCGATGCGTTCATCAACCTCTTTTTGTTTGATTGATGCATTGATCAGCCGGATGGTCGCCAGACGACCGCTGTCTTTCGCACGCATGGCGGTTTTCATGTCTTCGCTGATCTGTTCTTTAAGACTCATGGATTCTCCTTGGGCGATCATGAGCACTCACGACCGCATAAAAACGCCAAAACCCGCTGCGGAGACTCCGGAGCGGGTTTGCGATGCTTCAGCCTCACCCTCGGGCGAGGCGCACCATCAGTAGAGCTTTTTCGGCAACTGCTGGCTGCGGATGCGCTTGTAATGGCGCTTCACGGCGGCAGCATGCTTGCGCTTGCGCTCTGACGTCGGCTTCTCGTAGAACTCGCGTGCGCGCAGTTCGGTCAGCAGGCCGGTTTTTTCAATGCTGCGCTTGAAGCGGCGGAGGGCGACTTCGAACGGCTCGTTTTCTTTAACGCGAACAGTAGTCATGAATTGATAACGGTACAGTGGTTTTAGCTGAGCCCACGATTATAACAGCCGACAGCCATTGACGGAAGCTGCGGCTGAAAATCCTTTTTGGGGCTGTATAAGGCGATAAGAATATCAAACCGACAATCCTGCTGCCATGCCCGACGCCCATGCCCACTGAAAATTATAGCCCCCCAGCCAACCGGTCACATCCACCGCCTCGCCCACAAAATGCAGACCCGGCAGGGCTTTGACCGCCATATCCTGCTGTGACAAGGCGCGGGTATCGACCCCACCCAGCGTAACCTCAGCCTTGCGATAGCCTTCCGAACCCTTCGGGCGGATCCGCCAGCGGTTCAGGGATGCGCCCAGCCGACGCAGGGTCGTGTCAGGCAAATCGGGGATTCGAGCCTCGGGCTTTACCTCGTGCGCAAGCAGCCACGCCTCTGCCAGCCGCGCTGGCAGGATCTGGGATAACCAGTTATTCAAATTGCGGCGTATCTCCCGTTTGCCCTCGGTCAGGGCAGTGGCCACATCCAGCCCGGGATACAGATCTAGCGTGATGTCGGTGCCGGGCGTCCAGTAATTCGAAATTTGCAGCACGGCAGGGCCGGACAGGCCCCGGTGCGTGAACAGCAAATCCTCGCGAAAATGACCGCGCGATTTTTTTTCGCCCGTCTCGATGTCTATTTCCAAGGAGATGCCCGCCATGGGTACAAAGGGCTGCCATTCATGCTCGTTGAAGGTCAGCGGCACCAACCCCGGACGCGGCTCGATCACGGGCACATTAAACTGCTTGGCGATGCGAAAGGCGAAATCTGTCGCGCCAATCTTGGGGATCGATAAACCCCCAGTGGCAATGACCAGTTTGTCAACGACGATGTCGCCTGAGGTCGTGATTAGTCTGAAAGAGTCACTCTCGCGAG
This sequence comes from Oxalobacteraceae bacterium, assembly GCA_900299005.1. Taxonomy (GTDB): domain Bacteria; phylum Pseudomonadota; class Gammaproteobacteria; order Burkholderiales; family Burkholderiaceae_D; genus Pernthalerella. Next base: position 33,337 of record OMID01000083.1, read on the forward strand.
AGACTGATTTAACGACCGAGGGCATGCGCCACTGCACCCGCCCGGCGTCACACTCTGCCTTAAGCATGGCGATGATATCTTCCGCAGAGCGATCGCAAAACAGCTGGCCTTTGTGCTTCTCATGAAAGGGAATGCGATAACGTTTCACCAGCGAGATGAAATCCTGCGGTGTGTAACGCGAGAGCGCACTGCGGCAGAAATGCGGATTCTGCGACAGGTAGTTCTGCGGGGTCGCGTTCGCGTTGGTGAAGTTGCAGCGCCCACCCCCCGAAATACGGATCTTCTCGGCGAGTTTTTCGGCGTGGTCAATCAACACCACACGCCGCCCGCGCTGACCGGCCACCGATGCGCACATCATCCCAGCGGCACCCGCCCCGATCACTGCCACATCAAAGGCGTCGCTCATGAGCGTGAGCGCAACTGGCGCGCCACTTGCACACACTGACGAACCTGCTCCGCGATCGGCTCGGGTACCGCTTGCTTGCCATCGAGGGCCTGAGATATCCAGCGCGCCGTCGTTGTCGCATCGCTGGCGGCTGGCAGCGGTGGAAATTCGTCGACGGGGTGCTGTTTTTCTATGAGCACCGTCGGCTTGTTGTCGTGAAACCAAATCACTGCCTGAGCACGTTTCGCGTTCGCGACCGTCTCACCCTCGGTACCCCGCATCAGGAAAACATCTCCCCGCGCCGCAGGGGCTACGGTCGAAAAATATTCCGTCAGCAGGGTCAGATATTCGGGGTGCGTGTAGGACACCAGTCGCAGTGCGGGTTGCAGAAAAGGCTGGATGATTTTCACCAGTGTGTGGGTTGAATTGCGCAGGCCCAGCACACGTCGCAATTCCAGCAAATAATGTAAGCGTGGCGCGAGTATCTTGATGGGGATGAAGGCCGGGTAATGCTGGCCAAACGCGCCGGACAGAGACTTCGCGTCGGCAACCGCCGCAATATCCATCTCGGCGAGTATCTCTGCCGTTGTCACCCGCCCGGGATCATGACGAACGCCATGGATCAGCACCGGAACCCCCTCACGCGCCAGCAGACAAGCAAGCAGCGGGGTGAGATTGGGCATCTGTCGCGAACCGTTGTAGCTGGGGATGACAACCGGCGCAAACTCCGATGCTGACTCTGGCACCTGGAGCGCTTCAAACGAGGTCTCAGCTGCATCAAGAAAACCCCCGATCTCATTCACGGATTCACCCTTGATCCGCATGCCGATCAGCACAGCTCCCATTTCCAGCTCTGACACCCGCCCTTCGAGCATCGCTGTGTACAGCGCGCGCGCATCATCACGAGACAAATCTCGCGCACCTTTTTTGCCACGACCGATCTCGCGGATAAACGGCGCGGCATGGAACATGTTTTGGGCAGGATCGTTCATCCTCCAAGAGTACTACGAAGCGCTGTCTGTGGCCGCTCGCCCAAGCATCACACCCTGACCCTGCTGCATGATTCGCCGACTTTACAATACAGGCATCCCCGCCTATGCTGCGTCTTGCCCAAAGAGTTGACGACCACCGCGCCAGAGACACACAAGATTCGTGATCCTCGCCTGTTGCAGATTCAGGGGTGTTCAGTCCACCGAGCACTCATCTCTCCTCATCCCACTCCATGACACTTCGGTTTACTGCCGCCTACCACACCAGTCCCGGACTTCGCGCACAAAATGATGACGTCGTTGGGATGGTCGCCCCCGATGAACCGGAACTCTCGACCAAAGGCATGCTTGCCGCCGTTGCAGATGGCGTCTCAGGTAGCGATGGCGGTCGCGAGGCGGCAGAATCCATCGTGAGCGATCTGCTCGAGGATTACTACGGATTACCAGCAGCGAGGGATGTTGGGCAGGCGCTGAAGAACACCATTCAGACAATCAACCGCCGGCTCAACAAGCGGGGTGCGGCCCGCAGCCCGCGTGGCGGGATGGCAACGACACTGACGGCACTGGTCTTGCATGAAAATTTTTATCACTTCTCCCATGTGGGCGACTCTCGGCTTTACCGGCTGCGCGATGAGGAACTCACGCAGCTTACGGTGGATCACGTGCTGGACAACACCAAGCACAAGCATGTACTGACGCGCGCGGTGGGGCTTGATCTACAACTTGCTATTGATCAGGGGATGGGTCCGCTGGCAGTGGGCGATATTTTTCTGCTGGCTACCGACGGTGTGTGGTCTTTTCTGCCGGAGCACGAACTCAGCTGGCACTTGTCCGAGCTGATCGGTGATAAACGCAGCGCAGAAGGCACCGCCAAGCTACTGGTCGATGCCGCGCTGGCTGCTGGCTCAAAAGACAATCTGTCCGCGCTCGTGGTGCGCATTGATCGGCTGCCTGCAGAGGAGCCATCCCCCACTTGATCGGCCTGACGTGCTCCTTGGCGCTGCCGCATCCGGCGCCCTGTCAGACTACGATCGACCTTTCACTTACAATACCGTCCCGCAAAGCACCTGCCAACCCACCGACTCCCTTCACACCTTTCATGATCGTCCTCGGCGTCGAGTCCTCCTGCGATGAAACGGGTCTTGCGCTCTATGACACAGAGCGCGGTTTGCTCTCGCATGCGCTCCATTCCCAAGTCGCGATGCATGAAGCCTACGGTGGCGTGGTGCCGGAGCTCGCATCGCGCGATCATGTGCGACGCGCCATTCCATTACTTGAGCAGGTGCTTGCCGATAGTCACACCGACCTCTCCGCGATCGATGCCATCGCCTACACGCAAGGGCCGGGGCTGGCCGGTGCGCTGCTGGTGGGGGCATCGGTAGCGAATGGGCTGGCACTGGCACTGGACAAGCCCGTGCTGGGCGTGCACCACCTGGAAGGTCATTTACTCTCGCCGCTGCTCTCGGCCACCCCTCCCGAATTTCCCTTCGTCGCACTACTGGTATCGGGCGGCCACACGCAACTGATGTGCGTTGATGGCGTCGGCGCCTACACGCTGCTGGGCGAAACACTCGATGATGCCGCCGGCGAGGCCTTCGACAAATCAGCCAAACTGCTGGGGCTAGGTTATCCCGGCGGCCCGGCAATTTCGCGGCTGGCCGAGTATGGTGATCCTGAGGCCTATCAATTGCCGCGCCCCATGCTGCACGCGAAGACGCTGGATTTCAGTTTTTCGGGTCTGAAGACCGCCGTGCTGACCCTGGTGAAAAATCACCACACCCATCTGTGCGAGCAAGACAAGGCTAATATCGCACGCGCCTTTGTTGATGCGATTGTCGAGGTCCTGGTAGCAAAATGTCTTTCTGCCTTAAAGCAAACCGGCATGAAGCGACTGGTCATTGCCGGCGGCGTCGGGGCAAACGTGCAGTTGCGTCAATCGCTGAATGCCGCAGCGGCGAAGAAACGCTTCGATGTGTTTTATCCGGAACTGGCCTTGTGCACGGATAATGGCGCCATGATCGCGTTTGCCGGCGCGATGCGCCTGCAGCGCGATCCGGCAGCAGCTCGCTACGAGTATGCATTCAACGTGCGACCACGCTGGCCACTGCATGAGTTGCAGCCGGCCCAGACATCTTAATGGCTCTTGCGGGGCGACTACTGAGACTCTTTGGCGGAGGTTGGTTGCTCGGCCAAAGCGGGTTCGTCATTCTCTTTCTTTTGCCCGATGCGAGTTTCCTTGCCTGCCATCAGATTGGCGATATTGCCGCGGTGGCGATAAATCAGCAGTGCACTCATAAGGATGATTGCAAAGAGTTCGGCGTTCACGCCAAAGAACATCCAGTAGTACACAGGCGCAAAGACGGCTGAAATAATCGCGGAGAGCGACGAATACCGCGTCGCGCGCGCCATGATCAGCCAGGTGCATAAGGTCGTGACCCCCATCACCACATGCAGACCAAAAAGCACCCCTAGCGCTGTCGCAACGCCCTTGCCGCCCTGGAAGCCGTGATACACCGGCCAAAGATGCCCCACAAACACGGCCAGCGCCACCGAGGCAACACCCAAGGTGCCCAGACCCAAGGACGCATTGAAGGCCACCGCCAAGCTGACCGCCACCCATCCTTTCGCGCAATCGCCAAGCAGGGTCATCAATGCCGCAATGACATGGCCGGAGCGCAGTACATTGGTTGCGCCCGGATTGCCAGAGCCGTAGCTGCGCGGGTCATCCAGACGGAACAAGCGGCTGAACACGATGGCAAAGGAAACCGAGCCCAGCAGATAGGCAGCAACAGCCGATAGAGCAATATTCATGAAGGATCGAGCGCCAATTCGGTATTACGTTCTGAAAACCGCTCCATGTTACATGAGTCGACAGTGACGGCAAAAAATACCGTGGCAGTGATTCATCCTCGCGGATGATGTTGCGCGTGAATATGCTTTAACCGCTCGCGCGCCACATGCGTGTAAATCTGCGTCGTCGAGATATCCGCATGCCCGAGCAGCAGCTGCACCACACGCAAATCGGCGCCGTGGTTGAGCAAATGCGTCGCAAACGCATGCCGGAGTGTGTGGGGCGACAGCGGTGCGGTAATGCCCGCCTTGATCGCATGTTTTTTGATCAGCGTCCAGAACATCTGACGGGTCATCGGACCACCCAGGCCGGTCACAAATAGCGCATCATCGATTTTGCCGTTGAGGATAGCGGGACGTGCTTCTTTCAGGTAGCGCTCGATCCAGATTCGCGCTTCCTCACCAAAGGGAACGAGTCGGGTCTTGCTGCCTTTGCCGGTTACCCGAAGCACGCCCTCGTTCATGCCCACTTCCAGTGTCTTCAGCAATACCAGTTCGGAGACACGCAATCCGCTCGCATACATTAATTCCAGCATCGTGCGATCGCGCAGGCCAAGCGCCGAGCTGACATCCGGTGCCGACAGGAGCGATTCGACATTAGCCTCAGACAAAGTCTTGGGGAACCGCGGCGGCTGCCTTGCAGAGCGCAACTTGATGCAGGGGTCAACACTGATGCGGTGGTTGCGCAGTGCGTGTTGATAAAATCGCTTCAACACGGCGAGACGACGATTCGATGAGCTGGCCTTGCTGGTCGTATGCCGGAAAGCAAAATACGCGTTGAGATCGGTAGCGCTGGCGTCATACAGTGTCTTGCCTTGACTCGCCGCCAACCAGTCGGCAAACAGCAGGAGATCGCGCTTGTAGGCATCAAGCGTATTCCTTGACAAACCATCTTCCAGCCAAAGTGCATCGCAGAATTCATCGGCGATTGCCTGGCCGGGACGTTCACGCGCTTCAGCCCTAGCCGCCATCAGAATCCCGGTACCTTCTCGTGCTGCAGCAGCCAGCGCTTGACGCCCTGATGGAAACCGCCGTCATGTCGGGCGAACCCCCCGATGCCGCCGGTGGCAGTCACGCGATGACAGGGAATCACCAGTGGATACCAATTGGCACCACACGCCTGTCCAACCGCGCGGGGCGCAGAGCCAATCCGACGCGCCACCTCGGCATAAGTCAGCACTGCGCCACGCGGTATGGCGCTAATGACGTTCCAGACTTTTTGCTGGTGCTGTGTACCGACCACGGGCAAGTCAAGATCAAACTCGTAATCGGGATTTTTGAGATAGGCGGTCACTTGCTGACCTATCTTTTTGGTCAAGGCATCCGGTGCCGGTTTGGGTGGATAGGCTGGCGGCAGGTAGACCAGTTCTCGTAATGCACCGTCTTCCGTACGAATACCAATGCCGCCAAACGGTGCCCGCACGATGGCGGTAAAAAATTCAGCGCCGGCTTTACTCATGAGTACCCCACGCGACGAAGGCTGGCTCCGTGAAAATAAGGAATCATCCGCCAAACAGCAGCCGCGGCAGCCACAGAGATACCTGCGGCACATAGGTAATGATAATCAGGAACCCCAGCATGGTCAGCAACCATGGCATCACGGCGATTGTCAGCTCGGTAATACCCATCCGGGCGATACCAGAGGCAACATACAGATTGAGCCCGACGGGCGGATGACACATGCCGATCTCCATATTGACCACCATGATGATGCCAAAATGGACAGGATCAATACCAAGCGCGGTTGCCACCGGGAAGAGAATAGGCGCCATGATCAGAACGATGGAAGAAGGCTCCATCACATTACCGGCCAACAGCAGCAAGAGGTTCACGACGAGCAAGAAGCTCACCTGCCCCAAGCCCTTGTCCATGATCCAACCGGCCATGGCCTGCGGTATGCCTTCGCTGGTCATCAGGAAAGAGAACAGCACCGCATTGGTAATGATATAGAGCAGCATTGCCGACATGGCCGCAGAGTCCAGCAGCACCTTGCCTACCTGGGGCAGACGCAAATCTCGATAAACGAAGATCGCAATCACGAAGGCATAGACTGCGGACATGGCCGCTGCTTCGGTCGGCGTGAAAATGCCAGTATAGATACCGCCCATGACCACCACGATCAGCAGCAACCCCCAAACGCTGTCTCGAAAGGCGCGCCAGCGTTCGGCCCAACTGGCCCTTGCCATGCGCGGATAAGATTGTCGCTTGGCCAGTACCCAGGTCGTCAGGCCAAGCAGAAAAGCGAGCATCAGACCCGGCACCACACCCGCCATGAATAATTTACCTACCGAGGTGTTGGTCGATACGGAGTACATCACCATCACAATGGATGGCGGTATCAGAATGCCCAAGGCTCCGGATGTCGTAACCACGCCAGCACCGAAGGATTTCGGATAACCCTGTTTCATCATGGCGGGCAGCAGAATGGATCCGATAGCGACCACCGTGGCCGGTGAAGCCCCCGACCCCGCTGCAAAGAGTGCACAAGCCAGTACGCCGGCCAGCGCAAGACCACCATGCCAATGTCCCACCATCGAGGTGGCGAAATGAATCATTCGGCGCGCCACACCTCCATGCGTGAGGAAATTCCCGGCCAGGATGAAAAAAGGGATCGCCATGATCTCGAACTTCTCGATCCCGGTGAACAGTTTCAGCGCAACGGCCTGGACCGGCACCTCAGTCATGGTGAACAGGAAGGTCAGTACCGTGAGGCCCAGCGCGATCGAAATCGGCATACCGGTCAGCATCAGCACGATCAGCAGCACAAAGATGAACAGGGAATTCATGACCTGCCCTCCGCAGCGTCGTCCACCAGACCCTCGACGTGCGCATGGTCATGCACTGGCAATTCACCACCTCGCGCGAAATTCCACGCGACCTGCAGGAAGCGCAGGCACATCAGCGCCGAACCCACAGGAATGGCGAGATAGACGATCCAGATCGGCAGCTCCAGCACCTCGGAGGTGCTGGAAGTGTCGGAGAGCTCGTAGACGAAATCCGCGCCCAACGCAGCAATGATGCCGGTAAATGTGGCGCCTGCCAGCAAGCCGAAGAGGATGAACTTTCGCTTCATTGGCGTCCGCAGACGGTTGACCAGGACATCGACACCCACATGAATGCCAGTGCGCACGCCATACGCCGCGCCGAACTTGGCCATCCAGACAAACATATAGATGGTCAGTTCCTGCGCCCAGCTGGTATTCATTCGCAGCAGCCAATCCTGCAGGCCGGGGATGGCCATCCCAGATGCATAACGATGGATTACCGCGACGAAGATCACCAGCGTGGCCGCACCCATCAGCAGTGCAATCAGCCATTCTTCGAGATGGTCGAGAAGTTTCATAAGGATGGGCGAATGCTGCCGTGTGCCTCGCATTGATCCGGCTTATTTGCCCGCTACCGCTTTGACTGCGGCGGCCACGAGTTCCTTGCCGATGCGGTCTTCAACGGTCTTGTGCACTGGCAGCAGCGCCTTGCGCCATTCTGCTTTCTCGGCATCGGTCGGCATGTAGACCGCTGTCTTGCCTGACTTTCTGATAGATTCCAGCGCGGCTTCATTCTCTTGTTGCGCAATCTTGTTGGCATAGTCGGTCGCCTGCTTCATCGCGCCTTCGAGCTGAGCACGGATATCTGCCGGCAGCGCGTCCCAGAACTTCTTGTTCACGATGACCGCATAGCCGATGTAGCCATGGTTGGTGACTGTCAGGTGCTTTTGCACCTCATGCATCTTCTGCGTGTACAAATTCGAGGGGACATTCTCGACACCATCGACCACACCGGTCTGCAGCGCCTGATAGACCTCGGAAAAAGCCATGACCTGCGGGTTCGCACTGATGGCGCGCATCTGCTCATCCAGCACCTTGGATGCCTGTATGCGCAGCTTCAGTCCCTTCATGTCAGTCGGCAGGTGCATGGGTCGGTTCGAGGCCATCACCTTAAAGCCATTGTCCCAGTATGCCAGCCCCGAGATGCCTTTGGCTTCCAGCTTCTTGAACAGGTCACGACCGATCTGCCCCTGGGTGACGCGTTCCAGCGATGCGCGATCCGAAAACAGATATGGGAGATCGAACAGCTCGAATTCTTTCAGACCCAGCGGACCAAACTTCGCCATGGATGGCGCCAGTATCTGCACCGCGCCCAACTGCAACGCCTCCAGCTCTTCCTTGTCTTTGTATAGCGTGCTGTTGGGGTAGATCTCTATCTTCACCTTCCCCTTGGTCGCGGCCTCGGCCAGCTCCTTGAACTTGTCCGCGGCCTTGCCTTTGGGCGTATCCCGCGCCACCACATGACTGAATTTGATAACGACAGGCGACTGCGCTGAGGCGTCAGTCATCGGTGCCGCAAGCAGCGCCAGCGCAGCCAGAAGGAAGGGTCGGATCATGCGGTTCTCCGGGAATTGTCAGCTATCGTTTTTCTCGTCTCGGCGCGTATTGTCTCCGCTCGGCGAAGGTATGACAACCGTCCGAATGTCGTACTATCCGTCAGGCGCCATGAACACCATCACCCTGCTCGTTCCCGATTTTCTGCTCATTCTGGTCGGCTACGTCCTCATCCGTATCACCGATTGGGGGCAAAGCTTCTGGACCGGACTGGAAAAGCTGGTCTACTTCGTCCTCTTTCCGGCGCTGCTGTTCGTTTCCACCTCTCGCACCACACTTGATTTCCAGGCGACAGGCCAGTTACTGCAGCTGGCGCTGATCGTGGTCGTCAGCGGCATTCTGTTCGGCTGGCTGGCGAAACTGCTGTTCCGGCCCGGTCCGATGATTTTCGAATCCGGCGTGCAAACGGCTTTCCGCTTCAATTCCTACATCGGGTTGGCGATTGCGTATCGCCTGGGCAGCGAGGCCGGCACGTCATTGATGGCACTGATCATCGGATTTGCCGTGCCGGTTGCGAATATGGCAGCCGTCCATGCGCTCGCGCACGGTAACAAAGGATCTCTGCTGACCGAGATGGCAAAAAACCCGCTGCTGCTGGCCACAGCCAGTGGCATCCTATTCAATCTGCTCGGCGGTGTGCTGCCCGAGGTAGTCGCCAGCATGCTCTCTCGGATGGGCAGCGCATCAATCGCGCTGGGTCTCTTGATGGTGGGCGCCGGACTAAAGCTCGAGGGCTTGTACGAAGCGCGCGGCATCAGTGCCTACTTCACGGCGATCAAATTGCTGGTGCTGCCGGCGCTTGCTCTGGTGCTCACGACTTATTTTGTACTGCCGCCGCTACAAAAGCAGATTGCGATCATGTTCGCCTCGCTGCCTACTGCATCCAGCGCCTATGTGCTGGCAACGCGTATGGGAGGTAACGGACCCCTGGTCGCTTTTCTGATTACCACCAGCACACTGCTCTCTATCGTCACGCTGCCGCTATGGCTGTTACTGGGCGGGTGATCGCGCAGCATGCTGCTGCAGCGCCCAGGACACATGCTCGCGAACCATCGCTGAGGGGTGATCGGCGCGCGCGCGAAGTGCCTCAACTATGTTTTTCTCTCCTGCCCATGCGGCAGCAGCGTTACCCAAGGCCACCGCAATATTGCGCAGCCAGCGTTCATGACCAATACGGCGTATGGCACTGCCCTCAAGACGCTGATTGAATTCTTCTTCAGTCCATGCGAAGAGCTGCACCAGCGATGAACGATCCAGCGTATGGCGTGGATCAAAATCAGGCAACGCACTGCGCTGCGCGAACTTGTTCCATGGGCAAACCAGCTGACAGTCATCACAACCCAAAATGCGGTTACCCATCAGCGGGCGCAACTCAACCGGGATACTGTCCTTGAGCTCGATAGTCAGGTACGAAATACAGCGCCGGGCATCCAGCCGGTAGGGGCCCACGATGGCCCCCGTGGGGCACAGATCAATACAGGCTGAGCAATCGCCGCAATGCGAACTCACCGGCTCATCGGCGGGCAAAGGAAGATCGGTGAAAATTTCACCAAGAAAGAACATGGATCCGGCGTCTCGATGGAGCAGCAGCGTATGCTTGCCACGCCAGCCAATGCCGGCGCGTTGCGCGATCTCGACCTCCATTACTGGCGCAGAATCGGTGAACACACGGTAGCCGAAAGGCCCGATCTCGGCACTGATTTTTTCGGCAAGCTGCTGTAGCCGAGACCGCAATACCTTGTGATAGTCGCGGCCGCGCGCATAGACAGACACGATGGCTTGCCGGGGATCGGCATGACGGCTGAATTCGTGCGCGCGCCAGTCCTGATGGTCAACAGCCAACCCGCGTGGCAGATAATCCATGCGCGCGCTAATCACGCGCAATGTACCCGGAACCAGCGCTGCCGGACGTGCGCGTTTCGTGCCATGCGCTGCCATATAATCCATTTGCCCGTGATAACCGGCCTGCAACCAGGCATTCAGGCGATGCTCGGCATCGCCGAGATCGGCATCGGCGATGCCGATCTCGGCGAACCCCAGTTCAGCCGCCCACCCGGCAATCGATGACCTGAGCGACTCCATCGATGGGTCATCAGGTTGAAGGGACTTATCAGACACGTTAAAAACCGGCGGCAAAAAGACGAATTCACATGCAGTACTGGAGAGGATACCTGAAGGATGAAGACGGTACGCGATCACTAGGGGCATCGCTGGCACGTGTACTGGTGCCCGGATTATCCATGCATTTGCATGGCGACCTCGGTGCCGGCAAAACCAGTCTGACTCGCGCATTGCTGCATGCGGCGGGCCATGAGGGTCGAGTGAAAAGTCCGACCTACACACTGGCCGAGCCGTATTCGATAACGCTCAACGGCCAGCCGGTAGAGTTCCTGCATTTCGACCTGTATCGCATGGGCAGTCCGGAGGAATTCATTGACGCAGGCTTTCGCGAACATTTCGGGGCGGGCAAAATCTGCGTGGTGGAATGGCCCGAGCAGGCCGGGGGACTGCTCCCCCCAGCCGATATCGATGTTGTTCTCTGTATCGAAGGCAACGGTCGTGGGGTAGAATTGCGCGCGGATACCGCTCTGGGCGCTTCATGTCTCGAAAAACTGCACTTCAGCCCGGCTCTGTAAAGGCCATCCCCCGTCGCACCGTACTCAAAGCCGGCGCCACCCTCTTATTGTCACTAATCGCTCATGGCAACGCGCGCGCCGCGCAGATCGTCGCCGTACGTGTATGGCCAGCCGCTGACTACACGCGTGTGACCCTGGAAAATGACAGTAAACTCAAGGCTACGCATTTCACGGTCAAAGACCCGCATCGTCTGGTGGTGGACATTGAAGGCGTCGAACTTGATGCCAAACTCAAAAGCGTGGTCGCTAAAATACAGTCCAACGACCCCTACATTGCACAAGTACGCGTGGGACAAAACCGGCCCGGCGTTGTGCGCATGGTGTTCGATCTGAAAGAAGAAGTACAGCCCCAGGTCTTCACGCTCGATCCGGTCGGCGAATACAAGCACCGCCTGATCTTCGACCTATATCCCATGACAGCGCCCGACCCGATTGCCGAGTTGCTGAAAAATGGAAAACTCACTCCACTACCCACAGAAAAAATCCCTGAGGCGGCCAGCACGCTGGATGACGACGAAGATGACAAGTCGCAGAAATTCAATCGCCTGGTGACTATCGCGCTCGACCCAGGGCATGGCGGCGAAGATCCGGGCGCGATCGGACGCGGCGGCAGCCAGGAAAAAAATGTCGTGCTGTCAATCGCCAAACGCCTGAAGACCAAACTGGAACAGCAACCGAATGTGCGTGTGATGCTCACGCGCGATGGAGATTATTTCGTGCCGCTGAACGTGCGTGTACAAAAAGCTCGCCGGGTGCAGGCCGATCTGTTGGTATCGATTCACGCGGATGCCTTTGTCGAACCCACAGCACGCGGTTCCTCCGTATTTGCACTATCCGAAAAAGGGGCCAGCTCAACCGCTGCCCGATGGCTGGCGAACAAGGAGAACGCCGCTGACCTGATCGGCGGCATCAATATCCGCAGCAAAAATCAGCAGCTGGCCAGCGTTTTGCTGGACCTCTCGACCACGGCGCAGATCAATGACAGCATCAAGCTGGCCAAATCCGTGCTGGGCGAGATAGGCACTGTTAATCGCTTGCACAAGGCACAGGTCGAACAGGCGGGCTTTGCCGTGCTCAAGGCACCGGACATGCCCAGTATTTTGGTCGAAACGGCGTTCATCTCCAACCCGGAAGAAGAAGCCAAACTCACCGATGAGACTTATCAGGACCGGATGGCCGATGCACTGATGCGCGGCATCCGAAAATACATCGCCAAGCATCCTAGCCTGAAGCATCACCGGCTGACCTGACCCAAGGCCGGCACAAGCCAGCCTACTCGATTCCCCTCAAACGTTTGAGAAATCGTATCCCCGCCGCCAGCACCACCGGCACCACCGCCGCTGCCAACCCGATCAGCACGATAGTATTGAGATGATCACGGATGATCGGGATATTGCCGAAGAAATAGCCTGCAGCTACGAGCACCCCGACCCATAGCACGGCACCGGCGAGGTTATACGACTGAAAACGCGCATGAGGCATGCCTGAGATGCCCGCAACAAAGGGGGCAAAAGTTCGTACGACGGGTAACCAGCGCGCCAGCACAATGGTCTTGCCACCATGCCTTTCGAAAAATGCGTGCGTCTTTTCCAGCGCATTACGATCCAGCCAGCGATAGTTGTGTGTGTACGCCCGCTGTCCAATGGCGCGGCCCACAAAATAATTGACGGTATTGCCAGTCACTGCGGCCGTCACCAGCAAGCACATGAGCAGCGGCGCGTTCATGCCACCGGTGGCGCAAAAAGCGCCACCCATGAACAGTAGCGTATCGCCAGGAAGGAAAGGAAAGATCACCAGCCCTGTTTCGGCAAACACGATGCCAAACAGCAGCGCGTAGACCAGCGAACCATAATTCACAAGCAAGTCGCCCAGGGATTTGTCGATATGCAGTATCAGGCCGAGCAGCTGTGTGAATTCCATCGCGAAGAAAGGGACAGGGCAAACGAGCGCAGATCATACACTGCCCATTGACCGGAGTTGCCATAAACTGCATTCATCCCCCCGGTATAATCGCTCAATGTCCCCGGCCACCCCGTCCGAACGTCCATCAGAGCATGCGCATTTGCGTGTCATTCGACCGCTGCCCGACCAGCTGATTTCGCAAATCGCGGCGGGCGAAGTGATTGAGCGGCCCTCGGCAGTCGTGAAAGAACTCCTTGAAAATGCACTGGACGCCGGTGCGACCCAGCTGAACATCCGGCTGGAATCGGGTGGCATACAGCGCATCTGCATCACCGACAATGGTTGTGGTATCCCTCCGGACCAGTTGCCCTTGGCACTGGCGCGTCATGCCACCTCAAAAATCGCCAGTCTGTCTGATTTGGAAAACGTGATGACGCTGGGCTTTCGGGGTGAAGCACTGGCATCGATTGCCTCTGTGGCGCAACTGACCATCACGTCCCGCAGCGCGGAACAGGCGCACGCCTGGCAAGTCAGTGGCCATGCACCCGCGCAGACCACACCCGCGTCTGGCGCCCGAGGCACTGTGATTGACGTGCAGGATCTGTATTTCAATACGCCTGCGCGCCGTAAATTCCTGAAAACCGAGCAGACCGAATTCGGTCATTGCGCCGAAGTCGTACGACGTATCGCACTTGCGCGACCCGATGTGCAATTCACGCTGTCCCACAACGGCAAGACGATTGATCACTGGAGAGAATCCTCGCTCGAGCAGCGCAGCGGGCAGATACTCGGCGACGAATTCGTGCAGGCCTCGCTGCCGCTGAATGAAACGGCAGGAGCCCTTCATTTGCGGGGCCATGTCGGACTGCCAACCGCAGCACGAGCACGCGCAGATTCTCAGTATTTTTATGTGAACGGTCGCTTCGTCCGTGACAAATTGCTCACGCATGCCATGCGTTCAGCCTATCAGGACGTATTGCACGGCGACCGCTTTCCATCGTACGTGATGATGCTCGATCTCGATCCGGCCCTGGTTGATGTGAATGTGCATCCATCAAAAATCGAAGTACGCTTCCGCGAGAGCCGGGCAGTACATCAGTTCGTGTTTCACGCCGTAAGCCGCGCGCTGGCTCGCACCTCGGCCACGGCACAGGGCACCTCGCCCGGGCCCGTGGCGTCTGCGTCGACAGCCCTGCCGTGGCTTCATACCCGCCCGCAGCAGACCAGACTGGGCGTGGCGCAAGAGACTGCGCGCTATGGCGCCCTATTCTCGGATGCGCTCCCTCAAAGTATGCCGCCAGCCACGGACAAGCCGGGGGTCGCGTCAATGCCAACGCACGGCGCACACGCGAGCGAGCTTGCCTCTGACGATGATCACCCTCTCGGTTTCGCGCTGGCGCAGCTGCACGGCATCTATGTGATCTCGCAAAACCAGCGCGGGCTGATCCTGGTCGACATGCATGCCGCCCACGAGCGCATTTTGTACGAGCAGTTAAAGCAATCGCTGGACGCCAATGCCGTGCAGCTGCAGCCACTGCTGATACCGGTTACTTTCGTCGCCGACCCGGTGGAGGTCGGCACCGTCGAAGAACATCGCGACACGCTCGCAGCGCTGGGTTTCGATATCGCCATCATGTCGCCGACGACCCTCGCGGTACGTGCGATTCCCGCGCTGCTCAAGAACAGCGATGCGCAATCGCTGGCTCGCGATGTGGTGCGTGACTTGCGTGAATTTGGCGGCTCGCGTGTGCTCGTCGAGCGCCGCAATGAGATGCTTGGCACGCTGGCATGCCACACCGCCGTACGCGCCAACCGGCTGCTCACGCTACCAGAAATGAATGCATTGCTGCGACAAATGGAAGCCACCGAGCGCGCCGACCAGTGTAACCATGGCAGACCCACCTGGGTACAGCTGGCATTGTCTGATCTCGACAAGCTATTCCTGCGCGGCCAATAACGTGATGAGTCACCCACCGCTGACTCAGTTCGCGCACGCGCCCATCCTCGTGCTGATCACCACGCTATTGATGATGCAGCCGCTCTCGACTGATTTGTACCTTGCATCGTTGCCCAGTCTGAGCCGCGTGTTCGAAGTCCCTGTCGCCACGGTGCAGCTGACCTTGTCATTGTTCGTGATCGGCTTTGGCAGTGCGCAGCTGATTGTTGGCCCGCTCTCCGACCGGTACGGGCGTCGTCCCGTGCTGCTGGCAGGACTAGCCACCTACGTCACGGCCAGCCTGCTGTGTGGCCTGTCGATATCCATGGACATGCTGATCACAGCACGGTTTGTGCAGGCACTCGGCTGCTGCACCGCTGTGATGATTGCGCGTGCTATCGTGCGCGATGCCTATGCTCCCGAACACAGCGCACGGGTCATTGCGCGCGCCAGCACCTGGCTGTCGATGGCGCCTATCATCGGCCCCATGCTGGGCTCGATACTGCAAGTAAATTTCGGCTGGCGCGCAGCCTTTGCAATATTGAGTATGTTTTCCGCAGCGCTGCTCGTGATCTGCGCTGTGCGTCTGCCAGAAACCAATGAGCACAAAAATCCGCAGGCGACGAATCTGCGCGGCCTGATCGATAACTATCGATTGGTGATGGGTTCGCATGATTTCTGGAGCCATGTACTACCCTCGGCATTGTCATACGGTGGAATTTTCTTGTTCATCTCAGGATCATCCTTCGCCCTGATCAACGTGCTGGGCGTACCCACACAATGGTTCGGTGTTTGCTTTGCGCTGGCCGTGTCGGGTTACATGACCGGCACACTGATCTGCCGGCGGCTGCTGATGAGTATCACCGGCCCCAAAGCCCTGCGCCTTGGTACTGCCTGCGCACTCGCTGGCGGCAGCTTTTTTTTGATAGCGACACTGATTGGACTATGGCACTGGAGCATGGTCGTGCTGTCGATGTTCATCACCATGGCATCCCACGGCATCATCTTCCCGGTCACGCAAGCAGGCGCTGTCGCCCCCTTTCCCAAACAAGCCGGTACTGCGGCCGGCCTCATGGGCGCGATGATGATGGCCTGTGCATTTGTCGTCGGTAGCCTGGTTGGCGCAACGCACAATGGCACGCTCTATCCGTTGGCAATCATTTCCTGCTGCATTGGCTCACTGAATTTCATCACGGTGCGACTCATGTCACGCAACCCGACGCTCGCTGATTCCGGCGCATGAAAACTTCCATCGCTGTGGCGATCATGGGCCCTACCGCGTCTGGCAAAACAGCGGCGGCGCTCAGCATCGCGCGCGCACTCCCCTGCGAAATCATCTCAGTGGATTCTGCGCTGATTTATCGCGGCATGGACATTGGCACGGCGAAACCCACCACAGCAGAATTGTCGGAGGTGCCGCATCACCTTATCGATATTCTTGATCCGAGCGATGCTTACTCAGTGATGCAATTCCGTCAGGAGGCGCTGCGACTCGTGGCCGATATACAGGCGCGTGGCAAGCTGCCACTGCTGGTAGGCGGTACCATGCTGTACTTCAAGGGACTCCGCGATGGACTTGACGACTTGCCGCAAGCCGACCCGGCGCTGCGCGCGCAGCTCGACATGGAGATCACCCGTCACGGAACCCCTGCGCTGCATGCGCGCTTGCGCGAGCTCGATCCGGTGACCGCAGCCAGGCTCAACCCGGCCGACACCCAGCGCGTGCAGCGCGCCCTGGAGATTATTGCGCTGACGGGCAAACCCATGTCGGCGCTGATTGCCAAAGGATCACGACCATCGCTTCCCTTCGAGCTGATTTCTTTCGCCCTCGAACCATCAATACGTAGCTCGCTACATCAGCGAATCGCCGACCGGTTTGACGCAATGTTGTCTGCGACCCCAAGCTTGCTGGATGAAGTCATTGCACTTCGCGAGAGAGGCGATCTTCATCCCGGCTTGCCCTCGATACGCTGCGTAGGTTACCGGCAAGCCTGGGACTACCTCGACGGAAAATTCGACAAGACCGCGCTGCGAGAAAAAGGCATCGCCGCCACGCGACAACTGGCCAAACGGCAGCTCACCTGGCTGAGAAGCATGGAAGATCGCCTCGTGATTGATTGCCTCTCCGAGCATCCCGCCACCCCAATGCTGAAAGCGGTGCAGCGTCGGCTGGGTTGACACCAAGCCACCCAACCGCGATAATCGCCGGCTTCGTGGTGATATAGCTCAGCTGGTTAGAGCACAGCACTCATAATGCTGGGGTCGGTGGTTCAAGTCCACCTATCACCACCAGCTAAATTTAAGTAAATCAAGCATTTAGAGTGATCTAAGTGCTTTTTTTACATCTCAAAGCCTGTGGCAGCGTAGTCGCTTATACGCTGGCATCGAGACAAAAAGGTACACCATCGATCGCTTTGAAAATCGGGACTGGAACAGGCGCTCTGATGGGGGCAGCAAGAGCGAATGTTGCCAGCACCGGAGCGCCCGCGCCAATGCTGGCACCGGCCACTGGTTCCATGCTGACTGTCCTAGCCTCCCTGACCCGCAGAGAACACAACGAAGACCAGTCCCTCAATCCTGCCGAGACATGTCAAGGGATCGCAATGGGCATCGGTACCGTGATGAGTTTAGGCATGGTGGGTTGGGGGTGACCCTCAAGTCGTCATCCTGACGAAAGTCAGGATCCATCGATGTGTACCACGGGCGTTTCAATGCGAGCGCCACTGCCAGAGTAGGCATGGGTCCCAGCTTGCGCTGGGACGACGGTGGGTTGGGTGTGACCCTAAAGTCGTCATCCTGACGAAAGTCAGGATCCCTCGTTGTGTGCCACGGGCGTTTCAATACGAGCGGCACTGCCAGAGTAGGTAGGCATGGGTCCCCGCTTGCGCTGGGACGACGGTGGGTTGGGTGTGACCCTTAAGTCGTCATCCTGACGAAAGTCAGGATCCCTCGTTGTGTGCCACGGGTGTTTCAATGCGAGCGGCACTGCCAGAGTAGGT
>OMID01000084.1 GCA_900299005.1 Oxalobacteraceae bacterium
ATGACAATGCGCGGCAACGCCACCGCCTTGTACATCCATGGCGCACGTCGTCAACCCAGCGTCTCCCACCCCTCAAGCCACCTACACCCCGTCGTCCCAGCGAAAGCTGGGACCCATGTCTGTCCCGGCTACCCAGCATACAAAGCAGATAATGGCCTGTAAGCAGGACTGAAAAATTTCACTCATCGAAGAAAGCAAGCGCCACCGTCACGACCTCTACCCCGGCCTGCTGTCATAATGGCGTGATGAAAATTCTCGGTATAGACCCCGGACTGCGCGTGACCGGCTTTGGCGTGATACGCAAGGTCGGTCAGCGGTTGTCTTATACGGCCTCTGGCACCATACGCATTCCCGAGGGAGATCTGCCGTCGAGGCTGAAAGTGATTTTAACTAGCGTCGGTGAGTTGGTTGCCACTTACCGGCCTGATTGTGCGGCGATAGAAATTGTTTTTTCGAATGTGAATCCGCAGTCCACCTTACTGCTCGGGCAAGCGAGAGGTGCTGCAATCTGCGGACTGGTGGGTGCCAATTTATCGGTGGCCGAGTACACTGCGCTGCAGATAAAAAAAGCCGTAGTCGGGCGGGGCAAGGCACACAAATCTCAGGTGCAGGCCATGGTGCAGCACCTGCTGCAGCTCGATGGTTTGCCGGGTACCGATGCGGCGGATGCGCTGGGCGTGGCGATTTGTCATGCTCATGCGAGTGCCGGGATGACCGCGCTATCCGGTTTCGCGCCCGAGCTTGCTCGCAAAGGTCTGCGCGTGCGCGGTGGTCGTCTGATCGGCTGATATCATCCTGCCATTCATTTATTGCGAGTCCTCTCATGATTGGCCGTCTCTCCGGAATCCTGATCGAGAAGCACCCACTACAGTTACTGGTAGATTGCAATGGCGTGGGCTATGAAGTGAGCGTACCCATGAGTACCTTCTACCACCTGCCTTCAACCGGGGAGAAAGTACTGTTGCTCACCCACCTGATCGTCCGTGAAGATGCGCAGCTGTTGTATGGCTTTGGCACTGCGCAGGAGCGTGAGCTGTTTCGGGAGCTGATCAAGATCAGTGGCGTGGGCGCGCGCACTGCGCTCTCGCTTTTGTCCGGCATGTCGGTGACTGATCTGGCGCAGGCCGTCACGCTGCAGGAAGCGGGTCGGCTGACCAGGATTCCCGGCATCGGTAAAAAGACCGCGGAGCGTTTGCTGCTGGAACTCAAGGGCAAGCTGGGCGCTGATATTGGCGCTGCGGCGTCCGCTTCCGACGCCAACACCGATGTGCTGAATGCCCTCATTGCGCTGGGCTATTCCGACAAAGAAGCGGCGCTCGCGCTCAAGCAGGTGCCCGCAGGGAGCTCGGTATCTGAGGGCATCCGTCATGCATTGAAGGCGCTGTCCAAGGGCTAAAGCAGACTCGCCCGCGATACAATCGCTTCATGAGCATACAGACCGACGATTTCAGTGAGCAGCGCATCATTGCGGCCACCCCCGCCTCACCTAATGAAGAGGCCATAGAGCGCGCGTTGCGTCCGCAAAAGCTGGATGACTATGTCGGCCAGCAAAAAGCCCGCGAACAACTGGAAATTTTCATCGCCGCGGCCCGCAAGCGCGGCGAAGCGCTGGACCATACCTTGTTGTTTGGCCCGCCCGGTCTGGGCAAGACCACGCTGGCGCACATCATTGCCCGCGAGATGGGCGTCAATCTGCGTCAGACATCGGGCCCTGTCCTGGAGCGTGCGGGTGATCTTGCCGCGCTACTGACCAATCTGGAAGCCAATGATGTGCTGTTCATTGACGAGATCCACCGCTTGTCTCCAGTCGTCGAAGAAATTCTTTATCCGGCGCTCGAGGATTACCAGATCGATATCATGATCGGCGAGGGGCCGGCCGCACGCTCGGTACGGCTCGACCTGCAGCCCTTCACGCTGGTGGGTGCCACCACGCGGGCGGGCATGCTGACCAATCCCTTGCGCGACCGTTTTGGGATTGTTGCCCGCCTTGAGTTTTATACGCCGCAAGAATTGGCGCGCATCGTGACCCGCAGCGCAGCCCTGCTCAATGCGCCGATTCTCGACAATGGGGCGCTTGAAATCGCAAAACGCAGCCGTGGCACGCCTCGTATCGCCAATCGGCTGCTCCGACGTGTGCGCGATTACGCCGAGGTGAAAGGGAAGGGCGAGATCACGCAGTCCATGGCCGATGCCGCGCTAAAGATGCTCGATGTCGACCCGGTAGGTTTTGATCTGATGGACAGAAAATTGCTGGAAGCCGTGCTGTTCAAGTTCAGCGGCGGTCCGGTCGGGCTAGACAACCTCGCGGCCGCCATTGGCGAAGAGCGCGATACCATCGAGGATGTACTGGAACCTTATCTGATCCAGCAAGGCTATCTGCAGCGCACGCCGCGCGGCCGCATCGCGACGCCTGCCGCGTATCAGCACTTTGGCGTGACGGCACCGCGCGCGAGCCCTAACGGGGATTTGTGGGAGCAAGGGGCCTAGCGATAGCTTATGGCCTCTCCTGACTACATCATCCTCCGATTGAAATGCAACGAATGGTAGTGCAACCCCTTCTCATAGCCACGAAAGATTAAAACGGCTGTCAGTTACTCGTCCCTTGGGTTTATACCGCCTCGAGAATGCAGGCTTCAATTGATCCAAAGGAATGCAAATGAGTAGTGATCGATTGGCCTCTGTCAGGCATGATCAAAACCCACCCGTCGTTAACGACAATCTTGCTGCGCATGCCGTCACTACTTCTCAAACGGGTGCATCTGAGTACGCATCCTCGGCAACGATGCGGTAGCATATTAATGATCAAGGACCGAAAAATGATGCTCTGATCGCCTCACAAAGGCTTCAAGACTTACCTTTAGACATCTTTCGATTTTTACGGATCGTTGAGGTCGGGACGTACCCAAAGCCCGCCGCGCCGGGGGCATTGTGTGGGATACGAAAAGTATGGCGTTCGATCACTGTGCCAAACAAAGCCGGCTTTAACTGACTATTGCGGATGCTTATGGCTGGCCTGTGACTTCAAGTAAGTCGAGGGGAGAGAAGAGCTATTCTTCCCGTTTCCAGACCTGGGTTCTTCCCAGCAGGGCCACGCCGATAAAGCCCCGTACATGCAACTCTCGGCCCTGCTTTTCCAGCCACATTTTGCAACGGTAAGTCTTGCCGTTTTGTGGATCCAGTATCTCGCCCCCCGACCACAAGCCATTATCTTTTTTCAGGCCGGTCAGTATCATCATGCCGATAATGGGCTTGTTCTTTTTATTGCCGGGACATTTCTCGCAATTCGGGTTCGGGTCTTCGCCGGGCTCAGGAAAAATTTTTTCTATCGTCCCCTGAAATTCCCCAGTCACTTCAACGATGCGTATCAGTGACTTTTCTTTGCCACTGTGATCATCAATCGTACGCCACAGCCCGGCAGGCGTGCTATCGGCCAGCACGATCGATGTCATCAACAGCATCAGCAAACCCAGCCAGCATCGAGCCATCTTGTTTCTCCTTTTTTGCCCAGATTACATCAGCTTTGACATCTGTTCGTTCAGCTTCTCCAGGGTGGCCGTAAAGCCCGTCAGGCGCTCTTTTTCTTGCGCGACCACGGCGGAGGGCGCTCGCGCCACGAAGCTGTCATTACCGAGCTTGGCGGTTGCCTTGGCAATCTCGCCTTGCAAGCGGGTGATTTCCTTATTGAGGCGCTCGCGCTCGGCCGCTATGTCGATTTCGACTTTAAGCATCAGACGAACGTTGCCGACCACCGATACCGGTGCCGGGGATGCCGGCAGATTACCGACGACCTGAACTTCCGACAGCTTGGCCAGCGCTTGCAAGTAGGGTGCGAAGCCCTGCAGACGGGCATGGTCGCTGCCCTCGAGGATGAGCGGTACTTTCTGTGCGGGCGAGAGTTGCATTTCGCCGCGCAGATTGCGGCAGGCGTCGGTCAGGGATTTCAACTCCGTCATCCAGGCTTCAGCGGTGTCGTCGAGTTTTTTCAGATTCGGCAGAGGATAGGCTTGGCGCATGATGGAGTCGCCAGCCGGATTCAGCGTACGGCCCGACAGCGGTGCGACGGTCTGCCACAATTGCTCGGTAACGAAGGGAATGATCGGATGGGCCAGGCGGAGCACGGTTTCGAGCACGCGCAGCAGTGTGCGCCGCGTCGCGCGCTGCTGCGCCTCGCTGCCCTGCTGAATCTGCACCTTGGCGACCTCCAGATACCAGTCGCAGTACTCATCCCAGATGAATTTGTAGATCGCCGAGGCAATATTGTCGAAGCGGTATTCGGCAAATCCTTTTTCTACATCGGTCTCAGTACGCTGCAACAGGGAGACGATCCAGCGGTCAGCCTGAGAGAAATCCAGATAGCTGCCGGTTGCACAGGCTTGTGCGTCATGATCTGCCAGACCGCAATCCTTGCCTTCGGTATTCATCAGCACGAAACGCGTGGCATTCCAGAGCTTGTTGCAGAAATTGCGATAGCCTTCGCAGCGACTCAGGTCAAAGTTGATATTGCGCCCCAGGGATGCGTAGCTTGCCATCGTAAAGCGCAGCGCATCTGTGCCATAGGCGGGTATGCCGCCGCTAAATTCCTTGCGCGTGGCCTTGGCGATGCTCTCGGCCTGTTTTGGGTTCATCAGACCAGAAGTCCGTTTGCTCACCAGCGTTTCCACATCGATGCCATCGATCAGATCAATCGGGTCCAGCGTATTGCCCTTGGATTTGGACATTTTCTGACCTTGTGCATCGCGCACCAGGCCGTGTACATAGACGGTATTGAAGGGCACTTTGCCGGTGAAATGGCAGGTCATCATCACCATGCGTGCGACCCAGAAGAAAATGATGTCAAAGCCCGTTACCAGTACCGACGAGGGCAGGAAGAGCTTGTAGTCCGGTGTTGGCTCTGGCCACCCGAGGGAGGAAAAGGGCACCAGCGCGGATGAGAACCAGGTATCCAGCACATCGGCATCACGCGAGAGCTGGCCCGAATATCCTGCTGCGCGGGCTTTGGCTTGTGCCTCCGCTTCGTCGCGAGCGACATAAAGCCTGCCAGCATCGTCATACCAGGCGGGGATCTGATGGCCCCACCAGAGCTGGCGCGAGATGCACCAGTCCTGAATATTGTTCAGCCACTGGTTGTAGGTCGTTACCCAGTTCTCGGGAACGAATTTGATTTCACCGTTGGATACTTTCTCGAGGGCGACCTCGGCAATTGACTTGCCGGGGAAATGCGTCCCTGCTGGTGCCGGCTTGCTCATGGCGACAAACCACTGGTCCGTCAGCATGGGTTCGATAACCACGCCCGTGCGGTCGCCACGCGGCACCATCAACTTGTGGGGCTTGACTGATTCCAGCAGACCGAGTGCATCGAGATCGGCCACGATCTGCTTGCGGGCCGTGAAACGATCCATGCCCCGGTACTGGGCAGGGCCGTTCTCGTTGATCTTGGCATCCAGCGTGAAAATGCTGATCTGCGCAAGACCATGGCGTTGTCCGACGGCATAGTCATTGAAATCATGGGCCGGCGTAATCTTGACACAGCCTGTGCCGAATTCTTTATCGACATAGCTGTCTGCAATGACCGGAATCTCGCGATCGGTCAGGGGCAGCTTCAATGACTTGCCCACCAGGGATTGATAGCGCTCGTCGGTTGGATCCACCGCCACCGCGACGTCGCCGAGCAGCGTCTCAGGGCGCGTCGTGGCAACAGTCAGATGACCGCTGCCATCGGTCAGCGGATAGCGGATGTGCCACAGGCTGCCGTCTTCTTCTTCAGAGACGACTTCCAGATCCGAGACGGCGGTTCCCAGTACCGGATCCCAGTTCACCAGTCGCTTGCCCCGATAGATGAGCCCTT
The DNA here is from genome assembly GCA_900299005.1 of Oxalobacteraceae bacterium. GTDB lineage: Bacteria > Pseudomonadota > Gammaproteobacteria > Burkholderiales > Burkholderiaceae_D > Pernthalerella. Next base: position 5,846 of record OMID01000084.1, read on the forward strand.
GTTCGAACAGGCGCACGAAAACTTCGGTCACTGCCTTGGACATTTTCTCGTCCATCGTGAAGTATTCGCGGCTCCAGTCAGTCGATGCGCCGAGGCGGCGCATCTGGCCGGTGATGGTGGAGCCTGAGTGTTCCTTCCATTCCCAGACCTTGTCGAGGAATTTGTCACGGCCCAGATCATGGCGCGATACCTTTTGTGCATCGAGCTGGCGCTCAACGACGATTTGCGTGGCAATGCCGGCGTGGTCGGTGCCGGGTATCCATGCGGTGTTATGCCCACGCATGCGGTAATACCGTGTCAGGCCATCCATGATGGTTTGATTGAACGCATGACCCATGTGCAGTGTGCCGGTCACATTGGGCGGCGGTAGCTGAATCGAGAAGGCGGGTTTGCCGTCATCCAGCGTCGCGGTGAAATAGCTGCGCTTTTCCCACTCGGCACGCCAGTGTTGTTCGATCTCGGTAGGCTCGAAGGCCTTGGCTAATTCCATGATTGTTATCAGCTTGGGTGCTTGTTCGCAAAGCCTTGCATTATAAAGGGGGAAGCCTGCCGGGTTCGGGCAGCGACATCGACGAGAATGCCATGCCCCAAGCGCTCAAAGCGTGGGTCGGATGCTGCCAAGCCAGCTATAATGCAGCCATCTGCCATCACGCAGAAGCAAGTACGCCAGGGGTCCTGACAGTATCTGACTGCTCGGGTGAGAAATACCCTTGAACCTGATCTGGATAATGCCAGCGAAGGGAGGCGAGGTCACGAGTTCCTCTTCAGTGCCCGCTTCCTTCGCACCAACGAAGCAAAGGAAGCCCATGAACGCCAATCCGCAGTTCCTCGCTGCCACCGCCACGGTGGATGAAGCCGCGATCCAGCCGCTGCCGAATTCGCGCAAGATCTATGTGCAGGGCTCGCGTCCTGACATCTTGGTACCGATGCGCGAAATCACGCAGAGCGACACACCCGCCTCGTTCGGTGCAGAAAAAAATCCACCGCTCTTTGTGTACGACACATCAGGCCCTTATACCGATCCGGCGGCGACCATCGATATTCGCTCTGGCCTGCCGGCCTTGCGCGCTGCGTGGATTGCCGAACGCAATGACACCGAGGAGCTGTCGGGGCCAAGCTCTGCCTATGGCATTGAACGTCTGAACGACCCCAAGCTGGCTGAACTGCGCTTCAATCTGCACCGCAAGCCACGCCGGGCGAAGGCGGGCAAGAACGTCACACAGATGCACTATGCACGGCAGGGGATCATCACCCCGGAAATGGAGTTCATCGCGATTCGCGAAAATCTGCAGCGCCGGGAGTACCTGGAAAGTCTCAAGACCTCTGGCCCCAACGGCGCCCGACTGGCCGAGCTGATCGGTCGTCAGCATCGCGGACAATCCTTCGGTGCTTCGATACCCGAAGAGATCACGCCGGAATTTGTTCGCAGTGAGGTGGCCTTGGGTCGCGCGATTATTCCTTCCAATATCAATCACCCGGAAAGCGAGCCGATGATCATCGGTCGCAATTTCCTTGTGAAGATCAATGCCAACATTGGCAATTCGGCGGTGACCTCATCTATCGGTGAAGAAGTCGAGAAAATGACCTGGTCGATCCGCTGGGGCGGCGACACCGTGATGGACCTCTCCACTGGCAAGCACATTCACGAAACACGTGAATGGATTATCCGTAATGCGCCAGTGCCCATTGGCACCGTACCGATCTATCAGGCGCTGGAGAAGGTGCATGGCAAGGCCGAAGATCTGACCTGGGAAATTTTCCGTGACACGCTGATCGAGCAAGCCGAACAGGGCGTGGATTATTTCACCATCCATGCCGGCGTACTGCTGCGCTACGTACCGCTGACCGCCAAGCGGATGACCGGCATTGTCTCGCGCGGGGGGTCGATCATGGCCAAGTGGTGCCTTGCGCATCACAAGGAATCCTTCCTGTACGAGCATTTCGAGGAGATCTGCGACATCATGAAGGCCTACGATGTCGCGTTCTCGCTTGGCGATGGCCTGCGTCCCGGATCAATCTATGACGCCAACGATGATGCCCAGCTCGGTGAGCTCAAGACGCTGGGCGAACTCACGCAGACTGCATGGAAACATGATGTTCAGGTGATGATCGAAGGGCCCGGCCATGTGCCCATGCACATGATCAAAGAGAACATGGATCTGCAGCTCGAGCAGTGCCACGAGGCGCCGTTTTACACCCTGGGCCCGCTGACGACCGATATCGCGCCCGGTTACGACCACATCACTTCGGGTATCGGCGCAGCGCAGATAGGGTGGTACGGCACCGCCATGCTCTGCTATGTCACTCCCAAGGAGCATCTTGGCCTCCCGAACAAGACCGATGTGAAGGACGGCATCATCACTTACAAGATCGCAGCTCATGCGGCGGATCTGGCCAAGGGCCACCCCGGTGCGCAACTTCGCGACAATGCACTCTCGAAAGCGCGTTTCGAGTTCCGCTGGGAAGACCAGTTTAACCTTGGCCTTGATCCAGACAAGGCGCGTGAATTTCATGACGAGACCTTGCCAAAGGATTCGGCCAAGGTTGCCCATTTCTGCTCGATGTGTGGCCCCCATTTCTGCTCGATGAAGATCACGCAGGAGGTTCGTGATTACGCCGAAAAACAAGGTATCAGTGATATCGAAGCATTGAAGCAGGGCATGGAAGTCAAGGCAGTGGAATTCGTCAAGACCGGTGCCGAGCTCTACCGCAAGCAGTGATCATGAGCGTGACGATTTCCATCGAACTCAATGGCCAGGCACGTACGATTGCCGGTACCGATAGTGTGCAGGATCTGATCGATGCCTTGTCGCTGACAAATCAGGCACTGGCCATTGCCATCAATCGTGAAGTGGTGCCACGAGCCCAATGGCGTGAGCATCGCTTTGCCTCAGGTGACAAGGTGGATATCGTGCGAGCGATTGGCGGGGGTTGATTACCCGGTGGCCGGCTATGCAGTGGGGATTTGTCATGCCAGCGCAAGCGGATTCATCGCCGCAGACCCGATAAGGATTTTTTCAAGATTATGGATAATCATCAAAACCACGGCCTGACCATTGCGGGCAAAACTTACCGTTCCCGACTGCTGGTGGGTAGCGGGAAGTATAAAGATCTGGACGAGACCCGTCTTGCTACCGAAGCCAGCGGTGCCGACATCATTACGGTGGCGATTCGCCGCGTCAATATCGGGCAGGATCCGAACGCCCCCAGCTTGCTGGACGCGGTACCCCCCACGAAATACACCATCTTGCCCAACACGGCGGGCTGCTACAACGCCAATGATGCGGTGTACACGCTGCAGCTCGCCCGTGAACTGCTGAATGGTCACAAGCTGGTCAAGCTTGAAGTCTTGGGCGACGAGAAAACCTTGTTTCCCAACATGCCAGAGACCCTGAAGGCGGCTGACATCCTGGTCAAAGAGGGCTTTGATGTGATGGTCTACTGCAGTGATGACCCGATACAGGCCAAGATGCTCGAAGAGATTGGTTGCTGCGCCGTGATGCCACTGGCCTCCCTGATTGGCTCGGGCATGGGCATTCTCAATCCGTGGAACTTATCGCTGATTATTGAGCAGGCCAAAGTGCCCGTGCTGGTGGATGCCGGCGTGGGCACCGCTTCGGATGCTGCGATCGCCATGGAACTTGGCTGTGATGGTGTGCTGATGAATACCGCCATTGCTGGCGCAAAAGATCCGATACGCATGGCGCGAGCGATGAAACTGGCAGTTGAGGCAGGGCGCGATGCTTATCTGGCTGGCCGTATCCCGCGCCGCTTTGCTGCATCGCCGTCCTCTCCCATGGCGGGTCGCGTTGCATGAACAAGCCCTGCGTGCTGGTGTTTGCCGGACTCGATCCGAGTGGTGGTGCCGGCATACAGGCTGACATTGAAGCGATTGGCGCGATGGGAGCACATGCCCTGCCGATCATCACCACACTGACCGTGCAGGACAATGACCGAGTGCATGCGATTCATCCCGTCGAACCGGACCTGCTGCGCGCCCAGGTTGCGGCATTGCTTGGCAAGATGGCGGTGGCTGCGGTCAAGGTGGGCATTACGGGCAGTCGAGACAATGTCAGGGTGATTGTCGAGACGCTCGAGGGTTTGCGCGCAAGGCACCCCTCGCTGCCTGTGGTGATCGATACCGTGCTCGCCAGTGGGCATGGCGATGCGCTCTCTCGTGAAGATGCTGTGCAGACAATCCGCCCCTTGCTTTCGCTAGCCACTGTACTGACACCGAACTTGCCTGAAGCAGAGCGTCTGTGTGAAGGCGAGCGAGATTTACTTCAGCAGGCGCAGCACTTGCAATCGCTGGCATCGCATGTGCTAATCAAAGGGGGGCATGACGAGGGTGAGGACGTGATCAACCACTGGTTTCATGGTCAGGAGCGAAGGGCGTTTCAGTGGGCGCGCCTGCCCGGGGAGTTTCATGGTACCGGCTGCACGCTGGCCGCCGCCCTGGCCGCTTGTCTGGCGCTGGGCCAGCCAGTCGCTGCGGCGATGCAGCGCGCACAGGCTTATGTGCACCGCAGCTTGCAGTCGGCATACCGGATTGCGGCTGGCCAGCGTGTGCCGGGTCGATGGAGTGCAGGATTTCAGGAGCAACAATGAAAGGCTTATATCTCGTCACGCCCGATTGGGACGATACGGATCGCTTGGTCAATATCACCGCGCAGGCATTGAATGCAGGCACGGCGCTGGTTCAATACCGGCACAAGACGGCCAGCGAGACCTTGCGCAAGGAGCAGGCGAGTGCTTTGCTCGCCCTGTGTCGACGTCATGGCGTGCCTTTTATCATCAATGATCATCTGTCGCTGTGTCAGCAGATTGATGCCGATGGTCTTCATGTCGGCGGGATGGATAGCCCGGTGGCCAAGGTGCGTGCCGACATTGGCGCGGACAAAATCGTTGGCGCATCTTGCTACGGCGATTTACAGCTGGCGCGTGATGCAGCTGCGGCCGGTGCTAGTTATATTGCGTTTGGTGGATTTTATCCGTCACGTGTCAAAACATATGACGTCACGACGCCGCGTGACATGGTGTCTCGCGCCAAGCGCGAATTATCGTTGCCCGTATGTGTCATCGGTGGCATGACCCCGGATAACTCCCGCCCGTTGGTCGAGGAGGGAGCAGATCTGGTTGCTGCGATCAGCAGTATCTACCAGAGCGAATTCCCTTTTGAGGCAGCGGCTGCGTTTGCTCGACTTTTCCCTGCCCATTAAAAATCCATATCTCGAACGCTCCTCAACAATTGGGGGCGCGTTGAAGCCCAGGGTCGATACTTGTCCTGCCAGCGCAGACAAGGCATTGAAAAACGATGGAAGCGCTGATGAATTCAACAGCGCAAGATGTCTACTTTGGTAGATACCTGTAAGCCTCTGATTTGACAGCTTCTCAATTCGCACGATGATGCTAGTGCGTCGTAAAACGACCCTCACTCATCTATCGCCGATTTCGGTGAGCATGACCCCCACGATCGGTCCGATTATCGCCTTCTTAATTTTCTAAATTCCCGGAACCAACACTTGGGGTCGGCAACTTACGACTGAATTTCAGTGATCGATATGATCGATCTGAATTTATTGATCATATCGTTCGATGTTCGATAACTGTCGTAGGAATATTGTCGTGTCAAACACCCTTGCCCATTTTCAGCATCAGATGCAGGCCCTAGGTCCGTCCGTGGAATGGATTGATGCGCTGATTCAAGAGGATGAACAGAGCTGGTCAGTGAGTACAGTGCAAGGACTCGCTATTGGAATCAGTTATATCAAGCAGCCGGCACGTCTGATTTTGTCGGCTTGCATGGGTCAGCCCGAGGAGGCTGAACGGGAATCTGTCTACACAACCATGCTCTGCTCGAATCTTCTTTGCGCCGATCAGGCCTCGTTGCGCGTGGCATTGACTGGGCCAGAGGGTGAGCTACTGCTGATTAGCGAATTTACGCCTAACGAGTGGACATTGGCAGAGATCACCGACGCCATCCTGGATTTCTCTGCCACTACAAAAAACTTCATCGAGGTTATCGAGATATCGGTCGACGATATGATCGGGACCTTTCAACATACTAACCCATCAGTACGCGTCTGATTTTTTTAAGGAGTCAATCCATGCAGGCCACCAATAGAATTCATCATCACAACAAGAGAAATCTTGTCCCTTTGTCACCGGGTGGAGGTGCCAAGAGGATCACCGAAATGTACGACGCCGTAAATTACAAGCAAAGTAATACGATCGTCCGTGCTGGCAAAGATCCGGTCAATAACTGGTATCTCTACATGCCGAAGAAAGAGAATGCGGTTGTTGCCGGCTTTAAGGCGGCCAGTATCCAGCGTCATCGTCAGGATATGGTCAATCTGCTGACACAATCAAGCGATTCTTTGTCAGGAAAAGAATCGCTTGGTAAGCAGCAAAAATTAGACATCATGCAATTACGTAGGCAAGTGATGAAAAAAGATATCGTCCGAAGAGATTTCACTGCGGGCGAAGTGGCAGACATGCTGAGACCCCTGAACAATCACATCCGCAGCTCCGAGCCAAAAGAGAAAATCAAGGCACTTCGCACCGCCACCAAGCCTGGACCAAAAACGCAGCAAGAATATCTGCGGCAATTCATCAGGATGAGCAATTCAGATCTGCGCAATATGAAAGAGGCACTCTTTTTGAGAGAAAAGACAATGTCTTTTGAAGAACAAAAAATGATCCTGCAAAGTATGTTCACGCTGATAAGTTCCTATCTGGCACAAGAGGGCCGCACTCAAAGCTTGGTATACCTTATTCGGCATAGTCCGCAGCAGGATCTGATTCGCAAATTCGCCGAAGCGTGGCTGGCTCACGTGGAAAAGCGTGTGGTAGGCCAGACAACTAACCGCATGGTGATGTTTAGCTGGCAAAGCACGATGACCTCGGTCTGCGGCACGATTGTGGATACGCTTCCCAAAAATGCGAAGCCTTCGGAAAAGATATCAAGCCCGGAGCGATCGCTTATCTTTCAGAAAAAATGGGAAAAATCTAAAACTGCCATGGATGGGATGGAGCCCGATTCTCCAACAAAATTCAAGTCCTTGGCAGCGCTGCCGTTAAACGAGCCCAGTCATTCAGCGCAAACGGAATCGCCTACAGATGAACCCTCCCTACTTCGCACCTGGCCAAAGGCAGGCGCACCAGGCTATTTGGCCGAGGTGAGTCTGGATTCCGATCTTCAGCTGGACACGGCCTCGCTATCGGAAGAGATACTAACGCCGACGGAAACGGAGGGCGCTTACGAAATTGCCATAGATCCGCACGCTGATGGCAGTAAGGCGGACCAACGAGTTTGATTGGTGTGAATGGCTGCCGTCACCCGTGAGACAAATTTGTCTGTAGTGATGCATGACAGACAGCTTGCGCTGACCTGGCAATCGAAGACGTCCCTCGTCGAGGTGCCGGCAGGCGACTTGCCGGCCGGCGCCTGACACTGGGGACCTCGTTCACCTGACGCCATGACGCTGATGGCGTCAAGCGTTGTTACTCCGAGATTCTTCGGTGTCTGCCAGGTACACGGCGCACCCTGCAGCGGCTTGCCAGCACGGCCGTATAATCTGGCGATGCAAAACCTTCTGCACAATCTTAACCCCGAGCAGCTTGCTGCTGTCACGCTTCCTGCACAGCCTGCACTGGTACTTGCCGGTGCCGGCTCTGGTAAAACCCGCGTTCTCACGACCCGCATCGCCTGGCTGATACAGACGGGACAGATCTCACCCGCAGGTGTGCTTGCCGTTACCTTCACTAACAAGGCAGCCAAGGAGATGTTGGCCAGGCTGTCAGCCATGTTGCCTATTAATACCCGTGGCCTGTGGATAGGTACCTTCCACGGACTGTGCAACCGGTTACTGCGAGCTCACTACCGAGATGCGGCTTTGCCGCAAACTTTCCAGATCCTCGATTCGCAAGATCAGTTATCAGCGATAAAGCGATTACTAAAACGTCTGAACATTGATGATGAAAAGTATCCGCCCAAGTATCTGATGTACTTTATCAACAGTGCAAAGGATCAGGGCCTGCGCGCGCATCAAGTACAAGCTAGCGATGATTATCAGCGCAAGTTTGCCGAGCTCTATCAGGCTTATGATGATCAATGCCAGCGTGAAGGTGTGGTTGATTTTGCCGAACTGCTGCTTCGCTCTTACGAGCTACTCTCGCGAAATCAGCCTTTGCGCGAGCATTATCAGGCACGCTTCAAGCATATTTTGGTCGATGAATTCCAGGATACCAATGATCTGCAATACAAGTGGCTGACCCTGCTCGCTGGGGAGCAGGGTGCTGTCTTCGCTGTGGGCGATGACGACCAGAGTATATACGCTTTTCGCGGTGCCAACGTTGGCAATATGGCGGCCTTTGAGCGTGAATTCAATGTGCCGAATCTGATCAAGCTGGAGCAGAATTACCGATCACAAGGTCATATCCTTGATACCGCAAACCAGCTGATATCGCATAACACGCGCCGGCTGGGTAAGAACCTGCGAACCGATGCCGGTCACGGCGAGCAAGTGCGTGTGTTTGAAGCCTCCAGCGATTTGCAAGAAGCCCAGTGGCTGATTGAAGAAGCCAAGAGTCTGATCGCTGAAGGATGGCTGCGCAGCGAGATTGCGGTGCTCTATCGATCCAATGCGCAATCTCGCGTGATTGAGCACGCACTTTTCTCTGCGAATCTTCCTTATCGCGTGTATGGCGGTCAGCGCTTTTTTGAGCGCGCAGAAGTCAAACATGCGATCGCTTATCTGCAACTCATCGACAATCCGCATAATGATTCCGCTTTTTTGCGGGTAGTGAATTTTCCGACACGCGGCATTGGCGCGCGTAGTATCGAGCAATTGCAGGATACTGCGCGACAGTACAGTATTTCACTGTATGCCGCAGTACCTTATGTTGCTGGTAAAGCCGGCGCGGTGCTGACGGCCTTCGTCAAACTGATCGAAGGTCTCCGGTTCGAGACCGAGCGTTTACCCTTGCAGGAAATGGTGCAGGTTATGCTGGAAAAAAGCACACTGATCTCGCACTACCAGGGGGAAAAAGAGGGTGCTGATCGTATCGAGAATCTGGAGCAATTGGTGAGTGCTGCTGCGCTCTTTTTGTCGGAGGAAGGGTTTCGTACCGATTCTCCAGCACTGATTGGCCCGCAAGTCGATGGCGTCACGACAGCGCTGGTGATGGGCGATGGCATCGACATCATCGACGCCGATGCCCCATTGACGGCGGTAATGTCGCCATTGTCTGCTTTTCTTTCCCATGCGTCGCTGGAGGCGGGCGATAATCAGGCGCAGGCCGGGCAGGATGCGATACAACTGATGACGGTACACGCCGCCAAAGGTTTGGAATTCGATGCAGTGTTCATTACAGGACTGGAAGAAGGCCTTTTTCCGCATGAGAACAGTGAAGCGATGGACGATGGCATCGAGGAGGAGCGTCGGCTCATGTATGTGGCCATTACTCGCGCAAGAAAACGGCTCTACATCAGCTTTGCGCAGACCCGCATGCTGCATGGTCAGACACGCTACAACATACGCTCACGCTTTCTGGAAGAATTACCCGAAGATTCGCTCAAATGGTTATCGCCTCGTGTACAGCCGCAATGGCTCGCTGGTTTGCAAAAGACGGCATGGGCAGAAGCCCCGGAGAGCGGTAACAACCCGATTGCACAATCATTCAATGTTCGGAAAGACGTCCGTTGGCGTGTTGGCCAGAGCGTTCGGCATCAGAAATTCGGCGAAGGTGTGATCGTAAATATTGAAGGCAGTGGCACACTGGCGCGCGCAAACATCAATTTCGGGAAGAGCGGAATGAAACTGCTCGATCTAGGCGTGGCCAAGCTGGAACGTATTGAATAAAGGCGGTGTGGGTATCTTGCGCTTATCCAAAAATTCGATTCTCGATTGAGCGGTGATGCCCACTCCTACTGAACCCCGGGCTGATGGGGTGCTCAGGGCCTGCAGTGGTCACCTCTGAGTTGATATTCTTCATTGCAATAGTAGCTTTCTGATGTCCGACGGTATTGTCGATTTTATTTCGCAATATCGCCCTGAAAGGAGCGCTGAGCGTGTAACCAAGATTTTTGAGTTTGCTCAGAAAAGACTTTGACTCAGGGCCTCCGCTGATTAGCGTGTAGCCTTGCGAGCTGTCTTGCGATTTGCCTATCGACTGGGTAGTACTGGGTAAATCGCCACTAGGGCGAACGAAGACATCTTTCTTGAAGAGCATTATTGATTGAGTCCTTTTAAGGTGAATAAACAGCTTTCATCGACCTGTTACAAAGAGGCCCTATCAAAATGCCGCTGGATGCGTTAGGGCCGCCTTGCCAGCGACCGTGCTACTTTGCGACGCTCATTTTGATGGGACCTCTGATATCGTTGGTAGTTATCACGTAAAAAAATATAGTCGTATCCGCGCAGTGTAGGTAATTAAGAGAATTTTCTCGCATCTCAAGAAATTCATAAATGGCTATGTAAAAATTTTGAGAGCAGCCTGCCATCAATCTAACTGAGGATATCCTTAATTATCGCGTCGATGCGGGACAATTCATTCGCTCTTTGTGTCTGGCGAGCTGCATCAATTGTGCTCTTGAAAGTGCTGGCCGAAAAATATTTGCTGGAGCTAAGATTTTGAAATACGGTCTCCAAGTTCTCGCCCGTCAAGCCTCGGCTCTCCATGTAAGCTTTTGCGGTTTCCCCTCTGAGAGGGGTATAGCCACTAAGCAGGGCTTTAGTGTGAAAGCCGGCACTGTTTAAAGAGAAATTTTTTAATTTGATAGTGACGGTCCCATCGGGTTTTTGAATTTTTTTTTCGTACATGATGCCGCTGATCTGTCCGTCCATACCAGGAGCATTTTGTCTTTCCGAATAATCAAAATGTACTCTGGGGCCAGCTGGATTGTTTATTTTGCTCACAGCGATACCTCTCTCTGAAAATTGGTTTGATTTCCAAAAAAGCGCACCTTCCAATGGACTGTCTCGTTAATGAGACAATCCTTGCAGAAAATTTGAGATTTTAAAATATGTGAAGCGAGGTTTAAATTGGTTCCGGACGCTCAAAAACCTGCAGATAGGTGGGATAGAAAGAGCAGTACATCACGATGGTCAAAATCACTGACAGTGGCATTAGCAACATCACGGTGACCAGAGTCTTGCCCAGCAGCAAACTCAGTAGGGCGCTGACGATGGCAGGCAGTGCAATGCCTATCACGATCCACCCCAGTGTGTAGGCGATGAAAGCCCGCCCACAGCGTCTGACCGCAAAAAAGCTGTAAAAAATTGCTTTGAACAATCCCATGCCTTGCCAGGTGGCCAGTGGCGCAGCGTGCCAGAATGCCATCGCGAAGGGCATGTACAGCAAAGAGGCGAACATCATCGCCAAGGGTAAATCATTGAGCTGCAGTGTTTTGTCATCGGCGGGCAGTTGTCCGGACTTCAACCGCCAGAAGCTGCCGCCGTCAATCACGGAGGACGCTAGCACGCAGCCAATCGCGGCCAGTAGATACAAGGCACCGAGCCGTAGCAATGTGCCTAGTGCTGGCGAGCGAAACGCGGTCAGCAGCAGGCTGGGGCGTGCCTTGCGCCCGGCGTCAATTTCCACACAAGCCTGCATGAAGGCCATGGAGAATGCCGGCACCAGCAGCAGTGGCAGCATCTGGCCGACCATGGGTATCAGTGATAGCGAGAACATCAGCAGCATGTACAGCAGGAAGAGCATGGACAGCTCTGCCGGTTGCTGCCGGAAGAGCGCGAAGCCCTGACGAATCCAGTCAATGCCTGTGCTTGTGGGTATGCGGTCCATGGTCAGGGCAGTGCCTCAACGGCATGTGAGATTCGGTGGCGGAGTATGCGTTCGAAGTGCGTTGGATCATGCGGGCTGAGGAGCTCGGCCTCTCGTGGCAGGTAAAAATCGTACAGCCGTGACAGCCAGAATCGCAATGCGCCTGCACGCAGCATCGCAGCCCATGACTGCTTTTCATCGGCGCAAAAAGGACGCACCGATGCGTAGGCATCCAGCATTGCTCTCACGCGATTTGCGTCTGTCTCGCCGGTATCAAGATCGATGCACCAGTCGTTGACGGTGACAGCAATATCAAATAACCAGGTATCGCAACCGGCGAAATAAAAATCAAAAAAACCAGTCAGTTGTTCGCCCTCGAACATGACATTATTGCGGAACAGGTCGGCATGTATTGGGCCAGTAGGTAAGTTCTGGTAGGTGGGCAAGGCGCTGAAGGCTTCCTGAAAATCCATCTCTGCACGCAGCAGCTGCTGGTTCTCCGAGGAGAGGAAGGGTAGTACGTGTGGTGTGGTCTCACGCCACCAATCGAGCCCGCGCAGATTGGGTTGATGGAGCGTGAAATCTCGGGCAGCGAGATGCATCTTCGCGAGCATGCGACCGACTTCGGCGCAATGCACGACCTGTGGTGACGGTTGCCATTGCCCTCTTAGCCGGGTGACCAAGGCCGCTGGCTTGTCGTGCAGCGCGGCGATCAGCTCGCCACGCTTGTTTTGCAGCGGCGCAGGTACCCGCACCCCACGCTCGGCCAGATGGCGCATCAGGTTCAGGTAAAAAGGCAGTTGCTCGAATGTCAGTTTCTCGAAAATGGTCAGCACGAATTCGCCCTGCTCGGTGGAGAGAAAGAAATTGCTGTTCTCTATGCCCGAGGAAATTCCTTCCAGCGAGCGGATTGCGCCAACCGCGAACTGCTCCGCCCAAGGGATGACCTCTTCCAGACTAACCGAAGTAAAAACTGCCATAAATTAGGAAACAGAAGTGAAACGGGATAAGTGATCGGGACCCACCGTCCGGGAATGGCCGCCGCTGGAAAAGCGCCGTGAGGCGCTGGCTCAGCGGTTGAGTGCGGGCGGTGGTGCGGGTTGGATTTCTTTCGGACGATCCGGCCGAAACTGGAAAATTTCCCACTGCGCGGCACGACCGCCTGCTTCCGATGAGGGGATCTGTTCTGCAGGCGTTACGTAATAGGTGTTGGTGCCACGACGTACGCGAACCGAGGTGACTGCATTCTGCTCGCGCTTTTGCGTGATCTCGGTGGTTCCATCGCCCACCGCCATGGATGCCGAAGGATCATCGGGCAAGGGTTGCAGTGGGGCTGCAGCCCATGCCGACCCTTGAGCGCAGGCGGCCAGGGCGAGGACGATGCTCGCGCCAGCAGGGCGCAAATGCAGTGGGCGGTAGTGGTTCATGACTGGGCTCCCCGGTGGATCACATCGGTAGACCTCATTCTAGCAAAGCACCCGTTCGCGCATCGTGCATCGGCTCAGAGGAAGGAGCGATGCGGGTGCTCGGTTTCCTCGGGAACGATATCGCGGGCTTCGTAGAAGGTGAAAATCGCCTCGACAATGTGGGCGGGGTCATCGATGAGTTGCAGCAGGTGCATATCCTCCGCGTCTACCAAGCCCTGCCCCACGAGGGTGTCGCGAAACCAATCGAGCAGGCCGGACCAGAACTGCGCGCCCACCAGAATGACGGGGATGCGGCGGGTCTTGCCGGTCTGTATCAGGGCCAGTACCTCGGATAATTCATCGAGGGTGCCAAAGCCGCCCGGCAGGACGACATAGGCGTCGGCATATTTGACAAAAGCCACCTTGCGAGCAAAAAAATGACGGAACGACAGGGAAATGTTTTGCCAGGTGTTGCTCGCTTGTTCGCGTGGTAGTTCAATATTCAGGCCAATCGATGGGGAGCGACCTTCGTAGGCACCTTTGTTGGCCGCCTCCATAATGCCGGGGCCGCCACCGGAGATAACCGAGAAGCCTTCATCGGACAAACGGCGGGCGATATCGACCGTAATCTCGTAATACGGATCACCCGGCCTGATGCGTGCCGATCCGAACATGGAGACAGCCGGCCGGATCTCCGAGAGCCGTTCAGCAGCATCGATAAACTCTGCCATAATCGTGAACATCTGCCACGACTCGCTTGCCTTGCGCGAAGTCGCTCGCTCCACGTTGGTCAATTGCCGCAGGCGCGGCACGCGTTTCCGGTCGCTTTCCATATGAATAAAACCCTGTTGCTGGTGGATGGTTCGAGTTATTTATACCGGGCCTTCCATGCGATGCCCGATCTGCGCAATGCAGCGGGTGCGCCCACCGGTGCCATCTACGGCATGATCAACATGTTGCGTCGGTTGCGGCAGGACTATGCGGCAGCATACATGGCCTGTGTCTTCGACGCAAAAGGCAAGACCTTTCGCGATGAGCTCTATCCCGAGTACAAGGCACATCGCCCCTCCATGCCCGAAGATCTCGCGCGTCAAATAGAGCCGATCCATGAGGTGGTGCGCGCCTTGGGCTGGCCGATTCTGATGGTCGAAGGCGTCGAGGCTGATGATGTCATCGGTACCTTGGCCTCGCAGGCGGCAGCGCAGGGCATATCGACCGTGATCTCGACGGGTGACAAGGATCTCGCCCAACTGGTCAATGAGCGGGTAACGCTGGTAAACACGATGAGCAACGAGACATTGGATCGTGAAGGCGTCATCGCCAAATTCGGCGTGCCTCCCGAGCGCATCGTCGATTACCTGACGCTGGTGGGTGATTCGGTGGACAACGTTCCTGGTGTCGAGAAGGTCGGGCCCAAGACGGCCGTGAAATGGCTAAGCCAGTATCAGACACTTGATGGGGTGATTACGCATGCGAACGACATTGGCGGCGTGGTCGGCAAAAACCTGCAAAACGCACTGGACTGGCTGCCGCAGGCGCGGGTGCTGGTGACCGTCAAGTGTGACTGCGATTTGTCTGCGCACATTGATTCAATTGCGTCGGCGCTGGAAGCGCGCACCGAGGACAAGGAGGCGCTGCGGAATTTTTTCACAGCGATGGGTTTTCGCACCTGGTTGCGTGAGCTGAATGATCAAGCGACTCCTGCGCCAGTTGCCGAGTCTTCCGAGGTACATCATGACCTTGCACCACAAGGGGCATTGTTTGCTGCCGATCCGCCGCCGCAGAGGCACTACGAGACGGTGTTGACGGATGCGCAGCTCGAGGCCTGGCTGGCGCGTCTCCACGCATCATCACTGAGCGCTGTCGACACCGAGACAACCTCGCTTGATCCGATGCGCGCCGAGATCGTTGGCCTGTCATTGTGCATCGAGCCCGGCATCGCGGCCTATGTGCCCATGCATCATCGCTACCCCGGCGCACCCGAGCAGCTCTCGCGTAATCATGTGCTGGGCAAGCTCAGGCACTGGCTGGAGGGCGCCGACTATCCGAAGCTGGGCCAGCATCTCAAGTACGATGCGCATGTGCTGGCCAATCACGGCATTACTCTGCGTGGCGTTGTGCATGACACTCTGCTGCAGTCTTACGTCCTCGAATCGCACCGTAGCCATGACATGGACAGCCTGGCGTTACGCTGGCTCAACAGAAAAACCATCAGTTATCAAGAGGTGTGTGGCAAGGGTGCGTCACAGATTGGTTTTGATGAGGTCAGCATCGAGCGCGCGACCGATTATGCCGCCGAGGATGCCGACATTACGCTGCAATTGCATCAAACCCTGTGGCCGCGTGTCGCAGAGAATGACAAGCTGCGTTTTATCTACGAACAGATCGAAATTCCGACAGCGCAGGTTTTGCAGCGCATGGAACGCAATGGAGTGCTGATTGACGTGGCGCGTCTGGCCAGGCAGTCGCATGAGCTGGGCAGCCGACTCATCGAGATCGAGACCCAAGCGCATGCGCTGGCCGGACAGCCGTTCAACCTGAATTCGCCCAAGCAGCTCGGGGAGGTACTGTTTGACAAACTCAAGCTGCCAGTCGTGAAAAAAACGCCGGGCGGCACACCTTCGACCGATGAAGAGGTATTGCAAAAACTAGCCGAAGATTATCCGCTGCCCAAGCTGTTGCTGGATTACCGCAGCCTCTCGAAACTGAAGTCGACCTACACGGATAAATTGCCGCGCATGGTAAACCCGGCCACCGGCCGCGTTCACACCAATTACGGTCAGGCGATTGCCGTGACCGGGCGGTTGTCCTCGAATGACCCTAATTTGCAGAATATTCCGGTGCGCACGGCAGAAGGCCGGCGTATTCGCGAGGCTTTCATTGCCGCACCGGGAAATGTCATCGTGTCGGCAGATTACTCCCAGATCGAGCTGCGCATCATGGCGCACTTGTCGGGTGACGACGGTATGCTGAGGGCGTTTGCCGCTGGCGAGGATATTCATCGGGCCACGGCCTCCGAGATTTTTGGCGTGCCGCTCTCGGAGGTGAGCAGTGAGCAGCGCCGCTATGCCAAGGTGATCAATTTTGGTCTGATGTATGGCATGAGCGTTTTCGGTCTGGCAGGCAATCTGGGTGTCGAGCGTTTGGCCGCGCAAATGTACATGGACAAGTACTTCCAACGCTTTGCCGGCGTCAAGCAGTTCATGGACGATGTGCGTCAGCAGGCCAAGTCGCAGGGCTTTGTGGAGACCGTGTTCGGCCGTCGACTGTGGCTCCCGGAGATCAATTCGCCCAATGGACCACGGCGTCAGGCAGCGGAGCGCGCCGCGATCAATGCGCCAATGCAGGGCACCGCAGCTGATCTGATCAAGCTGGCGATGATCGCCGTTCAGGCCTGGTTGGATACACACGAGCTTGCCACACGCATGGTGATGCAGGTGCATGATGAACTGGTGCTCGAGGTGCCCGAGAATGAGCTCTCGCTCGTGAAGGACAAGCTGCCGTCCCTGATGGCGGGCGTGGCTCAGCTGAAGGTGCCTTTGGTCGCCGAGGTGGGGGCAGGCAGCAATTGGGAAGAAGCGCACTGACAACCGGACACTGACAGCCGGAATTTGGTAGCATCGATCCACGGCGGGGGTTCGTGTGGTTGAAAGCATCCCCGCGACCGAATAATCGAAGCGCGGGGTATGCCTACCTGCCCCTGAGACCGCCAATAAAACCATGTCCAACAAGGCTGCAAAATTCCTGATGATGGTCGGTGCGTTTGGTCTGCTGGCCGGCGTGATAAGCCCCGCATTGACCGAGACCACCCCGACAGCAGCCGGCACTGTCCTGCCCCATATGGCCTACCTGCAGCCCTTGCCCGACCTGCAGGATGCGCAGAAAAAGACTTTCCGCGCCGGAGAAAAGGTCTTCAATACGCTCTGGATTGCTGTGCCTGAAGATCAGATTTCGAAGTGGTGGGATCTCTCTCAACCGGGGCCGGGTGGCAGTGAGTGGGGGCTGGGTCCGACGTTTCTGGCCCAGTCGTGCGTGTCTTGTCATGTGCAGGCGGGCCGGGGGCGTACCAACGATGCCGGCGGCGGGCCGGCCTTCATGCAGTCGCTGCGGTTGTCCGTGCCCGGTGCGGGTCCGCACGGCGGTCCCAAGCCCGAGCCGAATTACGGGCTGCAGATACAGAGCTTCGATACCTCGCAGCGCGAAGGCGTGAAATTCGGTGAGGGCGAAGTGCATATCGATTGGAGAACCAGCAGTTTTACTTTCCCCGATGGGTCATCGATTGAACTGCGCAAACCTTCGGTCCGCCTCGAGAAGCTCGGTTTTGGTCCTCTCGCGCAAGGGGTTATGACCTCACTGAGGAATTCGCAGGCGATCTACGGGCTGGGTTATCTGGAAGCGGTGAGCGAGACCGACATTCTCGCGCTGGCAGAGTGGCAGAAGTCACAGGGCCTGAACGGTCGCCCGAATTATGTTCGCGACGATATCAACGACAAGATGTCGCTGGGCCGTTTTGGCTGGAAGGCGAATCAGCCCGGTCTGCGACAGCAGCTGGCGGCGGCATTTCTGGGCGATATAGGCACGACCTCCGCTATCTATCCCACGCAGAACTGCATGCCGGTGCAGAAGGATTGCCTTGAAGCGAAGCATAGTGGCAAACCCGAGCTTCGGGAGGAGTTATGGGATGCTCTGACCTTCTGGGTCAGTTCTCTGGATGCGCCGACACCGCGTGAGCGTGAGAAGCCCGCAGTACTGCGTGGAGAAAAACTATTTGGCACCGTGAAGTGCGCGCAGTGCCATGTGCCTGAGCTCAAGACCGGCAAATCGGCACTGATTCCTCAGCTGTCGGGAAAGACAATTCGCCCGTACACCGATCTGCTGCTGCACGATATGGGGGCGGATCTCGCAGATGGCCGACCGGATTTCAAGGCGGGTGGCCGTGACTGGCGCACACCGCCCCTGTGGGGAATTGGGCTGTCCAAGCAGGTCAATGGCAGCACGAGTTTCCTGCATGACGGCAGGGCGCGGACTCTGCTCGAGGCGATTGTCTGGCACGGTGGCGAAGCGGAGGCTTCTCGCAAAATGTTCGCGAGCTTGCCAAAAGACGAGCGCGAGGATCTGATCGCTTTCCTGAATTCGCTCTGAGCCGAGTCGTCCGGGGGCCTGCGTCATTCGACGAATTGCCCCGCCAGCCGCAGCTATGGTCTAATCGCGTTGCCTTGCTTTCCCTACGCACTGTCACATCGTTTCACATCGCGATACCGTACCAGGACTGAAAAATCGATACCCTGTCTTCCATTGTGCTGGCCACTCTGTTGGGTGGCGTCATCAGCATCTCTGCCGCCGCTTTTCTCTCCTACGGTTTTTTGTCGCGTATCGTGGAGCGGATGGTCAGTCTGTCGGTAGGCATTCTGCTATCGACGTCATTGCTGCATGCGCTGCCCGAGGCTTTCGAGTCCGAAGCCAACATTCACGCACTGTTTGCCACCCTGTTGGCTGGATTGCTGGGGTTTTTTCTGTTGGAGAAGTTTGCGATCCTCAGGCACTCGCACCACTATGAGGGTGATGGCCATGATCACGAGCATGGCCACGATGCGCATGAGGCAGGGCAATCAGGCTGGATGATCTTGGTGGGTGACGGGCTGCACAATTTCACCGACGGTATTCTGATCGCAGCGGCTTTTCTGGCTGACTTCAAGCTCGGTGTGATCACCACGCTGGCGATTACGGCACACGAAATACCTCAGGAGATCGGGGACTTTATCGTGCTGCTCAATGCCGGCCTCAGCAAGGCGCGCGCGTATGCTTACAACCTGATATGCAGCCTGATGGCCGTGTTGGGCGGGCTGGTGGGCTATTACGCACTGGGGAGCGGCATGCATCTGATTCCGTATGTGCTGGTGCTGGCTTCTTCAGGGTTCATTTACATCGCCGTCAGCGATCTGATGCCGCAGATGCAGCGCCGAGCGACACTGCGCGAATCCGTACCGCAGTTCGTGCTCATTGCGGTGGGTGTCGGCATTGTGCTGTTGCTGACCCACCGCTTCCACACGCATTGACGCCGTGTGCCGCCGGGCCGCTGGGCGCCTTGCGACCTCCGTGCCACTGAGCTGAGAAATCCCAGAGAACGGGGAACCAACAGGCCGTGCGTGCTTGGGGAGACGATGAAAAAACCCCTTGAATGGCGCGCCCGCATCGCTGTGCGACACGCAAGCCTGCCACACCAAAGGCTTGCGGCTTTTTCGCAGAAGTGAAAGCTGGCGGTGTTTAATGAATACGCACTTTCTTAGCTGCCCGTGGCGACTGGGCGAGATTTGTCGCTCGACCATTCGCTCCACGATCCTGGGTAAAGTGACGCACCACTCAATCCCGCGATCTCCATCGCCAGCGCATTGTGGCAGGCAGAGATCCCCGAACCGCACTGCAGAATGGTGGATTCCGGGTGGGTGATCAGCGCCCCGAATTCCTCGCGCAGCGCTTGGGCTGACTTGAAAGTGCCATCGTCCAAGAGGTTGTCCTTGAAGCAGCGGTTCTTGGCGCCGGGGATGTGGCCTGCCACTGGATCGATTGTTTCATTCTCTCCGCGGAAGCGATCAGCGGCACGCGCATCCAGCACGGTGTGTTTTTTTGTGGCGAGGTTCGCCAACACATCAGCCGCTCCCACCAACGGCGCAAGCGAGGGCTGCAGGGTGATGCTGCCTCGCGGGCGTGGTGCTGTTTCGGTGCTCAGTTCACCACCGGCCGCCAACCAGGCCGCCAGACTGCCCTCCAGCACGGCGACATTGGCATGTCCGACCCAGCGGAGCATCCACCACAGGCGTGCGGCAAACATGCCGGCGTGAGCGTCGTAGGCCACGACCTGCGAATTTGGATACACACCCCAGTTGCGCAGGGTGTCGATAAATGCCGCTGGTGTTGGTAGTGGATGCCGGCCGCGAAACTCGCCGTTTGCGCCGGGTGATTTGTCGGACAACGCGGTGTCGGCATCGGCATGTTGCGCGCCAGGGATATGGCCCGCAGCAAAAGCCTGCGCGCCTGCGCGGGAGTCAGTGAGCTCTGCTCGGCAATCGAGAATGACGAATGCGGGATTGTTCACATGCTGTTTGAGTTCAGCCACGGTAATTAGCGTGGTGTACGGCATTCCGGCTCTCCTCCTGGGTGGTTCGAGATGATCCGTGTTCTCAGATCATTCAGCTTTGCTCATGCATCGATACAGAGCAGAACAGCAGGCTTATCAGATTTTTCGGGACGTGCTGCTGCTGCGCGCATTATAGAAGGTTGCCGCCACACCGCTGGCGAGAATGATGACAATGCCTATCCAGCCATACGCATCAATGTGATCGCCCCAGAGGAGGATGCCGAGAATGCTGGAGAACACGATGCCCGAGTACTGCAGATTGGCAGTGACGAGCATGGCTCCCAGACGGTAGGCGCGCGTCATGGCGATCTGCGCAATGGTGGCGGTGACGCCGATGGCTACCAGCAGTACGACGTCATAGGCCGAGACGGCATGCAATAGCAGCACGTGTCCGGTGTCGAGGTAGCTGTCCAGCATGCCCGAGAGCATGCCACCGATCATGCCCGCAGCGGAAAAATAGAAAACGACGCGGTACTCGGGCTCGCCGAGCTGCCCGAGCTTGCGTACCTGAAGATAGGCAAATGCAGAGACCACGCCCGAGAGCAGCGCGACTGCGCCACCCAGCCACTGTTCCGCATGAATCGTCGGTTTGAGCAGCAAAGCCACACCGGCAAAGCTGGTGAGAATGGCGGCAGCCAGCCCCCATTCAAAGCGCCGCTGCTGGTGCCACCAGCCGAGCGTAAAGACGATTGCTGCTATCCAGATGGGGGCCATGTAATTAAGCGTCATGGCGGTGGCCAATGGGAGGCGAGGAAAGGAGAAGAACCACAGCCAGAGCGCAGAGACGCCGACAAAGCCGCGCCATGCGTGATGCCACGGCAGATGAGTGTGCAGTGACAGGCCGCGCAGGCGAACCATCGCGTAAATGATCACCATACCGGTCGCGCCGCGGCACATCACCATCTCGGACGTGGATGACGAGGCCGAAGCCAGTTTCACGCACACCCCCATCAGGGAGAACATGAAGCTGGCAAACAGCATCCACAAAGATTGCATGCCGGCGGACCCGACTCAGGTCGGCACGGCGCCGAAGTTCACAGCGCGATCTGGCTGCGATACCACTCGTGGAAGTGCTGCATGCCGTCTTCCATGGGCGACTGGTAGGGGCCAACCTCATTGACGCCACGATCGAGCAGTACCTTGCGCCCCGCATCCATGCGCAATGCGATCTCGTCGTCCTCGGCACAAGTTTCCATATAGGCGGCGCGCTCTGCGTCGACAAAGTCTCGCTCGAAGAGCACGATATCTTCCGGGTAGTAGAACTCGACAACGTTGGTTGTTTTTTGTGGGCCTTGAGGCCAGAGTGTGGACACCACCAGCACGTGCGGATACCACTCGACCATAATGTTTGGATAGATCGTCAGCCAGATTGCGCCGTGCGGGGGTACTTCGCCGCCGCGATACCGCAGGACTTCGTCATGCCACTTTTGGTACACCGGTGATCCGGATTTTTTCAGTGCCGAATTCACCCCGACTGTCTGCACGCTGTAGCCCTTGCCCATCTCCCAGCGAAGATCATTGCAGGTGACGAAATTGCCCAGTCCGGGATGGAAGGGCTCGACGTGATAATCCTCCAGATAGACCTCGATGAAGGTCTTCCAGTTGTAATGGCATTCATGGACCTCGACGTGATCGAGCAGGTAGCCGGTGAAATCGAGGTCTTTGGCGACGCTGAGCTTCGCCAACATTGCGCCGACGTCGAAGCCGTTGTTATCGAACAGTAGCCCGTTCCAGCCTTGCAAGTTGAAACGCGTCAGGTTCAGGCAGGGCGTTTCGCCGAAATGGGGCGCGCCAATCAACTCACCCTTGAGATCATAGGTCCAGCGATGCAGCGGACAAACAATGTTGGACGCATTGCCACGTCCGACCAGCATTTTGGCCTGGCGGTGGCGACACACGTTGGAGAGCAATTCGATGCCCTGCGCATTACGCGTCAGCAGGCGGCCATCGCTTTCCCAGGGAAGAGAGGCATAGTCACCGACGTTAGGCACCATGAGTTCGTGACCGACGTACTGCGGACCTTGCTTGAACAGCTGACGGATTTCCTGGTCGAGGAGCGTGTCGTCAAAATAGACGCTCACCGGAAGTTGTGCGCTGGATCGCGCAAGCCTTGAGAGACTGGCCAGATCGGACATCCCCACCCCCAAATTAATTTGCACCAACCTAAGAGAGAAAGAATCCGCAAATACCTATTCGATCGAAATGGAACAGTGATTTTTTGGACGAG
>OMID01000085.1 GCA_900299005.1 Oxalobacteraceae bacterium
CTACCGCCCGACGTTCATTTTGCGGCTCGCTCAGAGGGAATTCATAAAGCCTTCGCGGTCTTTTTGGCGAGAATGAACAGAGACTCCCTCTGCCCTATCACACCTTGGGTGCTTTCCGCTCAGAGGGAAAATCAGTCGACGCCGTGTCACTTTCATAGGGAAAAACCAGCAAAAACATACAAAAAATGCTTGCATCACGAGCAAAACCCTAAGACTATTGGCGGTGCGTAAATTTGCGCAATATTTAGTCAACACAGCAAAGGAGGTTCACGTATGGCTACAGCCAAGAAAGCGGCCGCCAAAAAACCTGCTGCCAAGAAGAAGCCCGCAGCTAAAAAAGCACCCGCAAAAAAGACAGCAGCAGCCAAAAAACCAGCAGCAAAAAAAGTGGCAGCCAAGAAGCCAGCGGCTAAAAAGGCCGTAGCCAAGAAGGCCCCCGCGAAAAAAGCCGCTGCAAAAAAAGCGCCTGCAAAAAAAGTCAAAACAGCACGCAAGCCCAATGCAGCGTTCATGAAGCCCCTGACACCGTCGGCAGCTCTGGCCGCCGTGATTGGTTCCAAACCGCTGCCCCGCACGGATGTGACCAAAAAAATCTGGGATTACATTAAGAAGCACAAGCTGCAGGACAGCGTCAACAAGCGCAACATTAATGCAGACGACGCTCTGAAAGCTGTTTTCAATGGCAAGAAGACTGTCTCCATGTTCGAGATGACCAAGCTCATCTCTGGTCACTTGAAATAATTGTCAGGTGCCGAACAAAAACGCCCGCACAATTGCGGGCGTTTTTGTTTTCCCAGGGCTGCAGCCCGGGAGCGAAACTGTTTATTTTGACTTGTTATATTTGGTGATAGCGTTCGCCAGATCCTGATATTCTTCGCACCCCTTGCCGCAGATTTTTTCTAGTGCCGAAAGATGCTCGACCGCCTTCTCCGGCTGTCCTGCCTTCAGGTAGGCCTGCCCGATATACTCGTGCGCCCCACGGTGTTTGGGATCCAACTTCAGTGCCTCGCGATAATGGGCAAACGAATTCTCCAGATCACCCAGATGGCGATAGGAATAACCCAGGTAGGTATGCGTGTCTGGATTGTCCGGCGTGTGTTTAACGGATTTGTTCAGCGCTTCGATTGCCGACTTCCAGTCCTTGCGCTTGATCGCAGCCTTACCGACAGCGAAATCCGGATCAGTGGCGTTGGCCGCACTGTTCGTTTCAGTCATGTTGGCCATCACGAGGGGCATGCAGGCCATCAGCAGCACGAATAGCAGCTTTCTCATAGGGTGTCTCCGTAAATTATGTCAGGTGTGCTCCCAGCGCTTCCAGGCGGCCCTGACGGCGTTCGGGTAATCGGGACGGCCTCGGCTGCCATTGTAGCGGCCCAGCGCAAGGAAAAGATCGCCTCGCTCCATATCGACATACATGCGCAAGACACTGCAACCATATCGCAGATTGGCCTGTAGCTGAAAAAGCTTTGACGGGCTTCCATCACCAATCACGCGGGTCCAGAAAGGCATCACTTGCATGTAACCGCGCGCGCCAACCGACGAGATTGCATATTTGCGGAAACCGGATTCGACCTGTATGAGCCCCAGCACCAACGCCGGCTCCAGCCCGGCACGGCGCGCCTCGTACCAAACGGTCTGAAGGAATTCGCCGCGCACCATCGCATCGGGCATGCGGCTGTGAAGACGACGCGACATGACATCAAACCAACGCTGCCACTCAAGGCGTTCCGTCTCACTCGTTAATCGCATCTGTGGGGGGCGTGGGTCATGGATGGAACGGGAGAGTGCCAGCCGCACTGCATCAACCAGCAGTTCCTCGCGCTGATTGCCTGCCACCGCGTCAGTGATCAGCATCAGCCCGACTATGGCAGCGACCAGCCACGCATATCGTCCTGGGGATCGCTCCACGTCATCCATGCGCGCTAAGCCAGTTTAGCCTTCAGGAAGGCGACCATGTCCTCGCGCGGCACCTGGGTAGGCGTCGCGTCGCGTCGGCCCTGATACTCGAGCAGGCCATCCTTCAAACCACGCTCCCCGATCACCACACGGTGAGGTACGCCAATGAGCTCCCAATCGGCAAACATCGCGCCGGGGCGCTCCCCGCGATCATCAAGAATGACATCGACGCCCGACTCGAGAAGCCGCTTGTACAGCGTGTCGGCAAGCTCCCGTACAGTCTGGCTGCGATCAAGGCCCATCGGACAGAGCACGACCTCGAAGGGCGCGATGGAGGCTGGCCAGATGATCCCCTTGGCATCGAAATTCTGTTCTATGGCAGCGCCCAGGATACGCGTCACGCCAATGCCATAGCAGCCCATCTGCATCAGCTGGGGCTTGCCGTTCTCGTCGAGATACGTGGCCTTCATGTCGGCAGAGTAGCGGGTGCCCAGCTGGAATACATGACCGACTTCGATGCCGCGCTGTATCTCCAGCGTACCTTTGCCGTCCGGCGACGGGTCGCCGGCCACCACATTACGGATATCTGCGACCAGGGGCTCGGGCAGGTCACGTCCCCAGTTCGCGCCGGTGTAGTGGAAGTCTTCTTCGTTCGCACCGCAAACGAAATCACTCATGACGGCCACAGTTCTGTCGGCGACAATCTTCACGGACTTGGCGACACCGATCGGACCCAGATAGCCCGGCTTGCAAGCGAAGTGCTCCATGATTTCAGTATCGCTGGCAAAACGAAAGGGGCCGATGCCGGGTAATTTTCCCGCCTTGACTTCGTTGAGCTCATGATCGCCACGCAAGAGCAGCAGCCAGATCTCGCGCTCGCCCTCTTCTTTTTCGACAGACAGAACGATAGATTTCACGGTCTGGGTCAGCGCCAGCGTTAGCAACTGGGCGACATCTTCGCAGCGCGACTTGCCAGGCGTTGGCGTCTTGCTTAGCGGCTGAGACGCCGCTGCGCGAGATACCGACGGTGGCAGCGCCTCGGCGGCTTCAATGTTGGCCGCATAATCGGACTGCGGACAATAGACCAGCGCGTCCTCGCCGGTGTCAGCAATCACATGAAATTCCTGCGAGCCAGACCCACCAATCGCGCCATTGTCAGCGGCCACCGCACGAAACTTCAGGCCAAAACGATTGAAGATGCGCGTGTAGGCATCAACCATTGCCTGATACGAGCGCTTCAAGCCTTCTGCATCGCGATCGAAAGAATAGGCGTCCTTCATCGTGAACTCCCGACCACGCATGAGTCCGAAACGCGGACGGCGCTCGTCACGGAATTTAGTCTGAATGTGATAGAAGTTCACGGGCAACTGGCGATACGACTTGATCTCACTGCGCGCGATATCGGTGACGACTTCTTCAGAGGTCGGCTGTATCGCGTAATCGCGTCCATGCCGGTCCTTCACGCGCAGCAGTTCCGGGCCCATCTTGTCCCAGCGCCCGGTTTCTTCCCAGAGCTCGGCCGGTTGCACGAGCGGCATTAGTAATTCGACAGCCCCGGCACGGTTCATTTCTTCACGCACGATATGTTCGACCTTGCGAATGACACGCAAGCCCATGGGCATGTAGTTGTAGATGCCTGAGCCCAGCCGGCGGATCATGCCCGCTCGGACCATCAGTTTATGGCTGACAATCTCGGCATCTGACGGAGCTTCCTTGAGAGTGGAAATGAAAAAATGGGAGGCGCGCATGAAGGTGAAATCTTTTAAAAAGAGAGGGTTATAATCAACTCAATTTTAAAGTATTCGCTGGTCGCCGCGCCGGCGGATCGCACTACCCGCGCGCTTTTGGATACTTGCAATCCAGGTTCCGTACTTGCCGCCGTGCGACCCCGCGCCGACCGCAGAAAAATCGAGGTGCAACATGCTGGACCGTGAAGGCTTTCGCCCGAACGTCGGCATCATCCTGTTGAACCAGCAGAATGAAGTCTGGTGGGGCAAACGGGTGCGAGAACATTCGTGGCAGTTTCCCCAGGGCGGGATCAAGCATGGCGAGACGCCAGAACAGGCGATGTACCGCGAGCTTGAGGAAGAGGTTGGACTCAAGGCCGAGCATGTGAAGATCATCGGGCGTACGCGTGACTGGCTGCGTTACGAGGTACCAGACCATTTCATCAAGCGTGAGGTGCGGGGGCACTACCGGGGGCAAAAGCAGATCTGGTTCCTGCTGCGCATGATTGGTCGCGATTGCGATGTCAACCTGCGCAACACCGAGCACCCCGAGTTTGATGCGTGGCGCTGGCACGATTACTGGGTTCCTATGGATGTCGTGATCGAGTTCAAGCGCGATGTCTACATGAAGGCCTTGCAGGAACTCTCCCGTTTCCTGACCCGTCCACAGCATCATGGCCAGCGGCGTGCCCGAGACCGCGCGCCCGATTCTGCAAAACCTCTGGCAGAGACGGAAGATCACCCCCAAACCGAGCCTGGTATCAAATGATGTGCAAACGCCCACAGACCATGGCACTGGGCTTGGTCCTGCTCGTCGCTGGCACTGCCGGACATGCGCAGCAGAGCACGGCTGCGGATGCGCAAGCGCCCGTTGCCGCTCAGGCAGAGAGTGAAGTGACTTTACCTGCAGCTCCGCAAAAGGCCAGCCTCCTCCCGTTCTATGTCAGCCCGACGGCGACCCTGGATTTTGCCATCGACGCAAAATCGCTCAGCGTGAGTCCGGAGGGCATTGTGCGTTATACCCTCGTCATCACCAGCAAAGCCGGGGCAAGCAACATCAGCTACGAAGGCATCCGCTGCTCAAGCTCGGAAAAGAAGCTGTATGCCACCGGTAAGCCGGATGGCGGCTGGACACCCTCGCGCCGCGATGCCTGGTCACCCATCTGGGATGTTGGCGCGAACCGTCAACATGCGGCACTGGTGAAGGATTATTTTTGCGAGGGTAAAACGGTGGCCGGCAAGGCTGACACCATCATCGACCGAATCAGGACAAAAAAACCGCTGAAATAACTCAGCGCTGCTCCAGATAGTGCGCTGATCGTGTCTTGAAGAGCCTAAGATAGGGCAGCCCATCAACGGACGATGGGTCCCCGCTGGCGGCGCGAGGAGGATTTCAACGTTGATCCCATGGGTTCTCCATGCGACGCTCGCCAAAGAACCCCGGCAAAAGCGGGTCCGGTCGAGCGCTCAGAGCAGCACCAGATTATCTCGGTGAATGAGCTCTACCTCTTCAACATACCCCAGTATCAATTCAATCTCTGAAGAAGGCTTGCGCATGATGCGCCGTACCTCGGCGCTCGCGTAATTGGTCATGCCGCGCGCGATGGGTGTGCCGGATTGGTCGGTACAGGTGATCACGTCACCCCGACCAAACTCGCCGCTCACGCCCATGACGCCTATCGGCAGCAGCGACTTGCCCTCTGCCGCGAGCTTTTGCACCGCGCCGGCATCGAGCATGACCTTGCCCGCGGTCTGGAGATGATCGGCCATCCACTGCTTGCGCGCGGTCAGGCGCGCAGTTTGGGCAAGCAGCTGAGTGCCGATTGCCTCACCATTGGCCAGACGGACCAACACCTGCTCTTCCCTGCCCCAGGCAATCACGGTGTGCGCGCCCGAGCTGGCCGCTCTGCGCGCCGCGAGTACCTTGGTCAGCATGCCGCCACTGCCAATCCCGGAGCCGGCACCTCCGGCCATCGCTTCGAGTGCGGGATCGCCTGCTTTGCCCTCGTGGACGAATTGCGCTTGCGGATTTTTTCTGGGGTCAGCGGTGTAGAGCCCGCGCTGATCAGTGAGGATGACCAGTGCATCGGCTTCAATCAGATTGGCCACGAGCGAACCCAGCGTGTCGTTGTCGCCAAATTTGATTTCATCAGTCACCACCGTGTCATTCTCATTAATGACAGGAATAACCCCGAATCCCAGCAGCGTGAACAAGGTGGAGCGCGCATTCAGATAGCGCTCGCGGTCTGCGAGATCAGCGTGCGTCAGAAGTACTTGCGCTGTGCGCAAGCCGTGCTTGGCAAAGCTGGTTTCGTAGATCTGAGCCAGCCCCATCTGCCCCACTGCCGCACAGGCCTGCAACTCATGCACACCCGTCGGACGCTTTTCGAAGCCCAGACGTTGCATGCCTTCGGCAACTGCGCCGGAACTGACCAGAACAACCTGCTTGCCCAGTTCACGCAAGCTTGCGATCTGGTCGGCCCATTTCGTGATGGACGCATGATCCAGTCCCCTGCCCTCATTGGTCACCAGTGACGAACCGACTTTGATTATCAGGCGCTGCGCTGACTGGATCACGGAATGCATGGATTCAATGGAATAGAAATAGGAATAGGTTCTTCAGTTGGGTGCAACCGGCTTGGGCATGTCAGCGCAGTGTCAGTCCATGGTCTTGAATCGCGGGTCATCCGCATCGACCGAATCAACATCCAAGACCACCTCTGCAACGCCAGAATGTTCACGCAGCTCGAGTTGACGCTGCACCGCCAGATGCTCATAGATCTCGGTCACCAGCTCCTCGCAGCCTTCGCGCGTGAGCCCGGAGATCTGAAATACCGGGCCCTTCCAGCCGAAGCGCTTGACAAAGTCTTTCACGCGCTGCGAGCGATCTTCTTCTGGCACCATATCCAGCTTGTTCAGCACGAGCCAGCGCGGTTTGTCGAATAAGCTTTCGTCATATTTCTTTAGTTCTTTGACAATAGCCTTTGCCTCTTTGACCGGATCGACCGTTGAGTCGAACGGCGCGAGATCGACCAGGTGCAGCAACAGCCGGGTGCGCTGCAAATGGCGAAGGAACTGAACGCCAAGGCCGGCGCCATCGGCCGCGCCTTCGATCAGACCGGGAATATCTGCAACGACAAAACTCTTTTCGTGGCTGACCCGTACCACGCCCAGATTCGGGTGCAGTGTGGTGAACGGATAATCGGCGACCTTGGGGCGCGCATTTGACACTGCGGCGATGAACGTCGATTTGCCGGCATTCGGCATCCCCAGCAGGCCCACATCCGCGAGCACCTTGAGCTCGAGCTTGAGGTCCCGGCGCTCACCTTCCTTGCCATCGGTTTTTTGGCGCGGCGCGCGATTGGTCGAAGTCTTGAAATGAATATTGCCCCAGCCGCCCTCGCCGCCTTTGGCCAGAAGCGCTACTTGTCCGTGTTCGGTCAGGTCGGCAATGATCGCGCCGTCATGCTGATCGATGACCAGCGTCCCGATCGGCATACGCAAATAAACATCGTCTGCGCCTTTGCCATAGCAATCGGACCCACGGCCATTCTCGCCGTTTTTTGCGCGATGGAGTTTCGCATAACGGTAATCGACGAGCGTATTGATATTGCGATCGGCAATGGCGTAGATACTGCCACCCCGCCCGCCATCGCCCCCATCTGGACCGCCGAATGGACGAAATTTTTCTCGGCAAAACGAGGCCACGCCGTTGCCGCCATTGCCGGCCACAACTTCGATTTTTGCCTCGTCAATGAATTTCATGGATGCGCGATTCCTGAATAAAAAAAGGCCCTACCTGCGCGGCAGAGCCTTTGAGCAGGGGTGACTCAGCGTGACTAGGCTGGCACCACCATGACCGTGTGACGCTTCTGCGCGCCCTTGATCGTGAAATGTACTTTGCCATCGATCAGCGCGAACAGGGTGTGATCCTTGCCCATGCCGACATTCTCGCCTGCGTGTAGTTTGGTGCCGCGCTGACGGACAATGATGCCGCCGGCATTGATGGCCTGGCCGCCGTAGACTTTCACGCCAAGTCGCTTCGACTCGGAGTCACGGCCGTTGCGCGTAGTGCCACCGCCTTTTTTGTGTGCCATTTGATGCTCCTAATTCTTCGGTAGTTGCGTTCAGCGGCTTAGCCGTTGATCGAGACGATTTGCAGTTCGGTGTAGTTTTGGCGATGGCCCTGACGCTTTTGATAATGCTTGCGACGACGCATCTTGAAGATCTTCACCTTGTCGTGGCGACCATGCGCCACTACCGTAGCCAGCACCTTGGCACCCTGAACCAGTGGCGCACCAAATTTCATGGTGTCGCCAGCGCCCACCGCGAGCACTTGATCCAGCGTGATTTCGGAGCCAATGTCTGCCGGTATCTGTTCTACTTTAAGTTTTTCGCCAGCAGCAACTTTGTACTGTTTGCCACCGGTTTTTATGACCGCGTACATGGGAACCTCATCTTTCAAATATCGGGACTCTGCCGCGCCGAAGGTCAGCACAGCTGATTTTTGCCTGCACCGGACCGCCAGCGGCTTGCCGATTCAAGAAAACCTCAAATTATACATGGACTTAGGATTCCGGTCAAAACCCGGAGCGATAGATTTTCTAGGCCAGCCCCGAGCCATCCCGGCCGACTTTCCGCCCCCTGTGCCCGCAATGAATGCCCAGGTAGCGTCGTATAATCGCGACTTTTGGCCTCCTCCCCCGGCTTCTCGTCGTGTCTTACCAAACTCCCGCCACCCAGAACCAGCCACTTGCCATCATTGCATCCGACATGCTGGCGGTAGATGCCACCATTCGGGCCCAGCTGTACTCGGATGTCCCGCTGGTGAGCCAGATCGCCGACTACATTGTCAGCGCCGGGGGTAAGCGTATCCGCCCCGCACTGGTGCTGCTGATGGCAAACGCCTGGGGCTACCGGGGCGAAGCTCATCGGACATTAGCTGCGGTCATCGAGTTCATCCATACCGCGACCCTCCTGCATGATGATGTGGTGGACGAATCTGCGATGCGTCGCGGACGACAGACAGCCAATGCGCTTTTTGGGAATGCCGCATCCGTGCTGGTGGGCGATTTTGTTTATTCCCGCGCGTTCCAGATGATGGTTGCGGTGAATAATATGCGCGTGATGCGCCTACTGGCTGATGCGACCAACGTGATCGCTGAGGGCGAGGTGCTGCAACTGATGAACATGCATGATCCGGACGTGACCGAGGAACGCTACCTGCAGGTCATTCGATCCAAGACTGCCAAGCTCTTCGAAGCTGCCACTGAACTCGGCAGTTTGATTGCCGGCGCACCTGAGGAAGCGATTTCCGCGGCTGCCGAATATGGGCGGTCACTAGGCACCGCATTTCAATTGATTGATGACGTTCTTGACTACTCTGGCAACGCAACGGACATCGGCAAAAACGTCGGTGACGATCTTCGCGAGGGCAAGCCGACCCTGCCGCTGATTTACCTGCTCCAGCACGGGACCGCCGCGCAGCAAGCGCTGGTGCGCAACTGCATCGCGCAGGGCGATGAGGCTCATTTCGATGAAATCCTCACGGCGATCACGCAATCAGGCTCGCTTGAATACACCCGCAGAAAAGCCACCGAGGCCAGCCAGCGCGCGATTGAAGCAATTGATGACCTGCCCGCCGGCATGTACAAAAATGCGCTGACCGAACTGGCAGAGTTTGCAGTTAGCCGGAACTACTAACGCCGGGTGGCCGACGGCGTTCGGGGACTGGCCAGCCTTGGATGACGCTGTGCGGCTCTTCATTGCCGCTGGTTGGCCTGAAGCCGGTCTCGAGGCGGAAATCAGGCAATGGCGCTGATCGCTAAATAATGCTCTCTGTAGCGTCATCCTCAATCGTTGGCGATTCGTTTGTGGCCACCGTGTCTGTAAACCTCTCCTCTGCTGAAGAGCCCATCTCTTCCATCTCGAGGCCGGACGGCATGCGATCCACCGTTGCCTCGTCATCGCCCAGCAGATGACGCAGGTGCGCAACCAGATTATCGACAAAGCGATCGAGGTAATCTTCGTAACCGGTGACAGAGACTGCGGGTGCGTTAGGCGGCAACCGATACCAAATGAATTCGCTATTACGACGCCATTGATAGCGGGCATACGTACCCGGCGCGGGCTGAAGCATACGTGTAGCGATAATCTTAGGCACCTCGTAATTAAACGCTGGGTTGAGATGGTACAAGGCGGCATCAACCAGCCAGTCACCCGCGAGACAGATCACATGGCCGTTCCACTTTTCCGAATTACCGTAATTCACCATACCACCCACAGTTTCGCGCTTGCCTGGCGCCGACGTGTGCAGGGACGAGCACCACAGCCGGCACGGGAGCACCCGCGTGCGTATGCCAAAGCGGTGCAGTACAGTGCTGAGAATGTGGGTCGCAAACACACTATGCACTTGCAGCGCCGCTGGCAGAACAGCGTAGTACTCCGCCACCACCAGCCTCAGTATCTGGCTATTCTCTGTGCCTAGCGAGTTGAGTTTCATGGGACGCTAAAAAATAAACCGACATAATGATTTTGGCAATTTACGGCAATGCCAGGAATTTTCCATCGTCTTGGTGTAATCGACCTGAATTGAGCGAACTAGAGGGCAAACTTGCCTGCAGTGTGGCGAAATAGTAAAATCCGCGCCTCACCAAAACGGGGTGTAGCTTAGCCTGGTAGAGCGCTACGTTCGGGACGTAGAGGCCGGAGGTTCGAATCCTCTCACCCCGACCATTCTCAATCCTATAAGTACGCTGTCGGTTGTTATCGACGCTGCCGCAACACTTCCACAAGCAGTTCCTCAACCTTGTCCACTCGCCATCCACTTGGTCTGATGGATTTGTAGCAAGGTTTTCAGTGTGCTACACCTGCTTGAGTTTCGCTGACTAGGTTGTGGACCAAGCGTAAAAAATAGTGACGCTGAAAGCCTAGTGCTGTGATGGCAGTTTTCAGGTTTGTCGTGGCTGTCGCTACACGCCTCTGTATTTTCTTCTCATCAGGTTAACTACAAATCCGCAAGGTAGGTTGCTCGTTTTGCGCTGCGAAACTACGCTTGCGGGTATGGACGACGAGTTTTGGTACAAGTCAGCAAACGATACTGAATTTGCTGCCACACGTCACCGCACTCTGCCTATCACCGCCAGTATCACGCCCATAGTCAACTACCCCAGCAAGTTACGCATATTCCAAACCAATGCTTCACGCTTCTGGCAAGTGCGCTGCTACTTCAAGGGTGAGACTTACACACAGAGCCTTCGCACTACTAATAAA
>OMID01000086.1 GCA_900299005.1 Oxalobacteraceae bacterium
ACATCGTGCTCGCTGGTTTTTATGATCAGCCGATGAGCTTTTCCTTCGCGCAGAAAAGCGGGCGCGAAGGAAAAGCTCATCGGCTGATCATAAAAACCAGCGAGCACGATGTCGCAATTGGCGGCGCCCCGTGCAATCAGGGAATCAAGTATCGAAGGATCGCCGCTGACATCGCAGATGCATCGATAGTTGGATCGGGTATCGTCTTTCGGGTCGATCAGTTCGTAGCCCATCGCCCCAGTGCGTCGATCGGGATTGGTTTCCCAGACAACGGGCTTGCCGCCCGCCAGCACCGTTAGTCGCGCAATCATTCGGCCAAGCACGCCATGGCCAACGATCAGCTCGGGCTTGTTACTGCCTGCGGCCACATGCGCGTGGTAGGCGGTGGCTGCAAGCGCGAGCAAGGTACCCTTCTCGCCCAGTGCTTCGGAGACGCGGATGGCTCGCAAGGCGGGAATGACGACGCGCGATGCAGCGCCGCCGAACAATCCCTTGACCTCGCCAAAGCATGCCGCGCCGGGGACGAACACCAGTTCGCCGTTTTCATAGTTGGTGCTTTTGCCCGCTTGCGCGACGCGACCAACCGATTCGTAGCCAGGCACCAGCGGATAACCCATCCCCGGAAATGTCGGCATGCGCCCCGACCAGAGCAGCTTTTCGGTGCCGGTCGAGATGCCGCTCCAGCAGATATCGACGACGAGATCATTCTCGGTGGGTTCGACGAGCGCAAGCTCACGCAGCTGGAGTTTGAGCGGCTGCTCGACGACGACGGCGTGCGCGTTCATGCCGACCTCCGCTGGCTTGGGTAGTGCGCCGTTGTCTCGTTGTGCAGGTTGTTCATCGCAAACCTGTCTCGCTTGGGTAGTCCCGGCCATGGCCGAGTTATTTTTAAGGTCCGGCAAGTGCGCAGGGCATGCGCGCCTTGACGGGCCATTATGTCATTCTAAGCTGACGCTTTATACTGTCAAGTAATATTTACAAACGCGAGGTTCATTTCAGAGTGACATGTCGGCCGCTGCATTGTCATTCCGACAGTGACCCCACGAGAGAGGTCCTAGATGGCCTGCGCCACTAGCATGCGCACCTGCAGCGGTATTCGCGTGGGCAGCAGCCGCACCTTGCCGAAACCGCAGGCATGCAGCAGGGTCGTGAGCTGTTCCGCGGTGCGTGCCTGACCGCGACCCATGGCGAGCAGGTAAAAGCCGAAGTACGCATCACCCATGGCCTCGGCTCCGGGCGTGCCCGACATGGGCTCGGCCAGCACCAGCGTGCCGCCGGCAGGCAAAGCACGGCGTATGGCGCTCAGAATTCTGGTGGCGCGCTCGTCATCGTGGTCATGGATCACCCGCACCAGCGAGGCAATGTCGGCACCACGCGGCAGTTCGTCGGCGAGAAAGTTGCCCCCCACGCCCTGCGCACGATGCGCTATGCCGGCTGATTGAAACCGCTGTCTCGCATTCGCGGCCACAGGCGGCAAATCGAACAAGGTCATCTTTAGCTGAGGGGCACGCTCGGCAACGCTGACGAGAAATCGTCCCTCTCCGCCACCGACATCAAGCAAATGACGGTAGCGATCGAAAGAAAATGCATCGAGGATCTCGGCTGCCACCAGCGGCTGCGAGGCCGACATCAGCCGGCAGTAGCTGGCGACTTTTTCCGGCGCGATCTCGGCCGCCCGGGTGCTCGCCTCATCCGCGGTGTACGGGTAGTAGGCAGACAGCGAGGGCGCCGGCCCTTGGCCGCGCAACAGCGCGAGTGGATCGGCAAGATCGCCGTAGAGCACGGCATGGTGCTCGACCATCGCAATCACGGCCTCGTTGCCCACCAGCGGTGCGCCCAAACGACCCAGCCCAAAGCGCGGCTCCCCGGAAGCCGTGCTGCCGCGCTGCTCGACCAGCTTGAGCGATTGCGCCGCCGCGAGCAGGCGGCTGGCCGCCTCCCGGCTCATCTCGAACTGCTGCGCCAGCAGTGAGAGCGGCTGCGGGCCACGCGAGAGGGTACGAAACAGATCTAGCCTCACGCAGGCAGACAGCACCTGC
Organism: Oxalobacteraceae bacterium; assembly: GCA_900299005.1. GTDB lineage: Bacteria > Pseudomonadota > Gammaproteobacteria > Burkholderiales > Burkholderiaceae_D > Pernthalerella. Next base: position 2,040 of record OMID01000086.1, read on the forward strand.
GAATACACAAAACCGGCCACGAGATCAAAGACCTCGCGCGCATGACGATGCGCGATGGGTCGCGTAAGCGGAAACCCGGAGGCGGCCCGATGGAACGCCGGGCTCGACAGCAGACGATCGCGCCAGCCCAGCAGCCAGTCAGTCCATGAGAGCGCAGCGGTGGCCATCAGGCATTGACGCGGGTGACACTGGGCGCCACCCGGCGCGTCAGCTCGACCGGCACGAGTCGCTTGGACTCCATTCTCACCAGCGTGCGCAACTGCGCAGATCCCCGGCACGCGGGTATCGAGGCACTGGCATAGGCGATGAGCTGATCAAAATGCTGAATCGCTCCCGAGAGACCCAACTCGGCCGCCGAGCTCGGACGACCATGGGTGGCGTCCTGACCCACGGGCTTGCCGAGTGATTCCGGATCTGCGGCGACGTCGCGAATATCGTCGGCGACCTGGTAGGCCTCACCCAGCCATTCGCCCAGTGCCCGCCAGGGTTCGGCAGCAGCGCCGGCCGCTTGCGCTCCGCAGACCGTCGCGGCAACGAACAAGGCTCCGGTCTTGGCCCGTTGATACTCCGTGAGCGCCACGCGAGGTTCGCACTCCCAAGCTTGCCCGGCGACGATGCCCGAGGGTGCCGCCACGCCCGTGGCCAGGGTCGCCAACAGCGGCGCGAGTCGCTCGGGGCGGGTCGCACCCGCCGCGCCCAGGCTCTGGAAGGCACTCACGATGAGCGCATCGCCAACGAGCACGGCCAGTCGCTCTCCATAGGCCGCGAAGACCGAGGGACGGCCACGACGTGTCGCCGCATTGTCAAAGCAGGGCAAATCGTCATGCACCAGTGAAGCACAGTGCATGAGCTCAATGGCCGAACCTGCCGCCGCCGCAAGGTGCAGATCTTCCGCGCCGCAGGCCTGCGCCACGGCGAGGGTCAGGTGGGGACGAATGCGGGCCCCCCCGGGGAAAACCGCATGCCGAATGGCGGCCGCCAGTCGCGGCGGGCCTCCTTCGCCCTCTTGCGCGGCAAGCGCGGCCTCCAGAGCTGCCTCGATACGCTGCGTATTGTCCATGTCTGCCTCCTGCGGGGCTTGTCATTCTTGTCATTTCCGTCCTGCTGTCAGTCAGCAGAGACAGGTCGTTATGTAACTTATGCCTGTCACAAAGAAGTGTCAAGAAAAATAGACACCCGTGCCTTGCCGCCAAGGCGGTTTGTCGTTTCGTAAGCCGACGTGATTGAAGCCCCATCCCTGACCCGGGGGCTTGTGAGCTCTCAAGGGGCCGCCTGTTCGCTGCCCTAAGGTCTTCTCTGCCAGCCATGCCCCGCCGAGCATTCACGAGGCCGGGCGATCTGGATATGAAGGGAGAGACCATGCGCGAGATTTTTTTCGGGGGACTCAGGCCCAAGGGGCGCGTGAGCGGCATGCTGCCGTGCCTGCCGTTGTTGACGGCACTGCTGGCCAGCTGCGGGGGCGGGAGTGGCGAGGGTGGCGGGGATGTTGAGACAAGGCTCTCAGCGCTTACCCGTAGCGACAGCGGCAGTGCCTACTCGGACATGCGATGTCCGGCGGCAGACATGCAGTGCAGTGGCAGCGCCGTGCTCAGGGTGGATAACGGCATCGGACTGACTGCCTCGGGCGTGCAGACATACGCGACATCGATGAACGACTTGTTGGCAAATAACCCCTCGCCGGGCAGCGCCTCAGGATTGATGCCTGCTGCCGGTGGCCTGGCTGACGTGCGCCTTACCCGCACAGCCACGGGCGATACGACCGCTGTGGCGCTGCTGCTGTCGGCACTGGGCATTTCCTGGGACGGCAAGACGGATCGCCCGCTGATCATCGAAACCTTCGAGAAACGTCAGGGACGCGTGCAGCTCGACAGCAAAGGCCTGGTCACCTTCAGCGCATTGCCGCCACCGAGTGACCTGAACTTTTACGACTACTGGAAAAAAGGTGCGCTCGGGACTCAAGGCAACTACGCCAACAACATTTACTTCCCGCGCAGCGATTGCGCCGATTCGGGTAATTGCGCCGCCATCGAGACAGACGGACTCCATCTCAGCCAGGGCGACTGGCGGCGAGGCGGCCTTGAACCCGACAACGTGTGGGCAACGCGGCTACATGAGGATGGCGCCACGCAGGCGGGCCTGGGCCAAGATGCAAGCGGCAATCTGGTGCCGCTTCCCACAGCCACGGGCATCGGAGTGCCCTACCCGGGATTCAAGGGCTACCGCAACTATCATCAGTGGAGCTATGCGCACGCGAACTTGTCGAGCTGGATTACGCAAGACACCGTGAACATTGACGAGTGGGCCAAGGGCGCAGGCTATGAGCACAATAAGATGCGCCGCGGATTTGTCGCCTTCGGCGCCCTCACCCGCGCATCACTGCTGCCAGCGTCAGGCACGGTACGCTACTCGGGCGGCTTGCACGGCTGGTTTAGCTACCAGAAATCGCAGGACTCTTATCCGATCACGGGTCAAGTCGAGGCCGTGGTGGATTTCGCAAAACGAAGCATCCACCTCACGTTCAGCGGCACCCGCATTGATGAGGGGACGATGGATGCCATCCCCGTATCACTGAGCAGCACGATTGCGCTGCTCGGCACGAACTACGCTTTTGCGACGGCATCGAACGCTACGCTATCCGGTGGCATCAGCGCGCGCTTCTTCGGAGGCGTGGAAACCGACAGCAGCGGCACCGGACCGGCAGAACTGGCGGGCGTGTTCCAGCTGCAGGCGCAAGGCGACGGACCGGCAGCGATCGGCGGCTTCCTGCTGCGTCGGCAATGAGCTGCGAATAGCAGGGTCAATGACCCAGGCAGGGAGATCAGCTCACCCGGCAGCGTTGAGGGCAAGGCGCATCTCGTCGACCACCGCGGCGCATTGCGCCGGACTCTCTTCATGCGCCAGATGACCCAGCATGGGCCACAGTACAACTCTCGATTGTTGCAGCAGACGGGCAACACGCGAGGCCTGTGAGGGAGGTACCGTGAGATCGTTCTCGGCCGCGACCAGCCATAAGGGAATGTCCAGTGACGGCAAGGCATGTTCGAGAGGGACGAGATCCCAGTGCGCCATCATCGCCAGCGCGCCGGCGACGTGCGAGGCGTTCCTGACCAGTTGCGCATACAAGCGCATGCCCGTGGCATCAAGCACCGACCCTGTGCTGCGTACCAGCTTGTCGACGATCGCAGGATCACTGGCCTGCCAGGCAAAAAACCGCGAGGCAAATGATCCCGCTGCCAGCAGGCGCGCGATCGGTGAAAAAAGCTGTCCCGCGACACCCCCAAAACCGATGAAGGCGCCGTTGAGGCTGATAATGCCCAAGGGTGCAATGGAACGGTCCAGCGCCATGCGCGCAGCAATCGCAGCACCTGCGGAATGGCCCACCACGATCTGGGGAGCGAAGTGCAAGCTGCTCAAGAGCGCAGCGAGCTTGCGCGACATCGCGGTCAATGATTGCTCTGCGGGTCGGGGCATGGAAGTAAATCCATGGCCGGGCAAGTCCATGGACAACACGCGGTAACGTTGCGCAAGCAGCGGTGCCACATCACGCCAGGAATGTGACGACGACCCCGTGCCGTGAATCAGCAGGACGCGGGCGGCGTTCTCCGGCAAGGTCGCCTCACCGAACTGCTGCACATGCCAGTTCAGACCGGCGGCCTGAACAAAGCAGCTATGACTGCGATTGGGCCAGTCGCGTGCGTCAGTCTCCCAGACGAGCGGCTCGCTCAATTCAGCGCACTCCCTCTCGCACTCACTCTCGCACGCCCTCTCGCGCCACCGCACGAACCACCTGAGAGACCGCTGCCGCACCCGCATGCGGCAGCGGCAAGTAGCGGGCGCGCATGGCGCCGGCGATCTCGGCCGCGAGTGGCTGAGGCTTGGGAGAGGTATCGATGAACAGCACGGAAACCCCCGTCAGCGCCAGCTGGCGGGCCGCCAGCAAGGCTTCGCTGTGCGCCCGTTCGCGGCCCCCACTGCCATCGCGCCCGACGTTGGCCCGGCCATCTGTGAGCATCACGAACAGGGGCGACATGCCGCGACGTTGCAGTGTCTGCGCCATCACGGTCGCAGCGTCGATGGCGGTCGCCAACGGCGTGCCGCCGCCGCCCGGCAGACCGGCAAGGCTGCGCTTGGCCCGCACCAGCGAACGGGTTGGCGGCAAGAGCAGCTCGGCCTGCTGGCCCCGAAATGCCATCAGCGCCACCTGATCGCGACGCACGTAGCAATCGGCGAGCAGCAGCTCGACCGCGCCTTTGGCCTCGGCCAGCCGGTGCAGCGCTGACGAGCCGGACGCGTCAACAACAAAGACGGTGGCGGTCGAGGTCTTTTGCTTGATGCGTGCCACATGAAAATCATCCACGCGCACCTGCCAACGCGCACCTCCCTCGGGGCGGTCAGTCAGAGCGGCATTGCGGAGTCGCTGCCAGGGGGCGGCAGCGCGCAGCGTGTCTACCAAGTGCAGCCGACTACCGCGCGAAGGCCTGGCGCGGCGGGAACCAGAAGGACGGCCGCGCAGGCCTGCCTTGACGCTCGCGCCAGATTTGCCGGCCGTGCCGCGCTTCAAGGCACCCCCCTCCAAGAGCTGCAACAAGAGTCCGGTGGGCAGCGCTGCCTTGGCGGCATCAAGCACGCGGTCTTCTAGGGGTGCTTGCGGGTCTTGGGGTGCGGATGCGGAGGACGGATCCTGCTCCGGCGGTGCGGCCTGCGCCTCGGGCTCTCCCGCATCGGGTTCCTCCTGCTCCGGCATCGGCGGCAAGCGTGTCGCTCGCGGCGCCAACACGAGAGAGGCAGCCAAGCGGGCATCATCTTCGGTGACCTGCACATTGCCATCCAGCGCCGCGTTCGCGCGCGCCGCCGCCACGGCCATCAGGCAAGCTCGGGCAGAATGAATGCCCAGTCCCATCGCCGCGCCACACAGGGCTCTGAGCAGTTCATCCGTCATCTCGGTGCCAGCCAGCCCGCGCCGCGCCAATTGAATGTCTGCCTGCGAAATCATGGCGGATGACATCTCCATCGCTTCTTTCCAGGGAATCTCGCGCAGATCGATATCGAACGCCAGTCGCTCCCGCAAGGCTGGCGGCAGCGCCTCATCGTCATGGACGCCTTCATCCAGTGCGACAATGACGACGCGGGCAGCATGACGCTCGCACAGCCCGTCGCGCATGATCTGTACCTCGCCACTGTCAAGCACGGCGGCCAGCTTTGCGCTGGTCTCGAGCGGAAGTCGCTCGGCCATCGCAAGCAGGACCACCCCATGATCAGCCTCTGTCAGCAGGCCGCCTTGCAAGACCGGACGCCCGAGGGACAAGGTGGCGGGCAGATCGAGCCCACCCAGCAGTCGCTCATCACTGATGTTGAACGGCATGCGCTTCCACGCACAGTCCCCCATGAGATGACGCACTAAGGCCAGCCACGCATCGCGCACCGGTCCGGGTGCAGCGCGCACACGCACACCCACGAGGCGATCCGGATCAATCGCCAGCAGTACCGCCGCCTGCACTGCGCACTGCCACAGACTGGCCGCGTTGGGTGCGTGCTCATCGGGATGCTCTCGCGTGTTCATGCAGGATGCTCTGCGGCTGGGTGAAGGCGTTGGTCGGGCGTTGATCAGTCGCTATGTGCGCGCGTCGGTGGCAACTGAGCACTGCTCACTCAGGCGAGCACTTCCTCGACTGCGCGCGCAACGCGCGTGCCCGAGCCGGCATCATCGAGCGGATTGCGACGCAAACGATGGCCAAGCGCGGGGGCTGCCATGCGTCGCAGGTGCTGCTCATTGACTGCCTTGTCGCCCTCATAGGCAGCCAGCGCGCGCGCGGCGCGCATCAGCGCCAGTTCGCCTCGCAGGCCATCGGTACCCAGCGCCATGCACAACTCTGCCGCCCGGGCGAGCACGTCATCCGGAACGCTGAGCTCATTGACACGCTTGCGTGCGGCCACCAGACGCTTGCGTATTTTTTCATCTTCCTTGCGCCACTGCGCGGTGAATCCTTCCGGATCACGCTCGAAAGCATCACGGCGCTTTACCACTTCAATGCGTAAAGTCAGGTCGGTCGGCGTGCTCACATTCACTGCCAGCCCGAAGCGATCCAGCAGCTGCGGGCGCAGCTCGCCCTCCTCCGGATTGCCGCTGCCGACGAGGACGAAACGCGCCGGGTGACGAATCGACAGACCTTCCCGCTCGACCATGTTTTCACCAGAGGCAGCCACGTCGATCAGCAGATCGACCAGATGGTCTTCCAGCAGATTGACTTCATCGATATACAGAAACCCGCGGTTGGCACGCGCGAGCAAACCGGGTTCGAAGGCTTTGACGCCCTCGGACAAGGCACGCTCAAGATCAAGCGCGCCCACCACGCGGTCTTCCGTGGCGCCCAGTGGCAGGTCCACGACCGGCACATCGCGCTGAATGGTCTTGGGATGGCCTGCGGCCTTCAGGGGTGCGCAATGCTCGCAGGAGGGCGTGCCCGGCTCAGGATCGCAACCGTATGCGCAACCCGCCATGGCCTTCATTTTGGGCAGCAGCGCGGCAAGCGCGCGGACCGCCGTTGATTTGCCCGTGCCCCGGTCGCCGAACACCAGCACACCGCCCACACCAGGATCAACTGCCGCGACCAAAATCGCGTGCTTCATTTCTTCCTGTCCGACGATCGCTGAAAAAGGAAAGCTGTGGCGCATGATTGTTCTCCGCAGATCCTGAGTGCCTAGCCGCCCGGAACTGCTTTATCTAGTCAAAGTTGCTTTTGTCGGCGTAATGCCGCTGACGTCGCAGCACATCACTGGCATGACTGAAGCCGGCGGCCAACAAGTACAAGGCAGTTATCAGCCAGCCCTCTGCAGCCATGGCGCTTCTCAGTGCGAGCATCAGCCAGATGCCCGGGACCAGCATGGCCCAGACATCCCGCACCGGGATACCCCGGCCTGTGCGCAAGTTCCACAGAGACAGCAGCACGCCCTCGACCAGGGTGATTGCGATGACGAACTCAACCAAACCGGTACCCGAAAAAAACTCACCCCCTGTCATACCCATGGCTACCCCTCCCGTAATCTCTTACCCGCCGTTGAATTGTCATTATTATAATTCTACGTTTGCTGAGCGGATAGCCACGCTATTACTTTACACCCCCTATTGTCAGGACACCTAGACATTTGTACAGGCTCGAACTGCCCGCAGCGCCAGCAGGCCGCGCAGGGGATCACCCCGCAGCCGGGTAGGCGGGTCGCTCTAGGGCCAGCCCAAAAAGTTTTGCGGTTTGTGGGGAGCGAAGGAGCGCTTGAGCGCGTCGGTCTGCACCTTTCGCGGTGAATACGCTTCATCGCACCGCCACGACAGCATACCGTGCAGCAAATGCTGCAGGCACATGCATAGGCACATGCATAGGCAACCGCTGAAGAAACTCCCCTTTTAGGGTGAGCCGGGTTCGCGATGCGAGGCGATAGCCTCGCCACATCACAGGCTTGGCGCTAGTTCCTAAAGGAGAGATCTTGCGGTGTTTAATTAATCAGCATCCCCACGATCTCCCCGGCTGGCAACTCTGTCAGCACAGGATGAATTCACCCGCATCAAGCACCATCACACCTTGCGGCTTGAATCTGCGCAGTACAGGACGCGTCACGCACCGGCATCATGTGCGCACGCCTCATCACACACCAAGGACATCATGATGACTGGAACACTCAACAAGGCCCTGCTGATCGGTCATCTCGGTCATGACCCGGATGTGCGCACCCTGAATAGCGGCGAGCCGGTCGCTCATTTATCAATTGCCACGAGCGAGGCTTGGAAAAACAAATCGACCAGCGCGCGGCGCGATGCCACGGAGTGGCACCGGGTTGTGCTCTACAAGCGGCTAGCCGAGCTCGCCGGACAGCACCTGAAGAAAGGCACGCTGGTGTACGTCGAGGGCCATCTGCAGACCCGCAAATGGACAGGCAAGGATGGCATAGAGCGACACACGACCGAGATTGTCGGTGATGAGTTGCGCATGCTGCACCGCCCAAACGAACACAAGCTGCAAATTACCGTGCACGAGGACCCGCCGGTCGAACGATTCTTGCGACAAGAGCGAGAGCGCGCAACAAGCAAGGACAACCTGATCACCAGAAGACCCACGGGACCGTTATGAACACGATGTCTCGGCTACGCGGCATGCCTTTACCGTAGTCCAGTGCAGCCAGGTGCGTTCTGAGCGCCGGTTGATGCGCCTGCAGATGATTGCCACCCACATCGCCGGATGAGTCGCGAGCTCGGTCTGCCCAAGGCCATTTGCCACAACCAAGCCCACCGGAGTATCCTGTGTGCCCGATAAAACAACAACAAGCAGGAGACACAGATGGAAGTCCTGATTACCGGGGGCGCCGGCTTCCTCGGCTCCAAACTCGCTCACCAACTGCTAAGGCGCGGCACGCTGATCGGCAAGGATGGCCAGCCGCAGAACATCACCCGCATCGTGCTGTTTGATCAGGTGGCCGCACAAGGATTCTCCGACCCCCGCATCACTTCGGTGACGGGCGATGTGTCGGATCCAGCCGCCATCGCCGCAATACTGACCCCGGCCACGCAATCGGTGTTCCATCTTGCGGCGGTCGTCAGCGGTGAGGCAGAGAGCGATTTCGACCTCGGCATGCGCATCAATCTCGATGCCACGCGCTTCCTGCTGGAGCAGGCGCGCAAGAACGGCAATCGACCTCGCTTCGTGTTTACAAGTTCGGTAGCGGTATTCGGTGGCGATCTTCCGGCCAAAGTCCTCGACACCACGCCCGCCACGCCGCAAGGCTCTTATGGCGCCCAAAAAGCCATGTGCGAGCTGATGGTCACGGATTACACGCGCAAGGGTTTCGTGGATGGCCGCTCGCTGCGCCTGCCGACCGTCTCGGTTCGTCCGGGCAAAGCCAACAAGGCCGCATCGAGTTTCGCCAGCGGCGTGATCCGTGAACCGCTTAACGGCGTCGTATCGGTCTGCCCCGTGCCACCCGAGACCCGCATGTGGGTACTCTCACCACGCAGCACCGTACACAACCTGATCCATGCGCACGAACTGGACGCCGCGGCCTTTGGTCATTCGGGCGCAGTCAACTTGTGTGGCCTGAGCATTACCGTCAAAGAAATGGTGGATGCCATGACGCGTGTGGCCGGCCCCGAACCAGCCAAGCTGATCGAATGGAAAGAAGATCCTGCGGTCATGAAGCTCGTTCGCACCTGGCCGGGTGATTTCGTGACCACGCGCGCAGAGAACATGGGCTTCGTGCAGGACCAGCGCTACGATGACGTGGTGCAAGCCTACAGAGAGGATGATCTCCAGAAGCCCTAAAGCGCTCATTGATTAGCCAGGCGCATTACGATGCGCCTCGCAGCAATAGACCGATCCTGCCAGTTGAAGGTGGTTTTACAACACCACGAAGGCGTCTTATCTCAACCCAACATGCGAGCTTGTCAGCGTAACTAATTCATCGCCGCTTGCCTGGGCTTCCTGACAGAGTAGTCGGGTTTATCACCCGCACATTACTCACCCAGGAGGACGCATGAGTACCACCACTGACCCCGTGCCGGGGGCTGTCATTACCATCAAGCTCAGTTCGGCGGCAATAGCCCGTGCCGAACCCTTGTTCAAAAAAACGCTCATTGCCGACTCGCTATCGGACTACAAGGTCAACCTTGAAGATGGCAGCACCATCATCATAAAAACCGGTGCACCATTCGATTCAACTCAGGAAACCTCCCTGCTGGCCGCGCTGGCCAATCCCAATTTTTGGCAGGGCGATGACAGCATCCGGTTAATCCTTCCGAACGACCTGACAATGCCCCTCATCGTCACCACCGGTGAGGGCAACGACAAAGTCACTGCCCAAGGCGGCGGCGGTGAAATGATGATAGACACCGGCGCAGGAGACGATCAGATTGTCTTGCTGGATGAGCAGCCCCATGTCACCACGGGAGCAGGCACAGACAGCTTGCGCTCACGCCTTGATTCCATCGACCTATATCGCTATTCGGGCCTGGAGAATTTTATTTTTACGGGCACCACGGAAGTTCTCGTGCAAGGCAATGATCTGGCTAATCAGATCACCGGCGGCAGTCGTGCTGACGAGATCTGGGGTGATTTAGGCGACGATAGCTTGATCGGTCTGGCCGGAAACGACTCGCTGTACGGTGGCCTCGGCCATGATCAACTCTTCGGAGGCACAGGAAACGATGTGCTTGCCGGCGGCGACGGCACCGATAGCCTCTATGGCGGCGCTGGTAATGACCTCTACATCATCGATGCCGACGATGTGGGGAACGAATCGCGCAGTCCGACTGATGCCGCCGATGCCGGCGGTATCGATACGGTGGAAGCCTTTAGCAACTCCACGCTCGGTGCCTATGTCGAAAACCTGAGGCTCACCGGTGAGGCTATTTTTGGCCGAGGCAATGCACTGGCCAACACCCTCACCGGCAATGAGAGGGACAATGCTCTCGAGGGTGAGTCGGGTAATGATCAGCTCTGGGGGGGATTTGGCAATGATCGTCTTAACGGCGGCGAGGGGGCAGACGCCTTGTGGGGTGGCAGTGGCAACGACCTCTATCTCGTCGACCATGCGCGTGATCGCGTAGCCGAGGCAGTCTCTGCCAGCGACGCCAGCGATGCCGGTGGCTACGATACCGTGGAATCAACGGTCAGTTTCAACCTCACACCAGGCCTCGAAGTGCTGATCCTGCGGGGCGAAGCGAATATCAGCGGCGCGGGTAACAGTGCCGATGAACTCATCATTGGCAACAGCGGTGACAATCTCATCGATGGCAAGGGCGGGGTTGATTCCCTCAACGGCGGCAACGGCTCGGATATTTATCTGATCGCCAGCCCAGACGAGCATCGCGGCGCAGAGATCAGTGACCAAGGTTCTGTGGGCATTGATGAAGTCCGTTTTTCTCCCACTGCTGCCAAACCGATTGCCGGTAGTCAGGCTGCCAGCCCCACCCTCACGCTTTTCAAAGACGACGTCGGCATTGAACGCGTCGTTGTCGGCACAGGTACAGGCAAGCTGGCAGTCATTACCGGCAAGGTCGCTGCCGACGTCAATGCCACGGAAGTCGGCAATGCGCTGACGATCATCGGCAACAACGGCAATAATGTACTCACCGGTACCGCCTATGACGACATACTCATCGGCAACGGCGGCAATGATGTGCTGATTGGTGGCGCGGGCAAAGACCAGTTTGTCTTCAATCGATCGCCCCGGGCAAAAACCGAGCTCGAAACCCTCCGGGATTTTCACTCCGGCGAAGATCAGCTGGTCTTCCTTCGTTCAGCCTTTGCCGGAATCGGCGCTGCCGGAGACCTCACTAAATCGGCACTCTACTCAGGCAATGGGGCCGTCACAGCACATGATGCGGATGATCGCTTCATTTTTGACAGCCAGAACGGCCAACTGTATTACGACCGCGATGGCACCGGCTCGGCGGCGGCCACGCTAATCGGAATATTCACGCCGGGCACCGAGCTCTCCGCCAGAGATATCAAGATCGTGGAGGTGGTGTGATGCATCCGACTAGGGCTTAGGGCTCAGGCTTCAACCGTAGCCCCCATTTCCACAGCCAGGTAGTCGGCAAAGGCAGAATCATCAGCACATGCTCGAGGACAGCCAGCGTCAGCAAGCCAGCGACCAGGCAAAGACTGGTCGCCGCAAAACCTTCAGCGGGCTGCATGGCAGCGGCCATCCACAAGGGCACGAGTACGGCAATGGCGGCAATCACTGAAAACGGCATCAGCCAATTCCACGAGCGCCGGGTGAAGTAGCTCTGCAAGTAAGCTAGATGCGCGGGCAGAAAATTCTCTGACAAGTTGCGCACCCCCAGAAACAAATTCAGCTTCGCCGACAAACGCATCATCCACAACACGAGATAAGTCCACCACCCGGTCTGGTTCGGCTTGTCCCAACTGGCGAAAAAGACCAGCATCGCCAACGCCACCAACGCCAGTTCATGGTGCAGTATGGCCTCGGTCGCGTGCCACGCGCGCCGCCAGCCGCGACTCTCCGGCGGGCACTCGCTACGCCGTGCTCCGGTGACATAGCCCAGCAAGAAAGCGATCTCTTGCCAGCCCCAGACCAGTACCGCACAGGTAAACGCGCAATACGCCGAGGCGACTGTGGTTCGCGACGTTGAAATCGATAGCCCGACAATGGCGAAGCCCAGCAGCAGCGTGGACTTCAGCATCGTCCATTTGAAGGTCCATCGTGGTAGTCGCCCGAGGTAGAGGATCACGCCGGTGGAAAACCACCAGACGAAAATCGTGAACACAGCGGGCAACAGGTACTGGCTCATGCTGGCGTTACTCCGTGCGCTAAGCCGTTCACCAGGCCGGCTGGAGACGAGTTGTCTGCGGCAGCGAATTGGATTTCACAGGTATGAAATACATTCGGGCGAACACGGCAGCACCCGCCACGCTCCACAGCACCTTGCGCACAGGGCCCATCAGACCACCAGCGAGTTTGCCTTCCTCGGCGCGCTGCGCACAGTAGGACAGGCGCTCAAGATTGCGATGAAACGCCGGATGATCAATATCGAGCAGTACCGGAAAGCACTGCTTGGAGATTTCATTGGTGATGCGAAAAACCTCGAAGTCATACTCGGTGGGCGCCAGCCCCATCGCCTGCTTCAACTGCGGGCGCGTATGATCGCGCACATACATGGTGGCATACACCGCCAGCAGGAAAAAGCGTATCCACAGTACGTTATGCCCGCGCAGCAGCTCGGGGTTTGCGCGCATGATCAGCGCAAATGATTCGCCGTGTCGGAACTCGTCATTGCACCAGCGCTGAAACCAGCGAAAGATCGGATGAAAGCGCAGGTGCGGATTGGCTTCGAGCTGACGAAAAATCTTGATATACCGTGCATAGCCGATCTTCTCGGAGAGATACGTCGCATAAAAAATATACTTGGGCTTGAAGTAGGTGTAGTGCTTGTTACGCTTGAGATCGCCCAGGTTGATGCCCAGCCCATAATCCTTCAGTGAGGAATTAAGAAAGCCCGCATGCCGCGATTCATCGCGGGCCATGTACTCCATTAATTGCTTGATATCGGGGTTGGTGACGTTTCGCTTGATCTCGTTGTAGAGCACGCAGCCCGAGAATTCCGAGGTCAGCGAGCTCACCAGAAAATCCAGGAATTCCTGCTTGAGCTCAGGCGACATTTTGGCGTCCAGCGTTCGCACTTCATCGGCAAACGTGGCATCACGCTGGAAATGATCATGGTTATTATCGCCTTCATACTCAGCCATCATCGCATCCCACTCGGCGCGCACAGGCTCGATATTAATCTTGTCCATCGCCTCGAAATCAGTGGTATAAAAGCGCGGCGAGAAGATCGTATTCGTCACCGCCTTTTGGGCAGCATCTTCGACCGAATGGATCTCAGTGATGGACTGTTGCATGACGATCTCCCTGATTAACGTCTATGGCATTGGCTGCGCCAGACTCTGTCGGCATCGGTGCTTGCTCCAGCGGGTAACTCCGCCACAGCCACAGGTTAAGGCCGATAAAACCGACCCAGAACAGCCCCAGCACGATCTCGATGATTTGCACATTCATGATCTGCACAGTTCCATCGCCTGCGAGGTATAAAAGCCGCTTGAGATCTTTTCGGTGCGCGCTGCGGCCCAATCCCCAAGGCCTGCACTGCGCGCGAGCTCGATGCGAAGCAGGGTCTCAGCCACTGGCTCGATAAAGGGCGCTCGGTCGCTGCGCGGGAAAATGCGCCCCACGCGAATCATGGTCGCGAGAATCGGATTACTCGGCGCAAACGTGAACAGCACCGACTGCGAGGTGCGTTGCGCAAGACCGGCCAGCCCCAACACCAGATCATGTCGCTCGTAATGAATCATCGAATCCATCGCGACCACATGATCAAAATTGCCATAGCTGGTCGACAGCATGTCGCCCGCCACGAACTCCAGCTTGCCGCCGTGCAGGTCCTGCGGCAAACGCTCGCGCGCGAGCTGCACTAGCGTTGACGAGAGATCGATCGCCACCACATAAGCACCGCGTCGCGCCAGCTCGACGGCCAGCGCCCCGGTGCCACAGCCAGCATCGAGAATACGGCGGCCCTGCAAGTCCTCTGGCAGCCACGAGAGCAGTGTCTCGCGCATGCGCTCACGCCCGGCCCGAACGGTCTTGCGGATACCCGAGACCGGCGCATCCGAGGTCAGCCGGGCCCATTGGTCTGCCGCCGTGCGGTCAAAGTATTCCTCTATTTTTTCGCGCTTTTCCTGATACGTTGTGCTGTCATTCATACGACCCCCTTTCTGGGGTTGGTGACGGGTTCAGCCCCGTCCTGCGCGAGCCCGGCATGTGGCTGCTATCAATCAAAGCCAAGCAAATCAAAAATATCGCGATCTTTCATCGGCTCACAAACTAAGGGATCCGTGCCTGCCCATAGGGATGCCGCCAGCCGCAGATACTCCTGCTGCACTGCCAGCACTTCTGCTGATTCATCCATCTCGAACAGCGTAGCTTTCTTCAGCCGGCTCTGGCGAATGATGTCCAACGCCGGAATCCGAGCCATTGTCTTCAGGCCGATCTGGGCATTGAACTTGTCGATCTGATCGGTGGCATCGGAACGGTTGGCAATCACGCCGCCCAGGCGTACGTTGTAGTTCTTCGCCTTGGCGCCGATGGCCTGCACAATGCGATTCATCGCAAAAATTGAATCAAAATCATTGGCGGTGACGATCAGCGCACGGTCTGCATGCTGCAGTGGCGCAGCAAAGCCGCCGCACACCACATCCCCCAGCACATCAAAAATCACCACATCGGTATCATCGAGCAGATGATGTTCTTTGAGCAGTTTCACGGTCTGTCCGACCACATAACCGCCGCAACCCGTGCCCGCCGGTGGGCCGCCCGCCTCCACACACATCACGCCGTTATAACCCTCGAACACGAAGTCTTCGACACGCAGCTCCTCGCTATGAAAATCTACTGACTCAAGCACATCGATCACGGTCGGCATCAGCTTTTTGGTCAGGGTAAACGTCGAGTCATGCTTGGGATCGCAGCCGATCTGCAGCACGCGCTTACCCAGCTTGGAAAACGCCACCGAGAGATTGGATGACGTCGTGCTCTTGCCAATGCCCCCCTTGCCATAGATCGCAAAAACTTTTGCATTGCCGATCTTCATGCTCGGATCGAGCTGGACCTGGACGCTGCCTTCGCCATCCGCGCGACGCTCGCGCTTGATTTCCGAGACGGGTACCGTAGCTACATTCATGGATTTGCTCCCTCATTGATTTCGTCGACAACGCCTTCGAGGCGATCCTCCAGTGCTTCGCCTGCGCGCCGCATCGCATCGAGCGTGTCGGCATCCGGTGTCCAGTAATTTCTTTCCGTGGCTTCCATCAGCCGGCTTGCCAGCCGTGAGGACGCCGTCGGATTGAGTCGCGCCAGACGCTCGCGCATCTGCGGATCCAGCAGGAAGGTTTGCGTGAGCTGCTGATACACCCACGGCTGCACTTGGCCGGTGGTGGCCGACCAGCCCATCGTGTTCGTCAGATGCAGCTCGATCTGGTGCACGCCTTCATAACCATGCGCGAGCATGCCTTCGTACCACTTGGGGTTGAGCATACGGGTGCGCGTCTCCAGCGCCACTTGCTCACTGAGCGTTCGCACCGTGCCACCCCCCCGCGTCTGGTCTCCGATGTAGACCGGCGCAATCTGTGCCTCTGGCCCCTTGGCACGCTTGACCGCACGGCTGATGCCGCCTAGCGTGTCAAAGTAGGTATCGATTGTCGTCACACCCACTTCCACCGAATCGAGGTTCTGGTACGCCAGCTCCACGCGTGCCAGCACGCTCTTTAAGAGCTCCGGCTGCGCCACCGCCCGCCCACTGGTCCCATAGGCAAAGCCCTTGCGGCAGGTATAGGTCTCGGCCAGCTCGTCTTCATCATCCCAGCGGCTGCACTCAATCAAGTGGTTCACATTCGCGCCATACGCCCCCTCGGCATTGCCAAACACCCGCAGGGCTGCTGTCTCCAGATCGCCGCCATGCGCCTCTTGATACGCCAGCGCATGTTTGCGAATGAAGTTCTGCTCTGGCGGTTCATCCGCACTGGCTGCCATCAAGGCGGCTTCAGCCAGCATGCGGATCTGCAAGGGCAAGAGATCCCGGAAGATGCCCGAAAGCGTGATCAGCACATCCACCCGCGGACGACCGAGTTCTTCGATCGGTATTAATGCGGCGCCCGCTAAACGGCCATAGGTATCAAAGCGAGGTCTGGCCCCCATCAGGGCCAGCGCCTGCGCAATCGGCCCGCCCTCGCTTTTGAGATTGTCGGTACCCCAGAGCACCATGGCCATCGATTCGGGAAAGCTGCCGGTGTCTGCCTTGTGCCGCTCGAGCAGGCGCTCGGCCTGACGAGCACCATCTTTGATGGCGTATGCGCTGGGCAATCGGAATGGATCAAAGCCATGCAGGTTGCGACCGGCCGGCAGAATCTCGGGTGTACGCAGCAAGTCGCCCCCGGGGGCGGGGCGCACATAGCGCCCGTCCAGTGCGGCCAATAGGCCATCGAGTTCGTGCGACTCATGCATGAGCTCGCTGGCGGCGGCCAGTTTGGAGAGCAGCTCGAAGCTCTCTTGCGAGAGCTGCGTGGGCTGCGCACGGCCTGCGAGCATGGCTTCGATAGCCTCACGCAACGCCGGCGTGACGCTGCTCTGATGCGCCGACTCGGCGATGGCCACCAGCATGTCGGTGCGCTCCTGCAGTGTGGGGGCCTTGCCTACGATATGCAGCCCGTGCGGAATCAAGGTGTATTCCAGCTCCAGCACGGCATCGTTCAAGGCACGCATCTGCGCATCCATCTGTGCATCAGTCTGGTCCGGGTCGATCTCGCCATAGCGCAGCGCCGGCGCCAGCTCCAGCTCGCTGGCCTGCGTCTGAATCAGCGCTGCCAGCTCGCGCTTCTCATGACCCTCCTCGGGATTGAGTGAGCGCCAGCGCATCAGCGATGCCTTGAGCTCGGAGAGGCCGCGATACAGCCCCGCCTCAACCACCGGGGGTGTCAGATACGACACCAGCGTTGCCTGCGCGCGCCGCTTGGCTATCGTCCCTTCCGAGGGATTGTTGGCCGCATACAGATACACATTTGGCATATCCGCAATCAGCCGATCCGGCCAGCACGCCCCTGACATGCCCGCCTGTTTGCCCGGCATGAACTCCAGCGCGCCATGCGTGCCAAAGTGCAGCACCGCATGCGCGGCAAACTCTTCCCGCACATAGCGATAAAACGCACTGAACGCATGCGTGGGCGCAAAGCCCTTCTCGAACAAGAGTCGCATCGGGTCGCCCTCGATGCCCATGGCCGGCTGTATCCCCACCAATACATTGCCAAACTGCGCGCCAAGCACATAGATATGGCCACCGTCGCTCTGGTGCTTACCCGGCGCCGGACCCCACTGGGCTTCGATCGCCTTGAGATACTTCTCTTTGCGCACATGCGCATCGGAGCTAATGCGCGCATGCACATTGGCCGGCGTTCCATGCCGCTCGGCGTTGCCCTTGAGGATAGCCTCGCGCAAGGCATCCACATCAGCCGGCAGCTCGACCGTGTAGCCCTGACGCTGCATGGCCGCTAGCGTGTTGTAGAGCGATTCGAACACTGAGAGGAAGGCGGCTGTGCCTGTGCTGCCCGCATTTGGCGGGAAGTTAAACAGCACCACGGCAATCTTGCGTTGCGAGCGTTCGCTCTTTCTTAGGGCAATCAGCTTCGCCACGCGTGCAGCCAGCATTTCGGCACGCTCGCTGCACACTTGCATGTCCTGGGAATTCTCGGCCTGTGCAAACGTGCACTGCCGCTCGCAACCCGTGCAGGCCTTGCCAGTGGCATCGCTGCGTCCCCCGTAAACCATGGAACCACTGGAGCCATCCAGCTCGGGCAAGGCCACCATCATCGTCGCCTCCACCGGCAACAGGCCACGGTCGGACGCACCCCAGTGTTCCAGCGTCTGAAATTCGACCGGCGAGACGGCCACATACGGCACATCCATGGTCGCCAAGAGGTCTTCTGCTGCCTTGGAATCGTTGTACGCAGGGCCGCCGATCAGGGAGAAGCCTGTGAGCGATATCACCGCATCGACCGCCGGTTTGCCGTTGCTCATGAAAAATTGCTCGACCGCCGGTCGCGCATCCAGTCCACTGGAGTACGCCGCGCGCACATTTAGCCCGCGCGCTTCGAGTGCCGCAATCACCCCATCGTAATGCCGCGCATTGCCCGCCAGCAGATACGAGCGCATCACCAGCACTCCCACGCTGCCCTGGGCCTTGGCAAGGCCGGGCAGCTTGTCGACCCGATGACCCATGCCCTTGGGCAGCCCGAGGAGTTTTAGCCGCGGGTGATACACACCGACTTCCGGGTATTCGATGGGCAATGTCGGGGGTGCCTTGCCGCGCAGCGGCTTGCGCGTGCCTTCGGCATAGGCGTTAACCAGCAGCTGCACCAAGCCAGCGATGTTCTCTTCCGAGCCCGCCAGCCAGTACTGCAGGGTGAGGAAATAATTGCGCACATCCTGGGCCGTGCCGGGGATAAAGCGTAACAGCTTGGGCAGACGACGCAGCATCTTCATCTGCTGCGCACCCGCAGTCTTCATGGCGCCCTTGCCTGTCTCTTTATCCTCGCTCTTGCCACGCAGCTTCTTCAAAAATGCCATCGGCCCGCGCGTGCTGCCATCCATCGCAAAGCGGCCCATGCGCGTTAACTTCATCACCTCCGCTGCTGACATGATGCACACCATGGCATCACACTTGTCGCGCCGCTCGGCCAGCGCCCCCAAGACCGGCAGGAAATGATCTTCCATGAACAGCATCGAGGCCACCACGATATCGCCTTGCGCAATGTCCGCCCGGCAGCGCTCTAAGGACGACGCATCATCGGCCCATTCCGATGCCGCATGAACCCCCAGCGATACTCCGGGAAGCTTCTTCTGCAACAGCCGCTGTGCGCGTGAGGCCGCACTGGCCAAATGATTGTCCATCGTGACAATCACCACGCGCATTGCCAATGCCTCAGCGACCATAGTGGGCCTTAGCGTCATAGAGCGTCTCGATCGTGATCGTCTGTGCCCCCGTGTCCTTGGCAAAGCGCTCGGTGTTCCTGCGCGCTTTGCCCCGCACGAAGAAGGGGATTTTTTGCAGCTCTTTTTCTGCTTCGCTCGTCCAGCTCGGATGAATCTCGTCTGCGTTGGCCGGGATGGCGATCGCTTCGGGCAAGACAATCGGCTCAGGCTTGACTGGCATGGTGTGCCGTGCCGCGACTGCACCTGTCTTTCCCAGGTGCGATGGCGCAGCAGCGTCGTGGAATTCAAAGTCATCCTTGAACATGCCAAGCAAGTGCTCCTCCAGCCCCATCATCAGCGGATGCACCCAGGTATCAAACAACACGTTTGCCCCCTCAAAACCCATCTGCGGCGAGTACCGCGCAGGGAAGTCCTGCACATGCACCGGCGCAGAGATCACCGCGCAAGGCAAACCCAAACGCTTGGCAATATGCCGCTCCATCTGCGTGCCCAGCACCAGCTCGGGCGAGAGCTCGGCGACCCGGGCTTCGACTTCGAGGTAATCGTCAGTGATGAGGGCCTCGACCCCATAACGCTTGGCCGCTTCGCGCACCTCGCGTGCAAATTCACGGCTGTACGTGCCCAGACCCACGACCTCGAAACCCAGCTCCTCGGCTGCAACCCGCGCTGCCGCAATCGCATGGGTCGCATCGCCAAACACGAAAACGCGCTTGCCGGTCAGATAAGTGGAATCCACCGATTTCGCATACCACGGCGCATGGGATGTGGCATCTTCGAGCGACGCATCAGGCGCGACACCCGCTAGCTGCGCAACTTCAGCAATGAAATCACGGGTCGCCTGGACACCGATGGGCACCACTTTGGTAAACGGCATGCGGTGATTTTTCAGCAGCCAGTTTGCCGCTGACATGGCGACTTCCGGATACAGCACGACATTGAAGTCAGCGTCAGTGAGTCGCGACAGATCTTGCGGTGTCGCGCCCAGCGGTGCGACAACATGAATTTGAACGCCCATGCGCTCAAGCAGACGAGTGATTTCGCGCAGATCATCACGATGACGAAAGCCCAGTGCGCTCGGGCCGAGGATGTTGCAGCTCGGTGGGCCCGGGGAACGGGTGTTCTCTGCTCTGGGTAAAGCCAGCGCGCGAACCATTTGATAAAAGGTCTCGGCAGCACCCCAGTTTTCTTTTTTCTGATACGAGGGCAACTCCAGCGCAACCACCGGCACCGGCAGATTCAGCGCTTTGGCCAATCCCCCCGGATCGTCCTGGATCAGCTCGGCAGTGCACGAAGCGCCCACCATCAGTGCCTGGGGCGCAAATCGCGCATACGCATCATGCGCGGCCTGCTTGAACAACTCTGCCGTGTCACCCCCCAGATCGCGCGCCTGAAAGGTCGTATAGGTGACAGGCGGTCGTTTGGGCAAACGCTCGATCATCGTAAACAACAAGTCCGCATAGGTGTCGCCCTGGGGCGCGTGGATGACGTAATGCACCTCCTTCATGGCCGTGGCGATGCGCATCGCACCGATATGTGGCGGGCCTTCGTAAGTCCACAGGGTCAGCTGCATGCGCGCTCCTCGTCAGCAAGACGGGATAGCTTCTCTCGTCGCAGCAAGGGACGCGCGAACAATTCAGCCAGATCCGCGCTCTGCTCATACCCGTGCACCGGCGAGAACACCAGCTCGATTGCCCACTTGGTGGTCAGACCTTGCGCTTCGAGCGGATTGGCCAGACCCAGACCACAAACCACCAGGTCGGGCGACTGCGCCCGGCAGCGCTCAAGCTGCTTCTCGACATCCTGGCCTTCCGAGAGTGTGGCGCTGGAAGGCAGCCAGGCCAACTCATGCTTGAGATGCTCGCGATGCAGATAGGGCGTGCCGACCTCGGTGAGCGTCATACCAAGCTCACGCGATAAAAAGCGCGCAAGTGGTATCTCAAGCTGCGAATCCGGGAAGAAGAAAATACGTTTTCCTTGCAGTCGCTCGCGATGACGCTCCAGCGCACGTTGCGCCCGCTCGCGCGGGAGTTGCGTGGCCTGCTCAAACCGCTCTGCAGAAATGCCAAAGGCCGTTGCAGCGATCCGAAGCCATTCGGTCGTACCTTCAACACCAAAAGGGAAAGGCGCCCTCAAGTGCGTTGCGCCGCGCGCAGTCAGGGCGCGCGCAGTCTCCCCCAGAAAGGGCTGGGCCAGCAGAAATTGTGTCTGGGGCCCCACGGCGGGCAAGGCGCGTGAAGATCGCGGCGGGAAAAACGCGACACCCGCAATACCCATCGTCTTGAACAGACGAGCGAATTGATCTTCGACGACATCTGGCAAACAGCCAACCACCATCAGCGATGGCGCATCGTCATGCACCGTGGGCAGCTCGGGCACCAGCGAGGCAAGACAGGCATCCTCGCCCTGGGTGAAGGTAGTTTCTATGCCGCTGCCCGAGTAATTCAGTATGCGAACCTGATTGACATACTCGCGCGAGAGTCGCGCAGCAGCACGCGACAAATCGAGCTTGATCACTTCCGACGGACACGACCCCACCAGAAACAGCATCTTGATATCGGGACGACGCGAGAGCAGTTCACGCACCACCCGGTCGAGCTCGTCGTTGGCGTCGGCAAGGCCGGCGAGATCACGCTCATCAATGATCGCGGTGCCAAAGCGCGGCTCGGCAAAAATCATCACGCCCGCCGCAGACTGGATCAGGTGCGCGCAAGTGCGAGAACCCACCACCAGAAAAAGGCATCCTGGATCTTGCGATGCAGCCAGATAATGCCCGTCAGGCCGCAAAACACTTCCCGCTGGCCGCGCTCGCGCAGCACCGGCGCATCCGCGCAGCCGCCCTCGCCGCCCGCCTCGCGCTGAATCGGTATCACGGCATTCATGCCGCCACCTCGCTGCGCACCGAGCTTGGTGAGGACTGCAAGCGCGCGGCGCGCAGCTTGAGCAAAAATTGCCCTGCATTGATGACATAGGCGGCATAGCCCGCCAGTGCCAGCATCATTTGCTCACGAACCGGCAGCCGGCCGGTGAACAAGGCCACCAAATACGCCGTATGCAGCGCCAGCACCAGCATGCTGAAGACGTCTTCCCAGAAAAAACTGGGCGCAAACAGGTAGCGACCGAACACCACCTTCTCCCAGACGCAGCCGGTGATCATGATGGTGTACAGCAACAGCGTTTTGACAATGATGGAGATCGTGGCCTCGGTCTCTCCCTGCCCGGTCTGCAAGAAGCGCAACACCAGCACCACGCTGATCAGGAAAACGAGAAATTGCAAAGGCGCCAACACCGCCTGCACCAGCGTCCAG
The DNA here is from genome assembly GCA_900299005.1 of Oxalobacteraceae bacterium. Lineage (GTDB taxonomy): Bacteria > Pseudomonadota > Gammaproteobacteria > Burkholderiales > Burkholderiaceae_D > Pernthalerella. The sequence goes on from OMID01000086.1 coordinate 24,386, forward strand.
CGCGTATTGTCCCGGCGCGCCCTTTCCTCGCTGGTATAGAGCGGCCTGATGGCGGGCGACGCCCCTGTGATCCCCGTGTTGTCGACCATGAAATATGCTCCGCCCTCTCTGGGGTGATTCATGCACTGTAGGACTGACGGATGAGTATGTCAATCTAAGATTACGTAAGGCTTTATTGACACAAATTCGGGCTTCGGGCATCGTTCGTTGAAAGTATTGCCGGCATGGATTATTCCTTTGACACAAGCACGTGGCTGGCGTACAACGACAGGAGTTCCTTCAGAAAATCGAGGTACGCCCCACACAGACGCCAAAAGAGAGAATCCACGCAGCGCCGGGCGACACACTTTCCAGAAGAACTCGGGTCACCCAGGTTCTCCCCGGGACACCGCCCGCGCCAGCAGGAGACAACAATGGAAAAAGCCTCAAAACGACCCGGCGGTGACGCTGCCGAGGTCAGCAGCGCGGGGGCGCTGAAAGAGGCGGCAAGCGATACCCGGCTGCTCACCCTGGTGGAGGCCGAGATCATCCCGCGACTGATGCTTGCCCACAAAGACCCGCGCCACGCCGCGCAGGGAGAATCGTGTGTCCATCCAAACGAGGTGGTCGTGTTCGCACGTGCGCTGCTCGCGCAGAAAATCTCGGATGCCACCGAGCTCATTGGTCAGCTGTGCGAACGCGGCGTCAAAATGGAGGCCATTTATTTGCAGCTGCTCGCACCTGCCGCGCGCTACCTCGGCGAGCTGTGGGAAAGTGACGAATGCAATTTTTCGGAGGTTACCCTGTGCCTCTGGCGTATGCAGACGCTGATGTATGACCTGAGCGCTGCCTTCCACGTCAGCGATGGGCGCGCTGCCGCCCGTGGGGGCGCAGAACGGCGCATCCTCATCACGTCGCTACCCGGGCAGCAGCATACGTTCGGACTGTCGATGCTCTCCGAATTTTTCCGCAAAGAGGGCTGGGTGGTACTCTCGATTCCATCTCCAGAGTCGGGCGAGGTGCTCGATGCCCTGTCAATGCACTGGTTCGATGTGCTGGCGCTGTCGGCCAGCATGGATGGCGAGGGCAGAGACCTCGGCAAGACCATCAAGGCAGCCCGCAAAACCTCCCGCAACCCTCGAATCGCCGTTATGGTGGGTGGCCCGCTCTTTCTGCGCCAGCCCGAGCTGGCGGACACCGTGGGCGCCGACGGCATGTCCGAAGACGCCCCTTCCGCGCTGGCGCTCGCCAGCCACCTTTATCAGCATCAACAAGACGTCAGGCTGAATTGACGTTTGATATTGACAATTCGGGTTGAAAAAGCCCAGGATTGCGCTCACAATACACTCCATCGTATGTCTATTTACTGCCCGGTCACGTTCGCAGTGTGACTGGCCCTCAACTGAAATGCGCCCAGTAACCGGTTCCCCCTACGTGACCCAATTCGACACTCCAAAGCAGTCGCTCTCCGGCCTGAGTGCTGAGGCGAATGCTGCGCTGCTCTCTGCCTCGGCAGATGTGGTGCTCGTCATCGACGGCGAAGGCGTGGTGCAGGATGTCTCGACCAGTCATGGTGCTCTGCCCGTGGCGGGCGGCCAGCACAGCTGGATAGGCAAGCGCTGGGAAGATACGGTCACGGTGGAGAGTCGCCCCAAGGTCGCCCGGCTGTTGCGCGATGCCAGTGGCGAGGTGCGCCCTGTCTGGCGACAGGTGAATGTGGCAGCGTCAAGCGGCGCGGATGTGCCGCTGTCTTTTTGCGCAATCCATGTGGGTCCCAAGGGCCGCACCGTTGCCCTCGGACGCGATTTGCGCGCACTCTCGGAACTGCAACAGCAACTGGTCGACGCGCAACAGACCATGGAACGCGATTACCTGCGGCTGCGCCACCTCGAATCGCGCTACCGCATCCTGTTTGATCTCACCAGCGAAGGCGTGCTGGTGCTTGATGGCCGAAGCCTGAAAATCATCGAAGCCAATCCCGCCGCAGCGCACGCATTGGGTGAGGGCGTGCGCAAGCTGCTCGGCAAGCCCCTGACCGAGTGCCTTGATGTCGGCGCTCGCAGCAGCGTGAGCAAACTACTCGATACCGTGCGCGCCAGTGGCAAACCAGACCAGACATCGGCACGCTTGGCCGCGCCTCACCACAGTCGCTTGACGCTGTCGGTCTCGGTCATGCACGAAGAATCCGGAGAACTCTTTCTGGTTCGCGTGGCCAGCGATGCGCAAACCCCGCCCGCCAGCAGCGGTTCGACGCAGGCAGAGACCGTGCTGCGCGTGCTGGAGCAGGCGCCCGATGCCTTTGTCGTCACCGACAACGATGGCGAGATACTCGCCACGAACCGCGCGTTTACCGAGATGATTCAGCTGGGCCGAGCCGAACAGGTACTTGGCCAGTCGCTCGACCGCTGGCTCGGTCGCGCCGGTGTCGACCTGAACGTGCTGCTGGCTAACCTGCGTCAGCGTGGCACTGTGAGACTCTTCGCCACCACCCTGCGCAACGAAAACGGGGCCACGATACCCGTAGAAATTTCCGCAGTGTCCGTGCCCCACGGCGACCTGAGCGGACTGGGTTTCACCATTCGCGACATCGGCCGCCGGCTGGGCAGCGATGTCCGGCATGACGTGCCGCGCTCGGTCGAGCAACTGGCCGAACTGGTTGGCCGCGTGCCCATGCGCGATATCGTGGGAGATACCACCGAGCTGATCGAAAAGCTCTGTATTGAGGCCGCACTGCAGCTAACCCAAGATAATCGCGCAACCGCCGCCGAGATACTCGGACTGTCCAGACAAAGCCTGTATGTGAAGCTGAGGCAGTACAAACTGGGCAACTTGGGCGAGTAACTTTCCAAGTTTTTAAGTTTTTAAGTTTTAAAACATCACGCCACGTTTGATGCCGCTCGTCGGCATTCGCACCCCGCCCGTCGCACCCTGAGCTTGAGGATAAGGTGTCAATAATAATTGACGCTCAATAATGTCAGGTGCAAAATCCTTGGCATGGCTCGCCCTTCCTTTTCTGCCGTTGCCGAGCTGCTCAAACCCATCACCTGGTTTCCCCCCATGTGGGCTTTTGCCTGCGGGGTGGTGTCCTCGGGTGTCGCGCCTGACGGGCAATGGCCTCTGATCCTCCCCGGCATTCTGTTGGCTGGGCCGATGGTGTGCGCCACTAGCCAAGCCGTGAATGATTGGTTCGATCGCCATGTGGATGCGATCAACGAGCCCGAGCGCCCGATACCCTCAGGCCGCATGCCGGGCCGCTGGGGCTTGTACATCGCAGTGCTATGGACCGTGCTCTCGCTGCTGGTGGCCACCGCGCTCGGCCCCTGGGGATTCGTCGCCGCGATGCTGGGTCTGGCGCTCGCCTGGGCATACAGCGCGCCGCCGCTGCGACTTAAAGAAAACGGCTGGTGGGGCAATGCCGCCTGCGGTCTTTCGTATGAGGGACTCGCCTGGATAACCGGTGCCGCTGTGATGGCTGGCGGCGCATTTCCAGATTCACGCTCGCTGCTGCTGGCGCTGCTCTACAGCCTTGCCGCGCACGGCATCATGACGCTTAACGACTTCAAGTCGGTCGAGGGTGACCGACTCATGGGCGTTGGATCTCTTCCCGTCCGGCTGGGTGTGGGTGTTGCTGCCTATACGGCGTGCTGGGTAATGATCGTGCCGCAAGTCGGCGTGATTGCACTGCTGGCGGGCTGGAATCTTCCCTGGCACGCCGCATCGGTGCTGGCACTGGTGCTGGCCCAGATGAAACTGATGGCGTATTTCGTCGCAAACCCGATAGAGCGCGCGTTGAAGCTCTCTGCCTTCGGCGTTCCGCTGCTGGTCACGGGGATGATGGTCGCAGCCTTCGCGCTGCGCAGCACAGGGGGATAGCGCAATGGAAGCCTGGCGTTTTGGCTGGACGGATATCGTCCGCCTCGGCATGGTCCAAGCCTCGTTGGGCGCCATCGTGGTCTTGATGACCTCGACACTCAATCGCATCATGGTGGTTGAACTCACGCTGCCGGCCCTGCTACCCGGCGCCCTGGTCGCCCTGCATTATCTGGTGCAGATATCGCGCCCCCGCATGGGACATGGGTCGGATCAGGGCGCTCGACGCACGCCCTGGATCATCGGTGGCATGGCCGTACTGGCGGCAGGCGCGATGTTATCGACCTTTGCCACCACCCTGATGTCCCCCTCGCCGGTGCTGGGCGTGCTGCTGGCCACGGCCGGCTTCATCATGATCGGTCTTGGCGTCGGTGCTGCGGGCACCTCACTGCTGGTACTGCTCGCCATGCGGGTCGATGGCGAGCGCCGCGCTGCTGCGGCAACGATCGTGTGGCTGATGATGATCGTCGGCTTTGCCGTGACCGCAGGCGTGGCTGGCAAGTTACTGGATCCGTACTCGCCCACGCGGCTGCTAGCTGTCACACTGACCGTCTGCAGCTTTGCGCTCATCATCACCCTGATTGCGCTGTTTCGCCTCGAGATGGACCCGGGCGATGAACTGATCGAGCCTGACTATTCCCGCGAGCGTGCACCCTCGACCATCGTGCCTTTCCGCACGGCCTTGTCTGAGGTGTGGAGAGAAGATGCGGCGCGTCAGTTCACCGTGTTCATTTTCATCTCCATGCTCGCCTACAGCGCGCAAGACCTGATCCTCGAACCCTTTGCCGGTAGCGTGTTCGGCTTTACGCCTGGCGAATCGACCAGCCTGTCGGGTATCCAGCATGGGGGCGTGCTGGTGGGCATGCTGGTGGTGGCGCTGGTGGGCAGTCGTTTCGCCCAAGGCCGCGCCGGCTCGCTCCGTCTCTGGTGCGTGGGCGGTTGCCTTGCCTCTGCGCTGGCACTGGCAGGCCTCACAGTGGCCGGCCATCTCGGCCCGCCATGGCCACTGAAGGCGAATGTCTTCCTGATGGGTGCGGCCAATGGCGCGTTTTCAATCGCTGCGATCGGACAAATGATGCGCCTGGCCACCGAAGGTCGCGCAGAGCGCGAAGGCGTGCGCATGGGACTGTGGGGTGCCGCACAAGCCATTGCGTTTGGCTTTGGGGGATTGATCGGCACTGCAGCCAGCGATATCGCCCACTGGCTGATTGCCTCTAGTGGCGTGGCCTACGGCACGGTGTTTGCGCTAGAGGCAGTGCTCTTCGTTGCCTCTGCCATGCTCGCCTTGCGCATCCCCATGACAGCCAAACAGCGCGAGCAATCCGTGAGCATCCGACAGCCCTCTTTTTCTTAGCGGCTCAATGCCGTTCACAGCGACCGACCACACGACAACGGAGACCCTCATGAACCCCATTGAACAATTCGATGTCGTTGTCGTGGGCGGCGGCCCGGCCGGCTCCACTGCGGCCAATGATCTGGCGCGCAAAGGACGGCGCGTGCTGCTGCTGGATCGCGCAGGTCGCATCAAGCCTTGCGGTGGCGCGATACCGCCACGGGCAATCAAGGACTTTGACATCCCCGATCATCTGCTGGTGGCCAAAGCGCGCTCGGCTCGCATGATCGCGCCATCGGACACCAAAGTCGATATCCCCATTGAAGGTGGATTCGTCGGCATGGTAGACCGCGAGCATTTTGACGAATGGCTGCGCGAGCGCGCAGCGCAGGCTGGGGCGGTGCGCCGCAATGGAAAATTCGAGCGCGTCGGTCGGGACGCCGACGGCATGAGCACCATTACCTACGTCAATGGCGAGAGCGAACAGCGCTGCACCGTACGCGCCCGCAGCATCATCGGTGCTGATGGCGCCCGCTCGGCAGTCGCACAGCAGACCGTGCCCGGCGCAGAAAAAACCCGCTACGTATTTGCCTACCACGAGATCGTGCGAGCCCCGGCAACCAAGCCTGCGGATTACGATGGCTCGCGCTGCGATGTGTTCTATCAGGGTCATCTCTCGCCAGATTTTTATGGCTGGGTGTTCCCGCACGGTGACACGCTGTCTATCGGTACAGGCAGCGCGGACAAGGGCTTCTCATTGCGAAACGCCACCTCATCCTTGCGCACCGCAGTGGGCCTTGAGGGCGCTGAGACCGTGCGTCGAGAAGGCGCGCCGTTGCCGATGAAACCCCTGCCCCGCTGGGACAACGGCCGCGATGTGGTGCTGGCTGGCGATGCCGCCGGCGTGGTGGCACCGGCATCAGGCGAAGGCATCTATTACGCCATGGCCGGGGGCAGACTGGCGGCGGAAGCCGTGGAAACCCTGCTCGTGACCGGCAATGCGCGCGCGCTGGCGACTGCGCGCAAACAATTCATGAAGTCACATGGGAAGGTGTTCTGGGTCTTGGGTATCATGCAGCACTTCTGGTACTCCAGCGACAAGCGACGCGAGCGCTTTGTCGCCATGTGCAAGGACAAGGACGTGCAAAAGCTTACCTTCGACGCCTACATGAACAAGGAGCTCGTGCGCGCAAAACCGATGGCGCATGTGAAGATCTTCTTCAAAGACATGGCCCACCTGCTCGGTCTCGCGAAGGTATGAGAATCTCTTGATACAACTCGCCCGCGCCAGCAAGAAACCCATTCTCATCGCCGTGCTGCTGGCGATTGCCGTCGGCGGCATTGGCGGCGCCGCCACTGAGATTGGCCCCTGGTACTACACCCTGGTCAAGCCCGCATGGCAACCCCCTGACTGGGCGTTTGGTCCAGTCTGGACCCTGATCTACATCACCACCGGTATTGCCGGCGTGCGCGCCTGGCGGCTTGGCGATCCTGAACAGCGCCGTTTTTTTCTCGGCGCGATGCTGATCAACTGCGTGCTCAATATTTTGTGGAGTCTGCTGTTCTTCAAACTGCAGCGGCCTGACATCGCGCTCATGGAGGTGGTAGTGCTGTGGCTGTCCATCGTGCCACTGGTATGGCTGCCGCGCACCTATTCACCCGCCTCCAGCCTGCTGATGCTGCCCTATATCGCCTGGGTCAGCGTCGCGGCTTATCTCAATTGGACGATTGTGCGCTTGAATGGTTTGGGGTAGTCGTACGAGGAGCGTAGTGCTGGTCGAGCGATGTTCACCCGCGAACCCTGCCTTGTTCAGGCCGCCAGCGCCAGCAATTCAGTGAGCTCGTCGATCACCACGGCTGCACCATCAAACGCTTCCCCACCAAAGAATTCACTGCGCACGATGGCAACCTCGAGTCCCGCCCCCTGCGCGGCCAGAAGCCCATTGCGCGAATCTTCGATGGCGCAGCATTGTGCCGCCGGCAAGCCCAGTCGCTCAAGTGCCATGACATAGGCCTCCGGGTCCGGCTTTTTCGCGGCGACATCCTCACCAACGACAATCACGACCGGTACTGGCAATCCGAGCGGCGCGAGCGAATGCAGCCACAGCGCCTCCCAGTTCGAACGGCTGGTCGTGGTAACCACGCCCCACGCGATGCCATTGCGCGCAAGCGTCATCACCAGATCCCCAAAACCCGCTCTGGGCTTGACCGCGCCCGAAGCCATGATTGCCGCGAAATGCGCATTCTTGGCCTTGTGTACCCCAGAGAGCACGTTACGCAGCGCGCCAGGGTCACTGCCGGTCTCTTCGGCAAAGCGCAGCAAACGCTCAAAACCACCTGCCGTCTTCAGAAGGCGGGCGTAATCGTCCTTGCTCCATTGCCAAGGCAAACCGGCCTCACTGAGAGCGCGGTTGAATGCAGGCAGATGCGCCAAGCCTTCGGTTTCAGCAATCGTGCCATCGACATCAAACAACACACAGCGATGGCGCGAAGGATCGATAAGGCTATTGAGCATGTCAGTGCACCTGGGCACGCAGCGCGCCCTTGTGATACAGACTCGCCATGGCATCCAGATGCATAGGCTTGATTTTCGATGCCTTGCCGGCAGCGCCAAATGACTCAAAGCGATCGCGGCAGACTTTTTTAGCCGCCGCTGTCGCTGCCTTCAGAAAAGCACGGGGATCGAACTCATCCGGCTTATCCGCCATGGTCTTGCGCATGGCGGCCGTCATGGCCAAGCGGATGTCTGTATCGATATTCACCTTGCGCACGCCATGCCGAATGCCTTCGACAATCTCGTCGACCGGCACACCATAGGTCTCCTTGATATCGCCGCCGAACTGACGAATCATTTCCAGATACTCTTGCGGCACCGACGAAGAGCCGTGCATGACCAGATGCGTATTCGGTATGCGTTGGTGTATGGCCTTGATGCGGTCAATCGCCAGAATGTCGCCGGTCGGCGGACGACTGAATTTATAGGCCCCATGACTGGTTCCAATCGCAATCGCCAGCGCGTCCACATCCGTGGCAGCGACAAAGTCAGCCGCCTCATCCGGATCAGTCAACAGTTGCGAATGATCGAGCGTGCCCTCTGCGCCGACACCGTCTTCTTCACCGGCTTGCCCGGTTTCGAGCGACCCGAGACACCCGAGCTCTCCCTCGACCGAGACACCGACCGCATGTGCCATCTCGACCACCCGTCGAGTCACCTCGACATTGTAGTCATAACTGGCCGGCGTCTTGGCATCCTCTTTCAGCGAGCCATCCATCATCACGCTTGAAAAACCGCTGCGTATGCTGCTCTGGCAAACCGCCGGCGATGCGCCGTGGTCCTGGTGCATACACACCGGAATATCCGGATACTGCTCGATGGCTGCCTCTACCAGTTTGCGCAGAAAAGCTTCTCCAGCATATTTACGTGCGCCCGCCGAGGCCTGCAAGATGACCGGACTATCGCACTCAGCCGCTGCCTGCATGATCGAATGGATCTGCTCCATGTTGTTCACATTGAAGGCGGGCAGGCCGTAGTGATGCTCGGCGGCGTGATCAAGTAGCTGGCGCAGAGAAATGAGGGCCATGGGTGAAGATCTCCTTGTTGGTCTGATGTGCTGACTGGTAGGTAGGGGAAATGAATTCGGTAACGCGGTGATGTCGCCATGCCGGCCCAGCAACTGATCGCTCCCGGTCGGTCATGACGTGCTCCAAGGTCTTGTTTTGCTCTTTCATTCTGTTGTGCTCTGTCGCTTTGCCCCACCCCGTCGTCCTGACGACAGTCAGGGCCCAGGGTCGACAACAGCCTGTCCTACAAAACTTGCTTCTCGCCTTTTGACGCATGGATCCCAGCCTGCGCTGGGATGACAAGACCGACGCCACCACACTCCGTCGTCCTGACGACAGTCAGGGCCCAGGGTCGCCAACGGCCTGTCCTACCAAACTTGCTTCTCGCCTTTTGACGCATGGATCCCAGCCTGCGCTGGGATGACAGTACCGACGCCACCACACTCCGTCGTCCTGACGA
>OMID01000087.1 GCA_900299005.1 Oxalobacteraceae bacterium
GTGAGGTCGCAAAAATATCGCCGAAGTCAGCGCGCGAGCGCTTGAATCCGGTGGTGCCCACGTTGGCGATGTTATTACTGGTCACGGACAGTGAGGCGGTTGCAGCTTGCAGACCTGTCAGGGCGGTATAGAAGGACATGGGGGTTTCTCCTGGATCCGGATGAGTTACTTGTTCTGATTAATGACTGATTGATGAATTAAAAACCGACGCGTTTAATCTGGGTCATGCTGACCGTTGAGCCATCTTCAAGCTCTACTTGCATGTCACCAGTGACTGAATCGGTGGTGACGGATTTGACAGTCGCCATGGTCGAGACGGGCATCTTGCTTGATTTGCCAAAGCGCGTTGCGCTGGCTTCCATGCGGTAGACGCCATCCGCCACCGCCTTGCCTTCATCGTCTTTGCCATCCCAGCTAAAGAAGAAATCTCCTTTTTTCTGGGCGCCGACCTCACCGGTTCGAACCAGTTGACCAGTCGAGGAGTAGACGCGCAGGGTGACGGAGTCGACCTCGGTGGCGAGCGCCACGGTACCCTCGACAGGCTGGCCACCCGAGAGCAGCGCCTTGCCATCGCCGATGGCGATCTTGCGTCCGAGCAGACCCGCGGCTGAACTCATGCGCTCATTCGACATGGAGGCCACCAGGTTTTGCAGGTTGTCTGACATTTTGGTGGTGGCTTCCAACTGCGAGAATTGCGCGAGCTGAGCAACAAATGCCTCGTTCTCCATGGGATCCAACGGGTTCTGGTTCTGCAACTGCGTGGTAAACAGCGTGAGAAATGCGGTCTGGCCCATTGCACCGCCGCCGGTATCCTTCAGAGTGGCTTCTTCCTGCTCTTTTTTGTACTGTGCGGTGGTCTTGATATTGGACGGCAGCGTATTGGTAGATAGGCTTGCGGCTGCTCCGGTCAGATTGGATGCCATGTCAGTGATCCTTATGCCTTGATGATGTCGAGCGAGCGCATCATCAGCTCACGCGCCGTGTTCACGACTTCAACGTTGTTCTGGTATGAGCGCGAGGCCGCCATCATGTCAACCATCTCGGTGACTTCATTCACGTTGGACTGAAAGACAAAACCCTCGGCATCTGCCAAGGGGTTGTTGGGGTCATAGACGCGTGGCACGGGCTTGGTATCGTCAACGATTTTGTCGACCTTCACGCCACCGACATAAGGGGCGCCGGCATGCGTCATTTCTTCGTCCATCAAGGCCTTGAAGATGGTGCGCTTGCCCCGATAGGCTTCTTTTTCGGTGGCTGCCGTGGTACCCGCATTGGCCAGATTAGAGGCGGTGGTATTCAACCGGGTAATCTGCGCATGCAGCGCAGTTCCGCCAATACCGAAAATATTATCGATGGACATAGGCATGATGGTTTACTCCCCTCTCAGCGCCTTGCGTATGCTGTTGACACGGTTTTCGATGAAGGTCAGCGTGGCCTGATAATCCGCAGCGGCCTTACCGTACTTGGCCTGCTCAACGGTGATCTCGACGGTATTGCCATCCATGGAGGCATTGAAGGGAACGCGGTAGCGCAGGCCATCATCGTCGGTCTTTTCATCGCCGTACTCGAAATGCGTGGTGTGTGTAGAGGTAATCATTTCCTGCGGTTCGAATTTGGCCATGACTTGTTTGAAGTCGAGTTCACGCGCCTTGAAGTGCGGCGTGTCTTCGTTGGCGATATTCCGCGCGAGCAGTTCCATGCGCTGGTTGCGCACGCGCAGTGCCTTGTCATGTATGCCTAATGCCGAATTGAGTAGATCCATCACGTGCTCCTTGCTACCAGAACCCGAACGCCGGAATGCCGACAGTTCGCTAAAGTATCCAGCTGTCGATCCGACCATTGCAAAGGCCGTGCCAGATGGTTTTTTGGCAGAAAAGCGTGAGATGTGAGAGAGGAAAGCGGCAAGACCTTGCCGCTACCCCGAGGCAGTGAAAAAAGTAGTACGGCTGACGGCAAGACTTTGCCGCTCCGGTCTACATCACCTTGCGCTCGACACGGGCAACCGTTACATCATTCAAGCGGTCGCGTGCATTGAGTTTTAGTCCGTTCACGATCGAGTTTCGGGTGATGATGCCCGCAGGATCGCGGCCTTCATACAAATAAGCGGCCTGCTTGCCCGCGATGTTCAGTGCGACGTCGGGGCGAGGTTCATTTCTGGCATTAGGCGTCAGTACGGTCAGATACAAGTTATCGAGGGAGGCCGGACCGTAGTCTTTGAGACGGGTGTCGGCAAAGTAGCGATCCACCAGATCAAGCTGCTGCAGCACGGACAAAGACAAGATGTCTTTCGGGTTCTTGGCATAGCCTGCGCTCGCCGCGCCACGATTGCCACCGGCGCAAAACTGAATGATGCCGTGGCAGCTGCCATTCGATGCGCGGGGATTGAGGCCATCCGATTCCATGAGGGCGGTCTGCGCAAAATCATCGGGCGAAAAACCATGACGCGTGGCGAGCTGCACTATCTTGTCACGCACCGCATGCTGCTCCTGTGACGGCACGTAGCCTTTGGCCACGGCACGCGCAAGTGTCTTCTCCAGAATAGGTGCCGAGGCCGAGGCACTCTGTGCCGAGCGCTGTACCGCCTCTACCCCGCCCTGCCTGAGTTTGAGCGCCGCAAGGGTTGACATGGGCGCCATATTGATCTGCTGCCCGGGCCGGATGCGGTCCGGGTTGGGGATGCCATTCTCTCTGGCGAGATTTTTGGCGAGGTCATAGATCTGGCTTTTATTGAGCTGCGTTGCCGCGTCGCCCAGATAATGACGAGTCAGACCCACCAGCGTATCGCCCCGCTGTACCCGCACCACTTGCTGATTGGCGTCGTCAATTACCTGCCGAAACGAGGATGTCGCCGGGGCGCTGTCGCGCACGCGGGGGCGCCCTGTCCTGTCGCTGGCCATACCGGCTGCCTGATCGGCAATGGGATGTCGGATATCCATGATGTCTAACCTCGGTGGAGCTGGAACTATTCTTGCTGTGCTTGTCCTCGCTGTCGGAAGTCCAACAGTCAAATCTCGGACAGAAGACAAATGAGCAAAGCCTGTACCACCCTATTTTTCGACACAACGACCACCTGGCAGACGTACTGACGATGCAAATCAGACAACGCTTGTTACCACAGCCGCTTCGATGCCTGTTCAGATGGCTATTCGCATGGCTGTTCGGCCTTGGCCTGGTGCTGGCGTGGCCCGCCCTCGCCGCAGCGCCGCAGCAAGTGCTGGAGACATCACTCGCGCACTGGGTCGCGGCGCAACAGGGCATTGCGCCCGAGCAGATCAGAATGGCCCCGTTGGATCCTCGGGTGCAGGTGCAGCCTTGCGCCACCGCGCTGAGCTTTGATTACCCTTTTGTCAGCAAAGAGAATGTCCGGGTCCGGTGCAGCAAGCCGAGCTGGCAGATGTTCGTTAAAGTGGGGTTCGCAACACAGATATCGCTGGCCGTGGTGATCGCCCATCACGACCTGCCCAACGGGCATGTCCTGGCTGAGGCCGATCTGGAAATGAAGCCAGTGGCCGCAGCGGCGCCCGGCAGCTTCGAAGAGCGCACGCCCCTGTTGGGTCGACAACTGCGCAAAGCACTCGCCAAGGGTCAGCCCGTACTGGCCAGCGACTTGGAGAAAAGCCAGCGAGCGCTTCGCGCACGGGTCGCACTCAAACCGGGGGATGTACTGACTGAGTCGGTGGTCGAGCGCGTCGACCTGCCGCCCAGCAGCAGCGGTTCGCCGCTATGGATGCCTAATGAACTGACCCCGGGCACCCGACTGGCAAGGGCGGTGCCGGCGGGGCAGATCGTGCAGAGCACCGATATCGCTGAGACTCGTCAGGTCGTGATCGCGACTGGCAATCTCACCCCTGGCCAGCCATTGCGGCCCGATGCATTCAAGCTCGACCGACTTGATGCCGAAAAAATAACGCGCACGCATCTGTTCGACTTGTCGGGACTAGAAGGCTTTGAACTGACCCGGCCTTTGCGAGCAGGTGAGGCGCTGCGAAGCACCGACCTGCGGCCCGCCTTGCTGGTGAAAAAAGGGGACCAGGTCAATCTGATTGTCGGCCGGCCACCCGAGTTCATGATCTCCGTGAAGCTCGAAGCCTTGCAGGACGGTCGGCTGAACGAGCAAATCAAGTTGCGTAATCCGGAATCTGGCACTACCCTCTCCGGCATCATTACCGGTAAGGGCGCTGCGAGAGGCTTATAAGCATTTGTTTTTATTTGTCTTTTTTTATTTGAATGATTTTTCAAAAAAGGACTAAAGTTTAGTCCGGTCCAACCGATATTCGATGTGACAGGAAAAAGTGGCTTTATGCCGAAAGTGAGAGAACTATGAGCAACCCGATATCCGGCATCTTCAACGGTAATGCGGCACTGGACAAGGCCGCCATGGACAAGGCCAAGCGCAAGAGCGCCGAGCGCACCGAGGAGCTCGCCACCGGCGAACCCAGCAAGGCGGCAAAGGCCGCCGTTGCGCGCGAGGACGAACTGGTGTTGTCCGATATTGCGCAAAAAGCAATGGCTGAGCCTGCATTCGATCGTAACAAGGTCGAGGCGATCAAACAGGCGCTAAAAGAGGGCAACTATCCGCTCAATGCCCGCCGCATCGCAGAGAGCTTCGCGTCGATGGAAAAACTGATCGGCTGAATGCCACCTCATTCACCGCATCCCGTGCATCACGAGCATCGGCGCCCAGCATGATGACCAGCCCGGAGCACGTCACGCCTTCTCTGGTGCCACCGGCGGCCAGCCCCGAGCTCGTCGCTTCGATTCAGCATGCGCTCGCACTAAAAGACCTGCTTGAACAGGAATTCGAAGCGCTGCGCGCCCAGGATCTCGATGCCTTCGAGGCAATGCAGCCCCGCAAAGTCGACATCTTCGACACACTCCATGCCCTGACCCGCGTCGGCACACCGCAGAGCCTGCTGGACGACGCCGACTGGGATGGCTTCAAACAGATCATCATGGATTGCCGCGAGCTTCATCGTCGCAATGAAGTGCTTATCAGCCGCAAGCTCGACGCTATTCGCGGCACGCTCAACACCTTGCTCGGCGTTGACCAGACCGCCTCGGTCGAGGTGTACGACCGTCTGGGCCGCATGTCGCGCGGACGTCGGGGACGCGGCTTCGAAGAAGCCTGATCCGGTTTTCTTCCTGCGTGTTCCAGTAAATTCCGACCCGAGGGCTTGCTGAGGGCGGCCTCCTGCGCGCCGCTTGAGAGCTACGTTGACGGCGGTGCGGTTGACTGCACGCTCAGACCTTCCATCCACGACAGCACCACCGCCATGGCGGCATAGAGCTCGCGGGGAATCTGATCTTCGCTATCCACGCTAGCCAGCGTTGCGAGCAGCTCCGGATCGTGAGTGAGCTCGATACCGCGGCGTTTCGCTTCCTCAACGATGGCCTTGACCAGGGCCTCATCAGCCCGAGGCAAAGGTGCCTGCGTGCCGGACTCGGGTGGCTGGAAAAAATCGCGGCGCTTCATGTCTGAATATCCAGCATCGCGCCCGGTGGCGCGCTGACCTTGATCTCGATCGGTCGGGGCGCATTGAATACGCGCATCGAGCCAAATGACAGGCCCACACCTGCGAGCTGCTGGCGTAGCCGCTCGGTCTGCTTGCGCGCTGCGCTGGCGGTCTGAACTCGGGTCGCCCAGAGCATGAGGTGCACTTCGGTGCGTTCGACGACCGAGATCTGCAGCCAGATCTCGCCCAGCGTCGCGTGCTGCGTGTGCAGATCTACCGTGAAGGGTGGCGTTCCCTGCTGACCGCGCTGGCGCGAGCGTGACATGCGCAGCTCGACCGGATTGGCGTCGATGAATGGCAGCACCAGCGGAAAAGCCAGTTCGCCGCGCGACTGGGCCCGGACTGAATCGACCTGAGCGGACTCGATATCCTCGATGGCCCGCAAGATCCTTGCCTGATCCGGGGAATCACGCTCGCCGAGCGCGCGCAGCATCTTGCGCAGCAGCGTCTTGACGTCGATGATCGCGCCGAGCTGGCCGCTGCCCAGTAGCGCCTCCAGCCACAGACCGGAGGCTATCACGCTGCTACGCAAGGCCTCGGGCGAGAGGCCGCGTATCGATAGCTGCAGTTGCCGGAACAAGGCCATGAGCTCATCGTTGCCTACATGCTTTAACAGGACGGCCAGTTCCTTGGGTTCGAGCAAGGACATCAGCTCGGGCGTGAGTGGGGGGCGCAAGAGCAGGGCTTGCAGAGGCGAGGTGTTGAGATGAACGGTGGGTGGTGGCGCCCCCTGCGGACGGGCAGACTGCGCCGACAGCGCTGATTCCGTGGCGGCTGCCGCCACTGCGCCGGCACTGGCCGCCGCGCGCGCGTCAATGGGCCGCAGCAGCCAGCTTCCCTGGCGCGCCTGCGCCCTGAGCAAAATCGTGTCCCCGGGGCGAAACCGAAAGCCGGGCGGCAGATCGATCAAGCCACCATTGATCAGGAGCTTGAGGCTGTCGCCGCGCATCTCTAGGGTCGCCTGGACGATTTGGCCATCACGCAGGCCCAAATTGCGCGCCTGCGTGTCTTCCAGCTGAAGAGGACGTACCTCGAGTGAAATCGGGTGCACGCGGCCCGTCAGCAGTAACTGCTCAGGGCCTTGCATCGGGCGGTCCCGGATTCAGGAATGCGTTAGTGAAGCATCGCGCTCGAGGGCGCTTAGGGGTAGCGCACCCATTTCTTCTTTTCTTCCATGCTGACTTCAGGTGCGGGCGCGCTGTTGGTCGCAACGTTCACCGGCAGTCGGGGAATGGCGATCGGCTGGCTCAGCACGGCAGCGGCGGGTGCCACGGCCGCAGGTGCCGTGGACGCCGGCACGAAGATCTGCGGCTTTTTGTCGTAGTGGACATCACCACTGACGGCCATGGTCGCTGTACCGCCACCCTCGCCCATCACCACGGTGCGCATCGTGTTCACGTCAGGCAGATTTACTACCTGACCCGGCTTGAGCTTGATGTTCTTTGGCGGGATCAGCTTGGGATTGGCGCGAACGAAGGCCTCACGCATGACGTCCATCGAGAAAGGGGTGGCCGGGAAGGTCTTTTTGATGACCTTATCCAGAGTGTCGCCCGACTGAGCAACGTAGGCTTCGCGATCCGCAGACAAGGCGGTGCTGCGCGCGCTCTCGTGGGCCAGTTGCGGGAGGGCCGCATTCGCGGCAGCAACGGGTACTGCCCTGCCCGGTTTGCGTTTTTTTGCCATGCTCACTACGACAGGCTTGTCGTGTGCGCTCTCGGGTTTGTCCATGGACGGTGCCTTGACCAGCGGTTTGTCGAGCGCCTTGTCTGCCGGTTTGTCGGCAGGCTTCTCGGCATGCTTCTCGCCGGGGCTCTCGCCATGTTTGTCGGCGGTTTTTTCTGCGGGCTTGGCAGCGGCTTCCTTGGTTTCGTCTTTCTTTGGCTGGAATGCCTTGGGCACCGCGTTCTTCGGATACGGCTTGGAAGGCAGGTCTGGCTCGTCGGCCTTGGCCTCTTCCTTCTTCGCGTCCTTGCCATCCTTCGCATCCTTGGCATCTTTCGGCGGCTCTTTGGGCGCGTCGGCAGCCACGGCGGTGCCGCCAAGTGCCACCATCATCGCGGCCAGCAGCAAGTGTCGGGTGAATTGGTTCATGTTCTTCTCCGGATTACTCAGAAGGGGGTGGCGACCCAGTCGCCGGATCGTGCGATCTCACGTGGGCCAGCGAGCTTCCTGATGACGGCTTTGCCGGCTTCCACACTGACGACCTCAACCAGCGCGAGGTGCTGAGCGCTGTCGGGCTCGAGAATTCTTGCGGGCAGGTGCTCGCGGTTCATCAGCAGGAACTGATCGCCGATCGCCAATCCCGCCACCAGACCGCCATTGATGACCCAGCCATTGGCCACGCTCTCGGGCATGACATTAAAGTGCTGAGGGCGGCAGCCGAAATCGGCATCCATTTTGTCACGCCAGCGCTCCAGTACCCGATCGAGTTCGGATAGCAATCCGGGCGGCAGCGGCTGGCTGTTGATGGAGAGCTCGGCAGCAGGAAAGAACAGGGGCACGGCGTCTTGCCAGAGCGTGCGGCCGTTGCTGCGCTCGGTGATGGATAAGCGCATCACGAAGGGCACCGGGGCCTTGCGAGGCACTTGCTCACTGAAGAGCTCACGCGCGGCAGCGCCAACTTTCTGCATCACCGGTGGGTCCAGGCGCGGACGCACAGGCTCAATGCCCAGTGCGCCGGCCGGCAGCAACTCGAGCTGCATGTGATAGGGCGCGATGTCGGGCTTACTGCCCAGCAGATGGCGATCGTAGGCGCTGGCCGGCATTTGCGTCGGTGGCGAGAGGAACCACTTGCGACCTGCCGTGGCATGCGCAAACAGTTTGCTCTTTGCCTCGTTGAGCAGCCTCATCCAGTCATATTTGTCCGCGCCGCTGGCCGCGATCTTCAGCTGGACATCAAAGGTGGTCTCGCGACGATAGCGCTGCAGGTTAGCTTTGCAGACTTCCTCGCTGGGCATTACGCCCTTGCCTTCGGCGATGATCGCCGCTGAAGGACCCTCTTCGACCTGAAGGTAGTTGAGCACGCGCACGCCTCGCACCTTCATGTCCGAATTGATGCGGACGTTCTCATGCAGCTTGCCGTTGCTGTCGACCCAGGCGGCTGTATGGACCCGTGTCTGCCCATCCATGGCGGCCTTGACGAGCGCGTTTTGCAGGGCTTCCAGACGCTTGCGCGGCTCGGTGGGCAGCGGCGCATCGCCCGCATGAGCGGACATCAGCACACCGGCCAGCGGCAAGGCGATTAGGAGCGGAACCAAACGAGGCATGAAGCGAGTCGGGCGCATGATCATCAGCCGATATCGTGGGTAGCCGAGTCAGACCCGGATTAACGGTTGCGAGCCGCCAGCTGGTTCAGGTACAGCACGCGCAGATCATTCACGACGCGGCCATCCAGCGAGAGTGTGGTCTCGTAGGTATCGTCCCCGATGGGTGTGATCGACTCGAGCACTGCGCCATAGATGATGCCCTGGACACGAGTGCGGAAGGTATCGCTGGTGACCATCATTTCAGCCACCGTGGTCGTGGCATCGAGTTGCTGGCCATAGACCTGTTCGGTCAGGGCGCGGTAGGCATCGAGTTTGGAGGCACGGATCGCCATGAGGCGCTGCTGAGCCGGGTTTTTGTGATTCTGGGTGCTGATCACGGCGTAGCCGGTCGCACGGATCGTCTGCTGACGCTCCATCATCGGCGTGATCATCGACACCGGCTCGGCCGTTGCCTTGGACTCGACCTTGGGCTCTGCCTTGGCCAGTTCAACCACCGGCGCTTTGGGCTCGGGTGGCTTGACGGCCTCGACCGGCTTGGCTTCTGCCTTGGCAGACGCATTGTCGGCCACCGCAACGGAGGGAATCGTCTGGCAGGCAGAGATCAGCGCGACCAGCGAGACCATGGTGCATTTGGACATCTTGTTCATAAATCACCCCTTGTTGTCGTCATCAGCATTCGCTACTTCCGGGAACACTTCTTGCCATCAAACTAATGTTCCTGTTGGGAATCCGTCCCATCATGCCTGAGAAGATTCGCTCGGTTCATCAGAAAAAAGTGTTAACGGTGAGCAAAAATTCCTTTACTCCCCCGCTTAATCGGCAAGGCTTGGGGGTTCTTTAACCTTTTTGCCCGTTTTGCGGTGCCCTCGGGGCGGGGCAAACGCGAGAATATTGCCTATCAGGCAACTTCTCCGATATCAGGGGCAAGCCTGGCGGGATTCAAGACCGGCCAAGGCCGCGACAGGCCGCCTCGTCACCCCGGATGACCCGCAAAAAACCATGGCACATCAATTGCTTAATACTTCCGCAAGGAAACCTTTGTGCCTCGGAATGAATTTTCAACTCTTTGATTTAAAACACTATTTATAACCCGGCGCTGCCATGAGCACCCTCTCCATGTCAACAATCCGACAGCGACTGTCTGGCTTCGATGTTTCGGGCCTGGGCATTCCTTTCCTGGTTTTGCTGATCATGGCGATGCTGGTAATCCCGCTGCCGCCGGTGCTGCTCGACGTTCTGTTTACCTTCAATATTCTCGTCTCGGTGATCGTGATCATGATCGCGATCGGTACCAAAAAGCCGCTGGACTTTTCGTCTTTCCCATCCGTTCTGCTTTTTGCAACCATGCTGCGGCTGGCGCTGAATGTCGCCTCCACGCGCGTGATTCTGGTGAACGGCCATGAAGGCGAGCATGCCGCCGGCGCCGTGATTGCCGCGTTCGGCGAATTCGTCATCGCGGGGAATTATCTGGTCGGATTCATCATCTTCGTGATCCTGATGATCATCAACTTCGTGGTGGTCACGAAGGGCGCGGGCCGCGTCTCGGAGGTGAATGCGCGTTTCACGCTCGATGCGATGCCGGGCAAGCAGATGGCGATCGATGCCGACCTGAATGCCGGCTCAATCACGCAGGAACAAGCCAAAGCCCGTCGCGACGAGATCGCGCAAGAGGCCGACTTCTTTGGCTCTATGGACGGTGCCTCGAAATTTGTCTCCGGCGACGCGCTCGCCGGTTTGCTCGTTCTGGTCATTAACGTCATTGGTGGCTTCGCAATCGGCGTCGGCCAGCATGGCCTGTCCTTCGCCGACGCGGGCAAGCTCTATGTATTGCTGACCATTGGCGATGGCCTAGTCGCGCAGATTCCTTCGCTGTTCCTCTCGCTGGCCACGGCGATCATTGTCACCCGCGTCACCACCTCGGAGACCATGACGGAACAGGCGGTCTCGCAGCTCTCGAACCCCACGGCCTTGTTCATCGGCGCGACCATCCTGACCATTCTGGGCGTGGTGCCGGGCATGCCGCATCTGGTGTTCCTGACCCTGGCCCTGGCCGCCGCCGGTCTGGGCTTCATGCTGCTCAAGCAGGACGAGGTTGCCAGCAAAGAGGCCGAGTTGCAGGCCGCTACCGAAGAAAAAACCGAAGCCCCCAAAGAACTTGACTGGGATGATGTCGATCAGGTGGACCTGATCGGATTGGAGATCGGCTATGGCTTGATCCCCTTGGTCAATCCGGAAACAGGCGGCCAGCTGATGTCGCGCGTCAAGGGCGTGCGCAAGAAGCTCTCAGCCGAGATGGGTTTTCTGATCCAGCCAGTGCGCATTCGTGATGCCCTCAATCTGGACCCGGACGTCTACCACATCGTGATGAACGGCGTGGTACGCGGCAAGGGCGAGATCCGCAGCGGCCGCGAGCTGGCCATCAACCCCGGCAAAGTCTACGGTGAGCTCGAAGGCATCGCCACCAAAGAGCCCGCTTTCGGACTGGATGCCGTGTGGATTGATCCGTCCCAGCGCGATGTCGCCCGCACCCTGGGCTACACCGTGGTCGACCCGGCCACCGCTATCGCGACGCATCTCAATAAGGTCTTGCGCGATAACGCTGCCGAACTGCTCTCGCATGACGAGACCCAGCAGCTGCTCGACAAGCTCGCCGCCAAATCCCCCAAACTGGTCGAAGACCTCGTGCCCGGCAAGATGGCGCTTGGCATCATCACCCGCACACTGCAAAACCTGCTCACCGAGGGCGTGCCAATTCGTGACATGCGCTCCATTGTCGAGGCCTTGTCCGAGTCTGCCGCCAAGACGCAGGACCCCGAGCAGCTGACCGCGTATGTGCGTCCCAAACTTGGCCGCATGATCGTGCAAGAGCTGGTGGACAACAAGGACAGCCTGCCCGTGATGACCCTCGCCCCCGACCTTGAACAGCTGCTGCACAACGTGCTGACCAATGGCGCCCCCGGACAGTCGGTGGTGATCGAGCCGGGTCTGGCAGAGAGCCTGTTTGCAGCCCTGAGAGAAGCAGGCCGCATCGTGGAGGACGATGGCAATCCCGCGGTGCTGGTGGTAGCGCCCTCGATCCGTGCCTGGCTGTCGAAGATGATCCGTCACCGGATTCCCCAGATGACCGTGCTCTCGTATACCGAAATACCCGACGACCAAGCAGTGAAGGTGATTTACACGGTCGAATCGCAGACCAAGTCCTGACCAGACGCGCCGTAACAGGAAAACACCATGGAACTTAAACGCATCCTCGCAAAAGACATTCGCAGGGCCACCGAAAAGGCGGTCGCCCTGTACGGTCAGGACGTCCTCTTCGTGTCCAACTCTCGGGTCAATGGCATGACCGAAGTGATCGTCGCTGTCGATGTCGCCCCCGAACCCTGGAGCGAGACGAGCCGTCAAGGCGATGGCGATGGCGAACGATTTGGCGAGGTGCTGCAGCAATCGTTCAAGGCCATGGGCAAAGGCACGACCCCCTCCGAGAGCGAGGACACTGACGCCGACGCAGACAGCGAATACGCGCACGCCAAAAGTCTCTATGACGCGCGTCGTCAGCAGGCAAAAAAACGGGCCGCGCAGGCGGAACAGTCAACGCAAAGGGAGCAAGCGGAGGCCGAGAGCACGCCGCACAACGAGCACCGCGATTACATTCGCGGCCGCGAGATCGTCGATCTGGTGCGCGATGAACTGGCGGCCATTCGCAAAGAATTCAAGCTTGCCCAGCGCGTCGCCGCCTGGCAGTCCGAGAGCCCGACCCACTCCGCCGTGCGCCCCCTCGTGACTGCGTTGGCCGAGGCCAGTATCCCGGTCTCGCTGCGCACGCTGCTGGTCGACCATATCGGCACTATGAGCAGCCTGGATGACGCCACCGATGCGCTCAGACTGTATCTGACCAAAAGCATAGGCGAGCACTGGGCCAAGCTGCCCCAGCGCGGCGTGCATGCCATTGCCGGCCCTGCCGGTGCCGGCAAGACTCTGATGGTGGCGCGCCTGGCGCGCGCCGCTGCAGAACGCAAAGGCATCGACTCGGTCGCCGTGATCAGTTATGCCGACCAGCGCGCCGGTGCCTGGAGCCAGATACAGATGCTGTGTTCGCAGGGCGGCGTCGATTGCCTGCGCGCGAACGATCCCGAGACATTGAAGATGCTGCTCTCTGAACTCGGCCAGCGCCGTCTGGTGCTGATCGATACGCCCGGCGTGCAAGTGATGGAAAAGCTCGAGCAGATCAAGGCCTGCTCACCTGAGATCCAATGCCATCTGATCGTGCCGGCCGATGCCTCTAGCACGACCGTCCGCAAGTACCTCTCGGAGCCACATATCGAATGGCACAGCCTGATGGTGTCCCGCATGGATGAAGCGACCCAGCCCTGGGCGCTGTTGCAGGTCCTGTGCGAAAAGCAGGTGAAGCTCTCGGCCGGCTCCCACAGCCCGCTGGCCAGCGAGGGCTGTCAGGTGGTGACGGCCAACGAGATCGTCGCCCTTGCCCTGCGCAGCCTCGCAGTCGAGCCCAACCTGATCGCTGATGAAGTCATCGACAAAGACGACGTTACCGTGGTCTCTGCCGCCCACGCCCTGGTCAACCGCATCGAGAAGGCAGCACATGCAAGCTAAAACCGCAAAACGCAGCACGGAAGTCATCGGCATTGCCAGCGGCAAGGGGGGCGTTGGCAAGACAACGCTGTCAACCAATCTTGCTGTCGCACTGACCATGATGGGCAAGCGCGTCATGCTGCTGGATGGTGATCTGGGCCTGGCCAACGCACAAATTGCGCTCGGCTGCCAGACTCAGTACAACCTCTCGCATGTGATCGCGGGCGACAAAGCGCTCAAGGACATTATCGTGACCTCCCGGCAGGGCGTGATGCTGGTGCCGGGCGCTTCCGGCGTGCATCACATGGCTGCCATCAGTCCGGCCATTACCGCCGGTATCGTGAACGCATTCTCGGAGCTGGATGACGATATCGATTACCTGATCGTCGATGCCGCAGCTGGCATCGCGCCATCCGTACTGGCCTTTATGGAGGCCTGCCAGCGACGCTTCATCGTGGTCAAGGACGAGCCTTCCTCGATCGCCGATGCCTACGGGATCATCAAGGTCATGACCCGCGACCTCGAGCTCGATGAGATTTATCTGATACCGAATATGGTCGAGAGCCAGGCCGCAGGCGCGCAGCTGTACCGCCGGGTGAATGAAGTTTGCGATCGTTTTCTGGGCAAGACACTACAATATTTGACATCGATCGAGTCCGACGAGCTCGTTCTCGGCGCTCTCAAGAAGTACCAGTCCGTGCTGGAATTCGCGCCGGGCAGCGCGGGCGCCCGAGATTACCGCCGCCTTGCCGACGCCATCACTCACCTGCCCGCCATTCATCAGGCTTCCGGAGGATTGCAGTTCTTCATGGAACGTCTGGTGCGGCAAAACCCCGGGGGTTAAGCCATGCCACCTTCCATCCGACTCTACGAACAGACCGGTCGTGCGGGCAAGAGCCCCGACGAAGCCCTGATTCTCGACAATCTGGGCATGGTCAAACGGATTGCCGTGCACCTGAAGGCCCGCATCCCTCCCTTCATGGAGGTTGACGAGCTGGTGCAGGTCGGCATGATCGGCCTGATCGAGGCAGCGCGGGCATTCGACCCGACCAAGGGCGTGGCGTTCGAGAGCTATGCACACAGTCGCGTGCGGGGCGCCATGATCGACGAGGTCAGGCGGCTGTCCTTCCTGCCCCGCTCGGCGGTGGCGTTCAACAAATCGCACAGCAGCGCCAACCAGGCACTGGCCTCGGAGCTGGGCCGCGCGCCGACGCAGGCCGAGCTGGCCGAGTACATGGGACTGGAGATCGACAGTTTCGAGAAAGACCGCGGCAATGCCCGCCAGTTCGAGACCTACTCGATCGAGGTGGTCACCGAGGAGGTGATGAACGTACCCGACAAGGCATCACGCCAGCCGGAAGCCATCGTCGAAGAATCACAGATGATGGAAGCCCTGACCGACGCCATCGAGCACCTGCCCGAACGCGACAAGCTGGTGATCTCGCTTTACTACGTTGAAGAGCTGAACCTGCGTGAAATCGGCGAGGTGCTCGGAGTGTCCGAATCGCGGGTGTCGCAGATCCTCTCGGCCAACGTGAAAAAACTACGCTTGCAGCTCAAGGTTGATGCCGGCGACGAGCGCAAGACCCGCTAAGGAGAAACAAGTCATGGCGCAACAGATGAACACGATCCTGCTGCTGTTGGTCTTTATTGGCCTGGTCGGCGTGATGCTGGTCGCTTTCTTTACGATGGAGAAGGTCAACGATATCGCCACGGGCAAGAGCCCGTCCAAGCCGCGCTTTAATGCCGCCGACACGTTGGGTGGCCTCTCCGGCAAAGATCTGTGGGATGCGATGATCGGCGTGCCGCTGCGCGGCATCACCCCCAAAGAGATTCTGAGCCTTAAGCCCCGCTATGAAGTCGTACTTCAAAAGCACCTGGAGATTCTGTTCGAGGAGGGCCAGCACGACGGACGCGAAGGCTTTCCCATGCCGGTGCGCTGCGAGCGCGTGGTGCCTACCCTGCGCGGCGAGGTCGAATCCTGGATACCGCACGAGTACGCCTCGGGCATCTACAAAGTGGGCTACGCGCTGATCACCGAACCCGACGAAGACCACGACACGCTGCGCGAAAAGCTCGACGAGATCGGTGACGAGCTCTTTTATGCGGCCGGCCTGCCACCGATACCGCTGTCCAAGCTGCTCATGCCGTTCAAGGAAGAAGAGGAGATGCCACCGGAGATGCCGGAGACCTTCCCCGAACCACCGGCCGAGGAACCCGCCGCCGATGCTGTCTCTTATACACATCTCCGAGCCCACGAGACGCTACGCTATCTCGTATGCCGTCTTCTGCTTGAAAAAAAAA
>OMID01000088.1 GCA_900299005.1 Oxalobacteraceae bacterium
CACCACATCGGTTAGCGTCACATTCCCCGTGTTATTCACCGTGATCGTGTAGTTCAGCATCGTCCCGGCTGCATCCACCGAGGCCTTGTCTACTTCCTTCGTGATCGTGAGTCCGGGTGTCTGGGTAACGACGGTGGTGGCGTCAGCAGACTGTGGATCCGTCTGCTGGGTGTCTACCGTTGCCACATTCACCAGCGTCGCACCAGCATTGATCTCCGCCTGCGTCACAATATGGCTGGCCGTGTAGACCCAGGTCTCGCCAACATCTAGCTCAGCATCATTGTCCGTATCTCCCGAGCTCAAGATCGCTGCCGCATATGCATCGGTCAGCACCACATCGGTTAGCGTCACATTCCCCGTGTTATTCACCGTGATCGTATAGTTCAGCATCGTCCCGGCTGCATCCACCGAGGCCTTGTCTACTTCCTTCGTGATCGTGAGCGACTTGATTGAGGAAATCAGATCTGTTGTCTCCGTATTGGTATTGTTGGCGGTGTTAGGATCTGCAGTGATTGATGTCACATTGACGCTGTTACTCAAGTCGGCGATGCCGCTTGTCGGTGCGGTATCTTTGATTTTTACTGTCACATAAAGCAGCTGACTTTCTCCCTGGCTTAAGGATGTCAGGTTCCAGGTAACCGTGTCAGCCCCGGCACCGTTGTCAGCAAACATACCCCCAGACGGGGTAGGTACAAACTCAACATTCGTATCCAGCGTATCGGTGACCACAACTCCGTTAGATACGGTGGTCGTTGAGTTGTTGGCAACCTGGATGGTGTAGGTGAAGATGTCGCCTGGCTTAAGATTGTCAGGATCAGGATCGTTGATGCTGGTGAGGTAAGCGACATTAGCGGCAGCGTCTGTGCTGTCGCTTTTGATCACTGAAATATCTGCATTGCTGGAGAAAAATTCCTGGACTTTTAGCAAGGGGACTGTCTGATTCCCCGTGCTGATACTGCTGCCAGTGCCTGCCAAGGAGCCGACTCTCGCGCTGACCAGACTGGTTTGCACGTTTCCGGTGACGTCTGTCGGAATAACATCGTCCAGCACCACCCACATTTCGACAATGACGTTGTCGCCATTGTCCAAACCCGAAACTTGAAAGGTTCCACGTATGGCTTCATTACTGGTGCCCGCACCCACGACGGTAGAAGTAAATTGATCTACGCGAGCAAGGAGACCTGAATCTGTAGTGCCCGCATCTCCTGAGTCGACAAAGGCTGCAATGACTTTGTAGCGAGAATCAAAACCAAAGTTACCGCCACTCGTAGTCTTGGCCAGCCATTCAGTCGTGAAGGTAATCACACCGTTTTCTGGCGCTGTGCTGCCTGTCACCTTGATTTCCATTTGGAACGGCACAATCTGCCCAAGGGCCATATTTTTGGGTGCCAATGAAGTGACGGCGTCAAGGTTGTTGGTCGAAAAAGTCGGACCATAGGCAACCGCATTATCCAGTGGATTGGTAATGTCCACATCTGCCCGACCCACCGGGTACACATAGCCGCGCCCGAGATACTCTGCCGGGCTCAGCTTTTCATAGGTTGGAAGATACGGCGCCCTCGCGACTGCCGGATCGGACGCATACCATTTCAATGTGTAACTTCCAGCGCTATCAGTGAATCCTGCACTCGCTGTCGTCTGATTAGCCGCCATCGCAGTCAACAGAAAGTGCCAGTTAAGGGAATCATCCGGGTTGACATACCACGAGGTCACCACAGTCCCATTCGCCGCCCCATCCAGGTCGAATTCTCCGCCATCGTCGACACTCCACGACTCATGGCCCTGGCCGCCCAAGTCGACGATGAGATCATCCAGCGTGCCCCAGAGGCCGTCAGCACCGGCGTCGCTAGCATGTTGCACCTGAAAAGTCACGCTGCTACCGGGATCAAAACCGGTGGCTGTGATCTCCGCCCATGCGCCGGGCGCGTAATCTTGTGCATCGGTACTGACCGTTGTTTGTATAAGCATCAATCTCTCCTGTTTTTTTCTCGAAATGGCCCTGGTCGCTGACAACCCCTGAACCCAGGGCTCAGAGACTTATCAACGTCGGATCGATGGTAAGGAAGCGGCCAGCGTCTCACATCCTTCATTTGACGGATGCCGCTGTACTAGGGAGATGGCGAGCAGGCTCACAGGGTGTGGCGACCCAGCGTTTGTTGATCAAGCACCATGAGCGGCGAGAGGTGTCGAACCAGTTCAGACTGTTTACGTGAACCGGTTTTTTTGAGCACAGACGACAACTGCGTGCGGACTGTGGCCACGCTGACTTTCAGATGGTTTGCCGCATCGCCAGGCGACTGGCCATCAAGGATGAGCAGTGCGAGTCTGGCTTCGGCGGGGGTCATGCCATAGACCTGTTGCAACAGCTGATCAGCCACGCCTTGAGATTCGGGTGATTCCGCTTTAGCCTGCACCAAGATCAGCGCAGCGCGCTCGGCTTTTCCAGGGTGGCGCAGCAGGATAGGCAAGACAAGCACTTGTTGCACTGGCCCGCAGCCTGTTTGCAGCATGGATCCCATGGTGCGCGGGAATAGGTCGCAAGCGCTGCGAACAGCCTGGGAAAACTTGGTCTTGCACACACCCCGGAGGGTGATATGGCGTTTGCCGGATGCGGTGGCCGCACGTTCCATCATCATCTGCGCGTGACTGTTGGCCGCGATTAAGCGCAGGGACGCATCGAGCAGTAGCAAGGGAAGTCGAACCGCATCAAGCAGCAGGTTTGCGCAGACCAGCCGATGGTTCAACTGCCGCAGTTGGGCCATGAGCTCCATTGCCCCCTGCAATGAGGTGATCAGTTCTCCCGCACGCGCTGGCAATGCCACCGGGTTCAAGGCTTGATGTGCCAAGGGCGTCAGCAACAGCAAGCCCTCGGCACCACTGTGCAGCGTCAGGCGCAAAGCCATCGAGGTATGCTTTTGGCCGTTGTCCTGGCTGTCTGTTTCATGGGAACGGTCATGCACGACCCTGAACTGCTGCCAGCGACCCGCCTCCAGTGTCGCTGCAAGCCAGCGCCATTGCGGGCGCAGCGCCGGAGCGTCATCCGTCTTCAGCCGCCAGCCTTGCTCCCGCTGTTGAGCATCGCGAATGCATGCCCAGTGGCCACGCCTGTCCCACACCATCACCGCCGCACGCGCAACGCCGAGCGACTCGGCCAGCAGCCGCAAGCCTTCTGCGAATCGCTGAGGACGAGAGACGCCTTCCAGAAAAAAACCAAGTAGGCGACCGTTCGCGCCAGGGTCACTATGCTTCATCCATCTGCCGTGCTTATCTGAAAGTTGAGCAGATTAACAATGCAAGACCCGTTCTGGCGCATCATTAGTGCGGCGAGCACGCAACTAGTATCTCGCCGATACACGCTGCCGGGCGGCGGTTGACGCCCGGATGAGAAGGGCGTCAGTCGGATTTGGACAGTAGCTCAAAATGCTCGACTTTGGGAGGCGAAGCAAAAAAGGGCCCGACGATGCTTCGCCACTGAGTAAACAACTCGGAACCTCGGAAGTCCACCGTATGGTTCTCCAGCGTGTCCCAGAAAATCATGAGCACATAGCGCTCGGGCGACTCGATGCCCTTATTGATCTTAAAGCCGCGAAAACCTTTGGACTGACTGATGACGTCTTTGACGCCATGAACGATGGCGATGTCGAATTCGGCTTGCTTGCCGGGCTGGATCTGTATGTCTGCAAGTTCGAGGATCATGAGATTGATTATCAGGCGTTGTGGTGGATTGTTATGTGTGGTGACGACTTGAAAAGCCGAGGACGCATTATCCCATTATTGCCCGCGCGCTCTTAATGCCTGAATAGCCTTTGCTTTATCGTGAGCGAACGATTGCCGGCAGGTGCGACAACCTCCGGTTGAACAAGCCGTGATGAACGACCGAAGCAGGGCGCTTTGACGGCTTTATAATTTCGCACGCTTTTTATACTGAAGGATCTCCGCCATCATGCGCGTTGCGCTTCTTGATCATGATCCGCAACACCGCAAGACGCTGGAAAGTCTGATCAAGACCACCGGCCATGCCTTCATGGGTTTTGGCCGTCCCGAGGCGTTGCGCGCGCAACTGACGACTGGCGAGACCGATATCTTGCTGCTGCACTGGCCCGGTGATACGGACGGTTTGCCGCTGCTGATCAGTTTGCGAGAGCAATGGCCCGAGGTTCCCACGCTGCTGATCTGCAGCCGGGCCCCGGGCGACGCCGTGCGTGCCGAGCTGGCCCGTGGCCCATCGGATGTGCTGCTCGCGCCGCTGCGACGGCAGGAGTTGCTCCTGCGTCTGCAACTACTCCTCGCCAGATACCGGCCGGAGCGATCCCGCAGTGAAGTGATCACCTTCGGAGCTCATGAGTTCCTGCTGGACCGGTCGCAGGCCTTGGTGGCCGGTCGCTCTGTACCGCTCACCCAGAAGGAATTCGAACTGGCGTTGTTGCTCTTCCGGCACCTCGGCCGGCCGCTTTCGCGAGCCTACATCCACGAAACGGTGTGGTCGAGCGATGCCGAACTGTCATCGCGCACCCTGGACACGCATGTCTCCAGGGTGCGCAACAAACTGGGCCTGAAGCCAGAATCGGGTTACCGGCTGTCTCCCGTCTACGGTTTTGGCTACCGGCTGGAGCAGATTCCCGAATAACCGGTGGGGTCCCGGGGCTATAATACGGGATCCCGCTTCTCTGATTGCACCCGCATGCAACTGCTCGCCGTCGGTCTGAACCACACCACGGCACCGGTCTCGCTCCGCGAGAAGGTGGCGTTCCCGGCTGACCAGCTGGGACAGGCTGTGGCCTCGGCGTGCGCATGGCTTGGCAATGCCGCTGACGTGGCACGCGCTCAGGAAACGGCCATCCTTTCCACTTGCAACCGCACCGAGATCTACGGCGCCAGCGCAAATGACGGCAATATCGATGCCGCTCTGGATGCAACGGCACATTTCGTCGCCGACTATCACAAGCTGCCCTACTCGGATCTGCGACCCTACCTGTACGCGTTGCCGCAGGACGAAGCGGTGCGTCATGCCTTCCGCGTCGCCTCGGGGCTGGATTCAATGGTGCTTGGCGAGCCGCAAATTCTCGGGCAAATGAAAGATGCGGTGCGTCAGGCAGAGGCTGCGGGCGGTCTCGGCACCTACCTGCACCAGATGTTCCAGCGTACCTTCGCGGTCGCAAAAGAGGTACGCACGACCACCGAGATTGGCGCTCATAGTGTATCGATGGCAGCCGCAGCCGTACGCCTTTCCGAGCGCATTTTCGACAAGCTCTCTGAGCAACACGTGCTATTCATTGGGGCAGGCGAAATGATCGAACTCTGCGCGACACACTTCGCCGCGCAGCAACCCAAAACGCTGACCATCGCCAATCGCACACTGGAGCGTGCCGAGCAGCTCGCTCACCGACTCGGCGGCAAGACCCTGCGTCTGGCTGAATTACCCGAGCAGCTTGCGCAGTACGACATCGTCATCTCGTGCACGGCCTCATCGTTACCCATTCTTGGTCTGGGCATGGTCGAGCGCGCGATCAAAGCGCGTCGTCACAAGCCAATGGTCATGGTGGACCTCGCAGTGCCACGCGACGTCGAATCTGAAGTCGCCCGGCTGCGCGACGTGTTCCTCTACACCGTGGACGATCTGGGTGCCGCAGTCCAGATCGGCATCGAAAACCGTCAGTCGGCAGTGGCGCAAGCCGAAGCCATCATCGAGACCCGGGTGCAAGCCTTCATGCAGTGGTTGGATGGCCGCGCTGTTGTGCCACTGATCCGTGATCTGCATGACGCCAGCGAACAACTGCGACGGGCCGAAGTGGAGCGCGCCCGCAAGCTGCTGGCCAAGGGCGAAGATATCGATGCTGTGCTCGAGGCTCTCTCCAAAGGTCTCACCGCAAAGTTTCTGCATGGCCCACAACAGGCGCTGCACAGCGCCGATGCTGACGAGCGCGCCCGCCTCGCACAGCTACTGCCTCAGCTGTTCCGCACCAAGCGGTAGTGCGACGGGGCAATCGCCTCGGCGCTCGCGCTCACCCCCGGGATGCGCTTTCTGAATTGCTTTCCTCTCTCCGATGAAACCTTCGCTGTTATCCAAGCTCGAACAACTCACCCAGCGGCTTGAAGAAGTTGGCGCCCTGCTCAACCAGGAAAACGCAACCGCTGATATGGACCAATATCGCAAGCTCACGCGAGAGCATGCCGAGCTCGAGCCACTGGTGGCCGCGCATGCCCAGTGGAATCAGGCTAATGATGATATTCAGGCCGCTCGTGAGATGCTGGCCGACCCTGCGATGAAAGTCTTTGCACAGGAAGAGCTGGATGCAGCACTGCAGCGCGCCGAGCAGCTTGAGCTTGCACTGCAAAAGATGATGCTGCCGAAAGATCCTAATGACGAGCGCAATATTTTTCTTGAAATACGCGCCGGTACCGGGGGTGATGAATCGGCCTTGTTTGCGGGCGACCTGCTGCGCATGTACACACGCTACGCTGAACGACAGCGATGGCAGGTGGAGATGGTGTCTGAATCACCCTCCGAGCTGGGCGGCTACAAGGAAGTCATTGTGCGCATCGTGGGTAATGGTGCGTATTCCCGCCTGAAATTCGAATCCGGAGGCCATCGTGTTCAGCGCGTCCCCGCAACGGAAGCACAGGGGCGCATTCATACCTCGGCCTGTACCGTGGCCGTGATGCCCGAGGCTGACGAGATCGGCGAGGTGGAAATCAACCCGGCTGATATTCGGATTGACACCTTCCGCGCATCTGGTGCGGGCGGTCAGCACATCAACAAAACTGATTCTGCAGTGCGTATTACGCATCTGCCGACCGGTATCGTGGTCGAATGTCAGGACGACCGCAGCCAGCACAAGAACAAGGCGCAGGCAATGAAAGTGCTCGCCACACGCATCAAGGACCTACAACTGCGAGCGCAGCAAAGTGCCGAGGCGGCCACCCGCAAATCGCTGGTCGGGTCGGGTGACCGCAGTGAACGCATACGGACCTACAATTTCCCACAAGGTCGGGTGACTGACCATCGCATTAATCTGACCCTGTACAAACTGGAGGCCGTAATGGAAGGTGACCTCGATGAGCTGACCGACGCGCTGATGGCAGAGCATCAAGCAGAGCAGCTGGCAGCGCTCGCGGAGAACCACGGATGATCAATCGCTACGCAAAACCTCTGATGCTTCTGGTGGCTCTGGCCTGCATCGCCTTGCTGGCGGTCGGCCTTTATCTGCAGCTGTGGCGGGACATGCTGCCCTGCCCGCTGTGCATACTTCAGCGCTACGCCTTTGCAGTCACTGGAGTGCTCTGTGTAGTGACGCTCTTTTTGCCGCAGCCCATGCTGGGTGCGGGTGCGGCACTGGGTTCACTCGCCTCACTCGCGGGCGCCGGTATCGCGATACGGCACCTGTGGGTCAAGGCCCATCCCACGATATCCTGCGGCATTGACCCGCTGGAGACGTCCCTGAACAAGGTATTTTTTGCAGAATGGTTCCCGGCACTGTTTCAGGCCGACGGGCTGTGCACCACCGATTATGACCCCATCCTCGGCCTGTCGATACCGCAATGGGCTCTTCTCTGGTTTGCGATCTTCGTGGTGACGCTAGGTCTTGTCGCGCTGCGCTCTCGCCACGCAGAATGACGGTCGACGACTGGTTGCGGCAAGCTCGGCTAACGCCGCTGGAGGCCCGCATTCTGATCGCGCATGCGCTGCAATGGTCACGGGTAGAGCTGGTGACGCGCTCGCAGGATCACCTGAACGACACTCAAGTTCACGCAATTGAGACGCTGTTTCGCCGCCGGGAGTCAGGCGAACCGATCGCCTATATCACTGGCCACCGGGAATTTCACGGACTGGATTTTGAGCTCACCCCTGCAGTGCTGATTCCTCGTCCGGAAACCGAGCTACTCGTCGAACTCGCGAATGCGCGCTTACCTGTGGGCGGGAATGCCATCGATCTTGGCACCGGATCAGGTGCGGTGGCAGTGGCGCTTGCGCATCTCCGTTCGGATGCGCAGATTACAGCGACGGATATCAGTTTCGAGGCGCTGCAGGTCGCTCAACGCAATGCAGCACGTCATCACTGTAAGGTGCATTTCATCTGCGGCGACTGGTATCACGGGATTGATGGCAGCTTCGATCTGATTGTCAGCAATCCTCCCTACATCGCGAGAGGTGATCCACATCTGACGCAAGGCGATTTGCGTTTCGAGCCTCTGGGTGCACTGACGGACAAGGCAGATGGCTTGCGCGATATTTCGACAATCATCGCCGGGGCCCCTCTGCACCTGAAAGCCGGGGGTTGGCTGCTACTGGAGCATGGCTTTGATCAGGCAGTTGCTGTACGTCGCCTATTGACAAACGGTCTGTGGACTGATGTCACCAGCTGGCGCGATCTGGCCGGTCTGGAGCGTGTATCGGGCGCCTGCTTGCAGCAGAGATGATCACCCTCTGTCAAGACTGGTGTCAAAGATAAATTTCCGTATCATCCCTGCCTTAGCACCCATCTCGTTAGGGTGATGGCAAGGTAGGTTCTTGGTCTTTCTCACACTGTGTATCTCATCCTCACTTGAACAGATGTTACCCTCCATTGAACAACGCCTGGCCAGCGAGCTCGCGGCCCGAACCGACCAAGTGACTGCGGCGATTGCCTTGCTAGATGAAGGCGCCACTGTGCCTTTCATCGCCCGCTACCGAAAGGAAGCAACAGGAGGACTCGACGATACGCAGCTGCGCCTGCTGGAAGAACGGCTTGGCTACCTGCGCGAACTGGAAAGTCGACGCGATACCATCCTCACGTCGATCGAAGAGCAAGGCAAAATGACGCCGCAGCTGAAAGACGCCCTCCTTCGCGCAGCAGACAAGACCCATCTGGAAGATTTATATCTGCCTTATCGCCCGAAGCGACGCACCAAGGCACAGATCGCGGTAGAAGCCGGTCTGCAAGCACTGGCCGACGCGCTGCTGGCTAATCCTTCACTCGACCCCGACACCGAAGCAGTCCAATTCATTCGGGCAGCGTTTTGCACCGACCAGGGTGACAATCCCGGGGTGCCAGACATCAAGGCCGCGCTGGATGGCGCACGACACATTCTGATGGAGCGCTTCGCCGAAGATGCGCCGCTGCTGCAAGACTTGCGCGACTACTTGCTTGCACATGGCGTCGTGGAAGCAAAAGTCATCGACGGCAAACAGCAGACCGGCGAGAAATTCGCTAATTATTTCGAGCATGCGGAACATCTCTCGGGTATTCCTTCGCACCGCGCACTGGCACTACTGCGTGGTCGTCGCGAAGAAATTCTCACCGTTGTGCTGCGGCTCGACAGCGAACCAGAAAAACCTGCATGGGACGCGCCGCATAATCCTTGTGAGAGTCGCATCGCGGCACGCTTTGGCATCAGCCAGAAAAACCGTCCAGCCGACAAATGGCTGTTTGATACCGTGCGCTGGGCATGGCGTGTGAAAATTTTCATGCATCTCGAGACCGAGCTGATAACGCGCATGCGGGAAGCGGCCGAGACCGAGGCCATTCATGTGTTTGCGCGCAATCTGAAAGACTTGCTGCTGGCCGCGCCCGCTGGACCGCGCGCGACGATGGGACTGGACCCGGGTTTGCGCACGGGCGTCAAGGTCGCTGTCGTGGATGCCACGGGCAAAGTGGTCGACACCACAACAATTTATCCTCACCAACCCCGCAATGACTGGGATGGTTCTTTGCACCAGCTCGCTGAGCTCGCCCGCAAGCATCAGGTGTCGCTGATCGCCATTGGCAATGGTACTGCATCACGTGAAACAGACCGGCTGGCCCAGGATTTGATAAAACGCAGCCCTCTGCTAAAACTGAACAAGATCGTGGTGTCCGAAGCAGGTGCCTCCGTGTATTCAGCCTCCGAATACGCATCGAAGGAATTGCCCCACCTGGATGTCTCGCTGCGAGGCGCGGTCTCGATCGCGCGTCGCCTGCAGGATCCACTGGCTGAGCTGGTAAAGATCGATCCCAAGTCGATCGGCGTGGGTCAGTACCAGCATGATGTGTCGCAGACTCGTCTGGCACGCATGCTCGATGCGGTCGTGGAAGACTGCGTGAATGCGGTGGGTGTGGATGTGAACACGGCATCGGCACCCCTGCTGGCCCGCGTATCGGGGTTATCGAGCAGCGTTGCACAGAATATTGTGCAACATCGTGATATGAAAGGTCTATTCACTTCGCGCGCTGCCCTGCGCGACGTACCGCGCCTGGGCGACAAGACTTTCGAGCTGGCGGCTGGCTTCTTGCGCATCATGAATGGAGAAAATCCGCTCGATGCCTCAGCAGTCCATCCGGAATCCTATCCCCTGGTAGAAAGAATCCTCGCTGATATCAAGCGCGACGTGAAAAGTGTGATTGGCGATCGTGGTCTGCTGAGCTCGCTTGATCCAAAGCGCTTTTCGGATGAGCGCTTCGGCGTACCCACTGTGATGGACATTATCAAAGAGCTAGACAAGCCCGGCCGCGATCCACGCCCTGCCTTTGTGACGGCCAGCTTCAAGGATGGCATTGAAGAGATCAGCGATCTGCGGCCCGACATGATCCTCGAAGGCGTAGTGACCAATGTCGCCGCGTTTGGGGCATTCGTCGATATCGGCGTGCATCAGGATGGACTGGTGCATATCTCCGCATTGTCGAACACTTTCGTGAAGGACCCGCACACCGTGGTCAAGGCGGGTCAGGTGGTGAAGGTCAAGGTGCTGGAAGTGGATGCCAAACGCAAGCGTATCTCGCTCACCCTGAGGCTCGCTGAGTCAGCGCCGACCCCAGGCGAAAAACGTGAACGCGGCAGCACCCGAGCTAGCAACCGGCACGGCAATGAACGCGTACAGCCGCATCGCGATTCGCCAGCGGCAAACACCGCGATGGCGGCGGCATTTGCCAAACTGAAAGGCTGAACCACCGATCTTCGGGTTCGGGTGGATCCCAGCTTTCGCTGGGATGACGAGTGGTTGAGCTGTGGCGTTTCATCCGAGCGGTGGTGTATATCCGCTTTCGCTGGGATGACGAGTGGTTGAGCTGTGGCATTTCATCCGAGCGGTGGTGGATATCCGCTTTCGCTGGGATGACGGGTGCTTGGGCTGTGGCGTTTCATCCGAGCGGTGGTGGATATCAGCTTTCCTGTGGGGGCGGGGCATTTGTCCTCAGCTTTCTTACTGTCATCCCAGCGAAAGCTGGGATCCAGCGCCTTTCGTCGCACGCCAACCGCTCTCGAGGCGTACCTGCGCCCGGGCAGCACTCCCCGCTTTTCCCTATAATGCGGCAGTCGATACCCCCTGTTTACCTGCGAGGAATTCATGAGTGACGTTCAATCCTGGATTAAAGAGACCGTGACCACCCACCCGGTCGTGCTGTTCATGAAGGGGACTGCCCAGTTCCCCCAGTGTGGCTTTTCGGGCCGCGCGATCGAGCTGCTAAAGGCTACGGGCGTTCAGGATCTGGTGACGGTGAATGTGCTGGAGGATGATGAAGTCCGTCAGGGCATCAAGGAATATTCCAACTGGCCCACCATCCCACAGCTGTACGTGAAAGGTGAGTTCATCGGTGGCGCAGACATTCTGGGCGAGATGTACGAGTCCGGCGAGCTGCAGACCCTGCTCAAGGGTTAAGCCGAGTGAAGCGCCTGGTCGTCGCCATAACGGGCGCATCAGGCGCGCTGTACGGTGTGCGGCTGCTTCACTGGCTGCGCGAGGCCGGCGGGATAGAAACGCATCTGATGATCTCTGAAGCTGGCGCGCTCAGCCTGCATCATGAGCTGGGCATGACCCGCAAAGAGATCGAACCACTCGCTGACGCCGTGCATGCCGTGCGTGATGTGGGCGCTTGCGTGGCAAGCGGATCGTTCCAGTCCGAGGGCATGATCATCGCGCCCTGCTCCATGAAGACCTTGGCTTCGGTCGCGCACGGCCTGTGCGACAACCTGATAGCGCGCTCAGCAGACGTAATGCTCAAGGAGCGCCGCAGGCTGGTGCTGATGGTGCGCGAAACGCCTTTCAACCTGGCCCACCTGAGAAATATGACCGCCGTTACCGAAATGGGCGGCATTATCTTCCCGCCTTTGCCCGCGCTCTATCAGAAGCCGACCAACATTACCGAGATGGTCGACCATACGGTGGGCCGAGTACTGGATCTGTTCGGCATTGAACAAGGGCTGGCACCGCAATGGCAGGGGCTGCGTCAGAGCAGCTGATAAGCCAGCCTCATCAGCCGAGCTCAGGTACGCTCTGGCGGGTCGGGGCTTACCTCCGGAATATCCATCGGCGGCTCCTGTGACTCGCTACCGCCGGGCGTCAGCATGCGATCGCGCATGACCGTCACCATGCGCTCGACCGCTTCCTTGTAGCCCTCCATGGAGAAGCTGCTCAATTTAAACTTGCCGTCGGTTAGCGGAAAGGCAAATCCCACGACAGGCGTTTGCAGAAATGCGCGATTCATGACGTCGTTCTCGTTGAACCAATAGACAAGCACGTCGCCGTTGGCGGTTGACACCGGTTCGCAAACCCCCTCGATGGTCAGCGCTCCAGCATCGGTAGTAATCATGAAAGGGTAATTGCCGCCCGGTTCGCAATCAACGCCGTTTGCAAAATAATAACGGCAACGTGCTTCCGCGCAGAGAATGCCGAAGGTCGATGTACCGCTGTCGTGGGTAGTCGCCTCTCCCATCCCCTCAAGAAATTGGGAGGACCAGCTTCCATGCTGTTCTCTGTCCTCGGCCATCGCGGGCAGCGAGAGGCAGAGCACGGTCACTAGGGTAAGCAGAGCGCGACGCATATAATTCTCCGGCGGGTCTGTTCAACACGCAGGAAATTTACCACGCAAACACAAGGCACCCGAGTGCGGAATTCGGCGGGCGGTCAACCCCATCCGAGAGCGGCATGCTGGCTTGGTCTCTGGATTAATCGACCACATCAAGGCGCACACTGCCCAGACCCGAGACTTCAATGCGAACGCGATCGCCCGCCTTGAGCCACTGCGTTTCAACCACACTGCCCAGCAATATGAATTCGCCCACCCTCAGCCCGGGCAATCCATGCTCGCCATGCGCATTCGCCAGCCAGGCCAGCGCATTGAGCGGATGACCCATGACCATGACGCTGTTGCCACTGGCGACTTCGACTTCATTGATCCAGGTGCGACCCGTCAGGTTAGCCAGATCGAGATGACGCCAGTCGGTGACCGGCTCGCCAAGCACACAGCCGGCATTGTAAAAATCATCCGCCGCCAGCGTGCGCACGCCAAGCTCCCGATAATCGGTGTAGCGCTCGTCCACCAACTCCATCCCCACCATGAGGTCGCCGACGGCGTCGGTCACCTCTTCTCGCGTGTAAGGCTGTGTACGCGGTAGCAGATCTTTAGCAAGGCGCACGGCCACCTCGCACTCGATGCCCACTTTGACAAAGCGCTTGCGCGACACCTCGCCATGTCCATGCATCACGGTGGGCTCAAAGACCCGACCTGTCGCGGGGTGATTGATGCCCACGAAAGCCTGCATGACCGGAGTGGTGCACCCAATTTTGTGGCCGACGACCTTGCCATGCCCCGCGGCGCTCAGCATCTCATTGAGCGCCGTCTGAATGGCGTAGCACTCGGTCATGTCTCTGGGTGCAAGATCAGAGGGCAAGGGAGCGATGGGAATGCCGGACAATCGTTGATCCCTAAGGATGGCGGCGGCGCGCTGCGCAGGTGTTTGCATCTGATCTCCTTGGTGGCGTGCTTTTTATGCTGGGGTGCGCTTGTGATCCACCAGCCAAGTCTAACAAAAAGCACAGGCGTGCTTTCAATTTGCCAACCTCTCAAAAGGCGCTGATGCCCAAGGAAATGTCATGATGTTCTCATAGGGAAATACTACGAATTTTTTCATCTGATTCCTACCCTGTGGAGCGGTCAGCGCGGTACTTTTTCGAGGGTATAATCCGCCGTTTTCTTTTTGGCGCAGCAGATGCGCTAACCCTCCCCGCAAGCAATTCGGAGATTCCCCATGGGTTCAATCATCAAACAGGCTGGATGGATGGCACTCGCGCTGGTGGGTGCGTTCGCATTCGGAACAGTGGCGCTATCACGAGGCGAGAGCATCAATGCGCTATGGATCGTGATCGCAGCAGTAGCCATTTATCTGATTGGCTATCGTTACTATGCGCGCTTCATTGCGACCCATGTCATGCAATTGGATGGGAATCGAGCGACACCGGCGGTCCGCTTGAACGATGGACTGGATTATGTGCCAACCAACAAGCATGTTCTGTTCGGCCATCACTTCGCCGCAATTGCCGGCGCCGGACCACTGGTGGGACCGGTGCTCGCCGCGCAGATGGGTTACCTGCCCGGTATGATGTGGATACTGGTGGGCGCAATTCTCGCCGGAGCCGTGCAGGATTTCATGATCCTGTTCGTCTCCACCCGTCGTGATGGTCGCTCGCTCGGAGACCTGATCAAATCGGAACTGGGACTGGTACCCGGCGTGATTGCGCTGTTTGGCACCTTCATGATCATGACCATTCTGCTCGCAGTGCTTGCGCTGATCGTGGTAAAGGCGCTCGCCGAGAGCCCGTGGGGCACCTTCACGGTGGCTGCGACGATTCCGATTGCGCTGCTCATGGGTGTTTACAGTCGCTACCTGCGCCCCGGTTGCGTGGGTGAAGTGTCTGCGATCGGTTTTGTGCTGTTGATGGCGGCTATCGTGTTCGGCGGTCATGTGGCTGCAGATCCTGTCATGGGGCCCATGTTCACTTTCGATGGCAAGCAGCTCACCTGGATGCTGCTGGTCTATGGGGTGGTGGCTTCTGTGCTACCCGTGTGGCTGCTGCTGGCGCCGCGTGATTACCTGTCGACCTTCCTGAAGATAGGCGCGATTGTGGCGCTGGCACTGGGCATCGTGTTTGTCGCACCCGAGCTGAAGATGCCCGCAGTGACCAAATTCATCGATGG
The DNA here is from genome assembly GCA_900299005.1 of Oxalobacteraceae bacterium. GTDB lineage: Bacteria > Pseudomonadota > Gammaproteobacteria > Burkholderiales > Burkholderiaceae_D > Pernthalerella. Next base: position 14,928 of record OMID01000088.1, read on the forward strand.
CACCGGCCCCGTCTGGTCTGGCGGACTGTTCCCTTTCCTGTTCATCACCATTGCCTGCGGCGCAGTGTCCGGCTTTCATTCACTGATTTCATCAGGCACCACACCCAAGCTACTGGAGAATGAACTGCATGCACCCTACATTGGGTACGGCGGCATGCTCATGGAATCTTTTGTTGCCATCATGGCGCTGGTCGCTGCATCTATTATTGAACCCGGCATCTACTTTGCAATGAACAGCCCGGCCGCACTGATCGGCACCACGCCTGAGAGTGCTGCGGCGGCCATCAGTCAGTGGGGCTTCCTGGTCACGCCTGACATGCTGCAGCAAACCGCCGCGAATGTGGGCGAAACCACGATCATTTCGCGTGCTGGCGGTGCACCCACGCTGGCGGTTGGTATGGCCTACATTTTTTCATCGGTGGTCGGTGGCCAGGCGATGATGGCGTTCTGGTATCACTTCGCCATCCTGTTCGAAGCATTGTTTATCCTGACCGCGGTCGATGCAGGTACGCGCGTCGGACGCTTCATGCTGCAAGACTTGCTGGGTACGCTAGTGCCTTCCTTCAAGAACATCCACGGCTTGGCATCGAACATTATCGCGACATTGCTCTGCGTGACCGCTTGGGGCTATTTTCTGTACCAAGGCGTAATCGATCCCCTAGGCGGCATCAACACCCTGTGGCCGTTGTTTGGCATCTCGAACCAGATGCTGGCAGCGATCGCACTGATGCTCGCCACAGTCGTGCTATTCAAGCTCAAGCATGAAAAATTAGCCTGGGTGACGATCGTACCAACCATCTGGCTACTAATCTGCACTCTGACAGCTGGATACCACAAGCTCTTTCATGACAATCCCAAGATCGGCTTCCTCGCGCATGCTGCAAAGTTCAAGACAGCTGCTGCCGAAGGCCAGCTGCTGGCACCGGCGAAGTCGGCAGCCCAAATGCAGCAGATAATATTCAATGACTATGTTGATGCCTCGCTGGCAGCGATATTCATTGCGGTTGTGTTATCTGTGCTGGCCTTTGGCGTGCGCGCCTGCGTGAAGGCACTGCTGGCTGACAGACCCACGACAGAGGAAGCCGAGATCGTGCCGATGGTCTCGGCTCAGGCGTGATCTTCGGAGAATGCACTGATGCTTGGGGAACTTGGACGGCTTGGCGCCTATCTTGGGCAGACTGCCAGACTGATGGTGGGCTTGCCCGATTACGATAATTACCTCAACCACATGCAGACTCATCATCCCGACCAGCCGGTGATGAGCTATGAAGAGTTTTTCAGGGAACGTCAGGATGTGCGCTACGGCGCGAAAGGAAAAATCGCCCGCTGTTGCTAGCGACGAATTACCAGCAACAAGCGCCGTGAAGCCTCTCCGCTCTGGCCTTTGGTGGCGTTGGCGCTCTCTTGCCTAACCCCTGCGCAATCGTCATGACGCTTGCAACGTCATCGACTTGTCGCGATGAGATCTTCGCCCAACAAAAACCCCCGGACATGCCGGGGGTTTTTCGAAGAACTGGTGCCGACTGCAGGACTTGAACCCGCCACCCCATGATTACAAATCAAGTGCTCTACCAGATGAGCTAAGCCGGCTTGCGAAACACGAATTATACGATGTTATTTGACCCGGGTGAGCTTAGGACGTCCCCGACTCTTTGGGGGTTCGGGGTCGGGTTTGCCATCGTCGCCCCCGTCCTTGGGTTCATTCCCCGGTGGGTCGACCACGTTGCTGACCGGCGCCAGCACCGGCGTGCTCTTGCGCACTCGGAGTTCAGACTCTTTGGGGCTTGGCTGAGCCTTCTTCGCATCAGATCGCTTCTTGCGCTCCTGAGGCTGTTCGCGTCGCACTTCGAACGCCATACCCTGCCCATTCTCCCGAGCATAGATTGCGCTGACATTATCGACCGGAACCTCGATTTCTCGAGCAATGCCACCGAAACGTGCCTTGAAATGAATAAAGTCATTGTCCATTTTCAGGCTACCGGTCGCTTCAAAACTAATGTTGAGTACGATCTCGCCATTTTTAACAAACTCCATGGGAACACGGGTCCGAGAATCGACCGACACCACGATATAAGGCGTGTAGCCATTGTCGGTGCACCATTCGTACAGCGCACGTAACAAATAAGGCTTGGTCGATGTCTCTGTCATGGATGATCCGGGAGAAGCCACTATCAGCGACGCATAACTTTCTCTGAGGGTGTGAGTGCCTCGATATAGGCAGGACGCGAGAAAATGCGTTCGGCATACTTCATCAACGGAGCCGCTGTCTTCGACAGCTCCACGCCATAGTGATCCAGACGCCAGAGCAGAGGTGCGATGGCCACATCCAGCATCGAGAAATCATCGCCCAGCATGTACTTGTTCTTCAAGAACAGGGGGGCCAGTGTCGTTAGGCGATCGCGAATCTCGTTGCGCGCCTTCTCATGGCTCTTCTCCGCAGAGCGCGATTTCTCGTTTTCCAGTGCGTGTACGTGAATGAAGAGTTCTTTTTCGAAATTGAACAACATCAGTCGCGCGCGCGCGCGCATCAGTGGATCTGCAGGCATCAACTGAGGATGCGGGAAACGCTCATCGATGTATTCATTGATGATATTGGACTCGTACAGCACCAGTTCACGCTCGACCAAGATGGGTACCTGACCATAGGGATTCATGGTCGAGATATCCTCCGGTTTATTGAACAAGTCAACATCGCGAATCTCGAAATCCATGCCCTTCTCGAACAAGACGAGTCGGCAGCGTTGAGAAAAAGGGCACGTCGTGCCCGAATAGAGAACCATCATTTTTGCAGTTCCTTGGAAACAAAGAGGGTGAGGCGGCAACCGCCTCACCCTGCCCACGAATAGTCTGCTTTTCGCTAAACCCGCTTATTGTTTTTGATCAAAACGAACAGCCGGGCACGAGGAAACAGGGTTAATTATTTGACTTCTTTCCAGAAGGACGCGTTCAGGCGCCAGGTAAGGAAGACCAGCGCGGCCATGAACAGCAGAACCCAGACGCCCAGTTTCTGCCGCTTGTTCTTGACAGGTTCGCTCATCCAGTCCATGAAACCCACCAGATCAGCCACCTCGGCATCATAGGCTTGTGCGCTCAGTTTTCCGGGCTTGACCTGTTCGAAGCCGGCAAATTTGTGAACGGTCTTGGAGGCATCATGCGGATCCTTCTCCTCCACGAATTTCGCGTTGCGTACCCCTTGCAGTTCCCAAAGGACGTGCGGCATACCTACGTTCGGGTACACCAGATTGTTCCAGCCGGTAGCGCGGCTTTCGTCCTTGTAGTAGGTGCGCAAGTAGGTATAGACATAATCTGCCCCCGAGCCTTGCGCCGAGGCCTTTGCACGAACAATCACCGACAAATCCGGCGGCGCCGCACCAAACCACACTTTGGCATCCTTGTCGGACAGGCTGACCTTCATCAGATCGCCCACCTTGTCCGAGGTAAAGAGCAGATTGTCCTGGATTTGCTTCTCGCTCAGACCGATATCACGCAAACGGTTGTAACGAACCAGCGAGGCCGAATGGCAATTCAGGCAGTAATTGACAAAGAGCCGTGCGCCATTTTGTAGCGCCGACAAGTCGTTGCTGCGGTCAGGCGCGCGGTCGAGCGGATAACCTCCCTCTGAGGCCAGAGCCATCATAGGTAGCAGTGCCAGCGCCGCGAGCAGTTTCTTCAACAGTTTCATTCTTTTTATTCCTTATGCGGCTTAATGCGGCTGGAAATTCACGCGGGTTGGCACATTCTTGAATTCACCCATGCAGCTCCACCACGGCATCAGCAGGAAGAAGCCGAAATAAATGAATGTGCCAATCTGCGCAAGCAGCGTACCGACAGGCGTTGGCGCCTGCACCCCGAGGTAGCCGAGGATGACGAAGGCAATACCAAAGACGAGATAAATGATCTTGTGCCAGTCGGGACGATAGCGAATCGACTTTACAGGGGAAAGATCCAGCCAGGGCAAGCCAGCCAGAATCAGCACTGACACACCCATTAGCACCACACCCCAGAATTTCGCATCGAACACCAGCATCGCGATCACGATCACCGCTGCAATACCCATGACCGCGTTCTTGATCAGTTGCGGCAGTCGGGTCTTGAGGACGATCAGTGCTGCATACGCGGCAACACCCAGAATCAGCGCATACATGAATTGCGACGTTGTCGCGCGCAGAATCGAGTAGAAGGGCGTGAAATACCAGACCGGCGCGATGTGCGGTGGTGTCTTCAACGGATCTGCCGGGATGAAGTTGTTATATTCGAGGAAGTAACCGCCCATTTCAGGCGCGAAGAAAATCACAGCGCTGAAAATTAACAGAAATACCGACACGCCAAAAATATCTTTGGTCGAATAATATGGGTGCGAAGGAATCATGTCGATGCCATGACCATCCGGACCCAGGTTTTCCTTGACTTCAATCCCATCCGGATTATTCGAGCCAACTTCGTGCAGCGCTATCAGGTGAGCCACGACGAGACCGAGCAGCACCAGGGGTATCGCGATCACGTGAAATGCAAAGAACCGGTTCAGCGTTGCATCAGACACCACGTAGTCACCACGAATCCACAGCGACAGATCAGGACCAATGAAAGGGATCGCGCCGAAAAGGTTGACGATCACCTGGGCGCCCCAGTACGACATCTGCCCCCAGGGAAGCAGGTAGCCGAAGAAAGCTTCCGCCATCAGGCACAGGAAAATGCCGACACCGAATAGCCAGATCAGCTCACGTGGCTTGCGATACGAGCCGTACAGCAGCCCGCGCGTCATGTGCAGGTAGACCACGATGAAAAACGCCGAGGCGCCGGTGGAGTGCATGTAGCGCACCAGCCAGCCCCACGGCACCTCACGCATGATGTACTCGACCGATGCGAATGCAAGGTTAGCATCGGGCTTGTAGTTCATCACAAGAAAAATACCCGTGACGATCTGGATGACGAGCACGAGTGCTGCCAGCGAGCCGAACAGATACATCCAGTTGAAGTTCTTGGGAGCGTAGTACTTGCCCCACTGATCATTCCACAGTTTGGTGAGCGGGAAACGCGAATCGACCCAGGCCAAAGCCTTTTGTGCGGCCGGTGCGTCGGCCGGGAGTTTTTTGTCAACGAACGCCATGATCAAGCCTCGCCTTTCTCGTCTTTGCCAATCGCGATACGGGTGTCGCTCAAGTACATGTGGCGCGGTACCTGCAGGTTGTCAGGCGCCGGCTTGTTCTTGTACACGCGGCCCGCGAGATCGAAGGTGGACCCCATGGCACGGGCACAGGAAACCACCGGCCCAGTCATCGGGCAAAGAAGGCTGCGGCCCGGTTTGGAACTTGGTGGAGGGTGAGCAGCCCAAATGGGAGCAGATTCCCACGGCCACAAGAATCTCGGGTTTGATCGAGCGATGTTCGTTGCGCGCGTAATCTGGGGTCAATTCCTCCGGATTGCGCGTTGATTTGGGATCGGCCACCTGGGCATCGGTTTTCTTCAGCGATGCCACCATGTCCGGCGTGCGCTTGATAATCCAGACGGGCTTGCCGCGCCACTCGACGGTTTTCATTTCGCCCGGCTTGAGATCGGCAATGTCGACCTCAACCGGCGCACCTGCCGCCTTCGCCCGCTCAGAGGGCTCAAATGTTGAAACAAACGCACCGGCAGCAGCCAGACCGGCAACGCCTCCTGCAGCACAGGTCGCGACCAGCAGGCCACGCCGGCCAGAGTCGACCTGATTTTCGTCACTCATGACTACCCCAATCAATGACAATCAATGAAATTGCAAAATTAGAACGGAACTCCCAGCAACCCATCATTATATCGGACCGCTCCGGCTTTTGTAGGACGGGCAAACCAATCCCGCCTCTGAAGAATGTGGAAATGGCAATGCATCAACGAAGGGGCTGTTTTTTAGCGATTTGGACACGCCAACTGCGACCTTGCAGGGGTCAGGCAATCCAAAGCCGGTGGAGAGCCTGCCAAGCCACCCGGCCAAGTCCTGCGTAAATGAGGGTCTGGGGCTTGAGAGCACCGGACAAAACCGTATTTCAGCCCCATCAATCCGGCTTGACAACACCGGGGCCAACAGGAGCGAGATTGGCAGCACGATCGCCCGTCAACAGTCCGCGTCGACGCGCCTCAAACACTACCTCGCCCCGCGAATGCACCGAGAGCTTGCCGTAGATATGTTTGATGTGCGTCTGCACCGTGCCAATGGACAGCTTGAGCGCGTCAGCCACCTTTGCATAAGAACTTCCACGCGCTATGAGCTCGAGAATCGCGGTCTCACGCCGAGTGAGTCGTTGCAGCTGGCGCTCTTCGGAATGCGCCCTGCGCTCAAGCAGTGGCTTGCGCATTCTGATGAGCACCTTGCGAGCAATGACCGGGCTTATCGGAGAACCGCCGTGGTGCACCTCAAGCAAGGCATGCACCACGTCGAGATAACCGGAGTCCTTGAGCACATACCCCGAAGCACCCGCCTCAATGCACGCCAGCACCTGCTCTTCATCACTCGAGCTGGTAGTCACCATGATGTTGGCCTGCGGATGCCAACCTCTGCAGGCCTCAATGACAGCGAGCCCGGAGCCATCCGGGAGGCCCAAATCAGTCAACAGGAGATCGCACTCGTTGGCACTGAGCCAAGCTAATGCCTCTGCCACATTGCCGCAGGAAGCAGACAAGTGCAGCGATGATTCAGCCTCGATGGCCTTGCAGAAAAGAAGGCGAGTCGCCGAGTCATCTTCAACCACCATGACCCGCGCGGGCTGCGCAGGCTGTGAGTGCAGCATGATGAAAATCCGTAGTAATTCGTCAACGGAGGATCGGTGCACATTGCTTACAAATTGGTTCCAACAGCACGACCAAATCGAAGTCATGCATGCGAATTCCGATCCTCTTGGCGAACTGTATTACCACGCACTCGCCTAGTTTTTATGTTCGATAATCACTCAAACATGATGTAAAGCGCTTCAATCCAATAACGCAATTACCGCAATTACTAAAGACACACTGAGCACAACCAGTGCTACCGTAAACCAGCATCACTGTGCGACGAGGTAGCCTGCCAAATCAAAGGCTTGCAGCCAGTTCCCACATAAGAAATCTTGCGGTGTTTAATTCATCAGCGCTTGCTCAGTCAATCGCTGACAATACAGCGCCAGCGTGGTTAGAGACCAAGCGAGAATACTTCTCGAGAGCGTCAAACAGGATTGGGAATGTCGATAAATTGATGACGAATTCCCAAGTGAGCGGCAAGATAATCACCTAACGCACGCACGCCATAACGCTCCGTCGCATGATGACCGCAGGCGAGGTAAGCCGCATGGCTTTCGTGCGCCAGATGCACGGTCTGCTCTGAAATTTCGCCGCTTAGATAAACGCTTGCACCTGCCGCAATCGCGTCACCAAAAGCGTGTTGGGCCGCTCCCGTGCACCACGCAACGCGGCCCAGGGGTTGACTGATATCCCCGATGACGAGCGGCACTCTGCCGAGCTCACGTTCGATTGCTGAGGCCAGATCACCTACGGTACGCATGGAGGCATCTGCGCGGCCCAGCCAGCCCAAATCCTGCTCTGCAAATCGGGTATCCATGATCAAGCCCAGACGTTTGCCCAGCTGCGCGTTGTTACCGAGCTCGGGATGGGCATCCAGCGGCAGATGGTAAGCAAACAAATTGATGTCGTTGGCAAGCAGTAGTTTCAGGCGCCGCTGGCTTGGTCCGATGACCCGCGCATCCTCTCCTCGCCAAAAATAGCCATGATGAACGATCACCGCATCCGCACCCACATCACGAGCCGCTTCCAGCAAAGCGAGACTGGCAGTAACGCCCGTGACCACCAGTCCTATCCGGTCTCGCCCTTCTACTTGCAACCCGTTTGGGCAGTAATCCCGAAACCGGTTAATATCAAGCTCGGCGGCGAGAAAGTTCGCCAAATCATCACGAAGCACGGTCTTCTGGTTCATCATTTACCCTTTGTCTGTCTCTGGTATGCGTCGTCTCTGGCTGTTGTTCGCGCAAACTATCACTGTCGCGCTTGCATTGTGGTTCATTGTAGCGACCCTGAAGCCCGAGTGGCTGACCAGGGAACCTTCAACGGTACGTCTCGAATCGACCGCCGTACCGATACAAGAAGCCACTGGCGGCCCCGATCAATCGGCGGGTTATCGTCAGGCATCGCAGCGAGCGATGCCGGCAGTCGTGAACATTTTCACGACCAAGGAGGCGAAACAGCCGCCGCATCCGTTGAACAACGATCCTCTGTTCCGCCAGTTTTTTGGTGATGGCCCCGGCCAGGATGAGCGCCAGTTCAGCCTGGGCTCTGGCGTGATCGTCAGCCCAGAAGGTTACATACTGACGAACAATCACGTTGTCGAGGCCGCTGACGAGATCGAAGTCGCGCTCGCTGATGGGCGCAAGGTGTCAGCAAAGCTGGTCGGCACTGATCCCGAAACCGATCTCGCCGTAATCAAGGTCGAACTGAAGAGCCTGCCATCGATCACGCTGGGCCGCCTGGAAAACACCAAAGTTGGCGATGTGGTGCTCGCGATTGGCAACCCCTTCGGAGTGGGCCAGACAGTCACGATGGGTATCGTCTCAGCCCTGGGGCGTAATCATCTGGGCATCAATACGTTTGAAAATTTCATTCAAACAGACGCTGCGATCAACCCGGGGAACTCCGGCGGAGCACTGGTGGATATTCAGGGCCATCTATTGGGCATCAATACCGCGATCTACTCGCGCAGCGGTGGATCACTGGGCATCGGCTTTGCCATCCCAGTCACCACAGTCAAGACCGTAATGGAGGCCATCATTCGACAAGGTCAAGTGGTGCGTGGCTGGATCGGTGTGGAACCCCAGGACATCACGCCAGAGCTTGCCGACAGCTTTGGCCTGCAGAAGAGTTCGGGCACCATCATCGCCGGCGTGCTCAAGGGCGGCCCTGCCGATAAAGCAGGCGTAAAACCCGGTGACATCCTGTTGTCCGTCGCGGACAAACCGGTGTCAGACACGATCTCCATGCTCAACTTGGTCGCACAACTCACGCCGGGCGACAAAGTGAAAGTCACGGTTTTGCGGAAATCTCGCGAGACTCAGCTCGACCTGACCGTAGGCAAGCGGCCACGGATGAAACAACCTCGCCTGCCTGAAGGCGAATAGGCCGGCCATGCATCTGCGCGATCTGATTCAGTTTCTTGGAGAGCTGGAAGAAAACAATAATCGTGCGTGGTTCGTAATGAACAAGCCGCGTTATGACATTCTTCGGGCCGAGCTGCTTGAACTCGTCACCGGGCTTATTGCGGAGATTGCACGCTTTGATCCGGTCGTCGCGCATTGCAATCCCAAGAAAGCCCTGTTTCGCGTGAACCGTGACCTGCGTTTCGCGCGCGGGCGACCACCCTACAAAACCACTTTTTCTGCAGCGATGACGGCCAGCGGCCTGAAAAAACCAAGTCAGGGGGGTGGGCCTGCCTACTATTTCCACATTGATGCTCAGGGTCAGCTACTGGTGGCGGGCGGCGAGTACCGTCCTCCACCACACCGACTGCGCGCTGTGCGCGAGCATGTGATCGCGGATGCGGCAGGCTTCTCGACCGTCATGAGGGATAAAAAGCTCAATGCCGTCTTCGGCGGCCTGCAGCAGGAAGACACGCTGCTACGCCTGCCCAAAGGCTTTGGTACAGATGCGCCCCACCAGGAATCATTGAAACTGAAGAGCTTTGTTGCTTGGCGCGAACTGAACGTACGCAAGCTCAATCCAGCAGCGCTACCGGGTTTGCTACTGGAAGATTTTCGTTCCGCAGCGCCGTTGGTGAAGTGGCTGAGAGCCGCAGGCCCCACGCCCTGACCTCGAGCAAAAACGCTCAGCCGCGCTCAGGCGGTTTCTTCAGAATCGGGTGCTCGCGTCGCGCGCTCGAAGACCGGCGCCAGCAATAGTCCCACTTCGTAGAGAAGGCACAGGGGTACTGCAAGGAAGAGTTGACTCAAGATGTCGGGCGGCGTTACCACAGCAGCGACGACGAATGCGCCAACAATCACATAGGGGCGAATGGCGCGTAACTTCTCTACCGTCACCACGCCCATGCGCACCAGTACGATCACCACCACCGGAACTTCAAAAGTCAGGCCAAATGCGAGACACATCATCAGCACGAAATCAAGATAGTTCTCGATATCTGGCGCCACGGAAATCGACTTTGGCGCAAAGTCATTGATGAACTTGAACACCGTGCCGAAGACAAAAAAGTAGCAGAAGGCCACGCCAACAATGAACAGGAGCGAGGAGGAGATGATCAGCGGCGCGATCAGGCGCTTTTCATGCAGATACAGACCGGGTGCGATGAAAGCCCATGCCTGATACAGCACCCAGGGGAGAGACACCAGCAGCGCAACCACCATGGTGACCTTCATGGGCACCATGAACGGTGTGATAACTCCGGTAGCAATCATCTTCGAGCCCGCCGGCAGCGCATTGAGCATGGGCTGGGCCATGAAATCATAGATGGCAGCAGCGCCTGGCCAGATGGCGAACAATACAATGAAGACCGCGAGCACGACCGCCGAGGCGCGCACCAAACGATTGCGCAACTCGACGAGGTGCGAGATGAAGGTCTCCTGCAGACCAGATTGGTTCTGTTCTGACATTTACTGGAAAAATCTCGGCTTGTTGCTGCCGGGCCGGTAGCGTGCCACGCGAGCAGCGCCCGACATGACTCGTGTACGCCGTCCGGTCTGACGTTTGAACCAGTTGGGCAACGATGAATTTTGCGTGAGCCGCTTTTTGCGGAAGTCTCGCTGCTTGGAGGCGATCTCTTCGTCGGTCGGAAGACGGTGTCCTTCGTGGATCCCGACGTACGCCTGGTTAGCCTGGGCAATCGCCTCGCTGAAATCCTGCTCGGCCTCTGCAATATCCTCTTCAACCGACCGTATATTGTCGGTGACGGATTTGTTCAGGTTGCCCGCTGCGCTGACGATGTTTTCCTGCATCTTGCGCAGTTCTTCCATCTGCATCTCGCGATTCACCTGAGTCTTCACGTCGCTGATGTAGCGTTGCGCGCGTCCGAACAAAGTGCCCGCCATGCGCGCTACCGTGGGCAGGCGCTCCGGGCCGATGACGACCAGCGCGACCGCGCCAATCAGCGCGAGTTTGGTGAGGCCTAGGTCGATCATGCGGCAGGAAATTCAGGGGGAGGAAAGATACGGCAGCGCTGCAGAGCGCTGCCCTCACGGAAGGGAAATATCAGCTCTTCGACTTTTCGCGAGCCTCGACATCGATCGTCGATTTGTCAGCGACTTGTGCGGACGGCGCTGCGGGCTTTTCCTCCTCGGAGCCCTTGACGCCATCCTTGAAGCCCTTGACGGCCTTGCCCAGATCGGAACCGATGTTGCCCAACTTCTTAGTGCCAAACACCAGCATGACAATCACCAGCACGATGACCCAGTGCCAAATACTGAACGAACCCATTGTTTTCTCCTACGGGAAGTGCTGATTAAAGCGCAATAGTGCTTGAGAATCCTGTCGCCGGCGACATTATCGCTGGCCACGCCATGGTCGGGGACCACCCATCACATGCAGGTGCAGATGGTACACCTCCTGACCACCGTCAGGGCCAGTATTGAATAGTGCCTTGAACCCGCCGGAATGGCCATCTGCCGTGCTTTGATAGCCTGCCCCCAACTCCTCGGCCAGCTTCGGCGCCAGCAGCATCATTTTACCCAACAATGCCTGATGCTTCTGATCGCTCTCGGCCAATGTCGGGATATGCTCTCGCGGCACGATCAGTACATGAACCGGCGCTGCGGGGTTGATGTCGTGGAAGGCGATCAGGTCTTCGTCTTCATAGGCTTTTTTGGAAGGAATCGTTCCTGCGACGATCTTGCAAAAAATGCAGTTATCCACGCTGTGGCTCCCGGAATTGATGGAAAGACGGGGTGCATTATCGCAAAGCTTCGTCTCGTTCGACATTTGCCTTGCATGTGATCATGTGCGGAGGCACCGAAGCTGAGCCAGCGTGGCTGATGGTGGCTTAGCGACGTTCGGATTGCTCGCGCTGCGCGAGCTTGCGATTGGCCATCTCCTCGATCCCGGACAAGCCCTCGCGCCGGGCCAGTTCGTTCAATACTTGCTGAGGTGTGAGTCCGAAGTGTGAGAGCATGATCATCGAATGAAACCACAGGTCAGCGCACTCATAGACCAGTTTGTTCGGGTCGGCACCGTGACGGATATCCTTGGCCGCCATGACACTTTCGGTCGCCTCTTCACCGACTTTTTCGAGTATTGCATCGTCGCCCTTCTGGAACAGGCGGGACACATAGGATTTTTCGGGATCGCCCCCGGCATCGAGTTTGCGTGACTCAATGATCTCGGCAAGACGGTGCAGGATGTCACTCATGGGGAATCCGCTTCTTTGTTGTAGATGTCTTCCGGGTTTTTCAGCACCGGCTCGAACTCGATCCAGTCGGGCTGCTCGGCATCCTGATTGAATTTATGAAAGAAGCAGGAACGCCGGCCGGTGTGGCAGGCGACGTGACCCACTTGAGTCACTTTGAGTAGCAGGACATCTTCGTCGCAATCCAGACGGATCTCGTGCACTTGCTGAAAATGCCCTGATTCCTCGCCCTTGTGCCAGAGCTTTTTGCGCGAGCGGCTCCAGTACACCGCCTGACCCAGCTCGACTGTGCGAGCCAGTGCATCGCGGTTCATCCATGCGAACATGAGCACATCGTTCGAACCGACTTCCTGAGCGATGACGGGCACGAGACCATGCTCATCCCATTTAATACGGTTGAGCCATTTCGCGCGCGCGATCATGCCAGCCTCACGGGTATGCCCTGCGCGGCCATGAAACGCTTGGCTTCCTGCACGCTATGATGCTGATAATGAAAAATGCTCGCTGCCAGCACTGCATCTGCATGACCCTCGGTAATGCCATCGGCAAGATCTTGCAAACCTCCCACCCCGCCGGAGGCGATCACTGGTATCGATACCGCGTCCGACACCGCTCGCGTGAGCGCGAGATCAAAACCTGAGCGCGTACCATCCTTGTCCATGCTGGTAAGAAGAATTTCACCCGCCCCCAGCGATTGCATTTTTTTAGACCACGCCACCGCATCCAGGCCGGTCGGCTTGCGACCGCCATGCGTGAACACTTCCCAGTGACCGGCCTCGCTGCGCTTGGCATCAATCGCAACGACGATGCACTGCGACCCATACTTGTTGGCTGCATCGGCGACCAGCTGCGGATTGGTGACGGCCGAGGTGTTGATGCTGATTTTGTCCGCGCCCGCATTCAGCAGTCGTCGCACATCATCGACGGCGCGCACGCCTCCGCCGACGGTTAACGGAATGAACACCTGCGATGCGACATCCTCAATGATGTGGAGTATCAGGTCGCGATCATCGGAAGACGCAGTGATATCGAGGAAGGTCAATTCATCGGCTCCCTGCTCATCGTAACGGCGCGCGATCTCGACCGGATCGCCGGCGTCACGCAACTCGACAAAATTGACGCCTTTGACCACCCGCCCGGCGGTCACGTCAAGGCAGGGAATAATGCGTTTCGCGAGTGCCATGTCAGTCGTCGCCGGAGAGCTCGTCGGCGCGTTCCTGGGCATCGCGCAGATTCAGCGTTCCTTCGTAGATCGAACGGCCGCAGATCACTCCCTCGATACCTTCGTCCTGCACTGCGCACAAGGCTTCGACGTCTTTGATGTCATGCACTCCCCCTGAGGCGATGACGGGAATAGTCATACTCTGCGCAAGTTTGACAGTGGCCTCCAGATTCACGCCTTTCATCATGCCATCGCGGCCGATGTCGGTATAGACGATCGCCTCGCAGCCATAGTCTTCGAATTTCTTCGCAAGATCGATCACTTCATGACCTGACAATTTACTCCAGCCATCGGTCGCCACCTTGCCATCCCTGGCATCAAGGCCGACGATGATCTGGCCGGGGAACGCGCTGCACGCATCATGCAGGAAGCCGGGATTCTTCACCGCAGCCGTGCCGATGATGATGTAGGAGAGACCGTCATCGAGGTAGCGCTCGATGGTATCGAGATCACGAATGCCGCCACCCAGCTGAATCGGAATCTCATCGAGATCGTTTTCCTCTGCATATCTGCGCACAGCAGCGATGATGGCCTTAATTGCAGGCTCATTTTTCGGCTTGCCGGCAAAGGCGCCGTTCAGATCAACCAGATGAAGCCTGCGTGCGCCCTGTTCCAGCCAGTGACGGGCCATCTGCGAAGGGTCATCGGAGAACACGGTGGCCCGGTCCATGTCGCCTTGTTGGAGGCGCACACAATGACCGTCTTTGAGGTCGATAGCGGGTATGAGCAGCATGGCTACTGAGGATTAGCTGGGGTTGGGTTGGGTTGTTTTGATGAGGCCGGTCGCTGATGCGATCAGTCTCAGGGATTCCAATGTACAAAATTTTTATAAAGCTGCAAACCTGCCGCTGCACTTTTTTCAGGATGGAATTGCGTGGCGAAAATATTATCTCGTCCTGCGGCGCAGCAAAATGGCAAACCGTAAACGGTTTCACCCAAGGCGTGCGCCATTTGCTCGGGCACCGCATGGTAGCTATGTACGAAATAAAAATAATGATTATCTGCCACGCCAGCCCACATCGGGTGGTCAGTCAGCTGTCGTACCCGATTCCATCCCATCTGCGGCACTTTGAACCGGGAACCGTCGGGCTGACGCTGGTCGTCCAATTGGAAACGCACCACTTTCCCGGGCATCAGGCCCAGGCAATCAGCGTCCCCCTCTTCGCTCCAGTCGAACATCATTTGCAGTCCGACACAGACACCGAACAAGGGCTTGTTGCGTGCCGCTTCCAGCAAGGCCTCAAGTACGCCTGATTCGCGCAACGAGCGCATGCAATCAGGCATCGCGCCTTGTCCGGGCAGCACAATGCGCTCAGCAGCATGCAGGTCATCAGGCTTGCCGGAGATGAGGACCTGGGCATCCGGGGCAACATGCATCAGCGCCTGAGCCACGGAGCGTAAGTTGCCCATACCGTAATCAACGACAACAATCTTGTTCATGGAGTGAATCAATGCCTGCCGGACCAATGCCCGGGCGCTATGCTCAGAGACTGCCCTTGGTTGAGGGGATGGTGCCGGCAGCGCGGGGATCCAGTTCAGCCGCCATGCGCAGTGCTCGACCAAAGGCCTTGAAGACGGTTTCGCACTGATGATGAGCGTTCTCGCCGCGCAGATTATCGACGTGCAGACTTACCTGCGCATGATTGACGAAGCCCTGAAAGAATTCATGGGTGAGATCGACATCAAAGCTGCCGATCATCGAGCGCTTGAAAGGCACATGAAACTCCAGCCCGGGCCGGCCGGAAAAATCAACGACCACGCGGGAGAGTGCTTCATCCAGAGGCACATAGGCATGACCGTAACGACGGATACCTTTCTTGTCGCCGATCGCCTGGGCAAAGGCCTGACCGAGGGTGATACCCACGTCTTCCACGGTATGGTGAGCATCAATGTGCAAGTCGCCCTTGGCGCTGATATCAAGGTCAATGAGTCCATGACGCGCAATCTGGTCGAGCATGTGGTCAAGGAAGGGGACGCCGGTATCCAGCTGTTGATGGCCAGTGCCATCAAGGTTGATTGCCACCCGGATCTGGGTCTCGCTGGTGTTGCGGACGACTTCTGCTGTGCGTGCCATGGGTTAAACGGTTCGGAAATTCAGGCTGGATTCAAGCGCCGCCAGAAACTGTGCATTCTCGGACGGCGTGCTGACCGTGACCCGGAGACAGTTTTCCAGCAGAGCGTGCATTCTACCGACATTTTTCACGAGCACCCTCCGTTCGAGCAGGCGCTCGAAAACCTGCGCGCCAGTAAGCTCCGGGCGCGAAATGCGCAACAAGATGAAATTGGCTGCCGATGGGAAGACGGCCACCCCGGGCAAGGCTGCCATGGCCGCAGACAAGCGCTCACGCTCGACACAAATCGCGGCCGCCTGCGCATCCAGTACATCGCTGTGCTCGAGCATGAAAGCGGCGGTCGCCTCCGTCAGTACATTGATGTTGTACGGTGGGCGTACTTTGTCAAACTCCTTGAGCAGGGGTGCTGCTGCCGACATATACCCAAGCCTTATCCCAGCCAACCCCAATTTGGACACGGTACGCATGACGATCAGGTTGTCGAACTCCGCGAGACGCGGCATGAAACTATCACCTGCGAATGGTTGGTACGCCTCATCGACCACCACCACACCGCTGTCACCCACCTCTCGCAGAAGAGCCCGCATGGCATCCGCATCGAACAGATTCCCGGTCGGATTGTTCGGGTACGCCAGATACGTAATCGCCGGACGGTGCGCCCGCACGGCCGCCAGCATCGCATCAACATCAAGTGACAAGTCGGCGCACAAAGGCACGCCGATGAATTCGAGGCCGGCCAGCTGCGCCGACATCGCATACATCACGAAACCCGGCACAGGCGCCAGCACTTTGGCACCCGCTTTAGCGCAGGCGATAGACACGATGCTGATCAGCTCGTCTGAGCCGTTGCCGAGGATGACCCCGAACCCTGCCGGCACCCCGAGCTTGTCGCAGATTGCCGCCTTCAGTGCAGCATACGTGGGCACCGGATAGCGGTTCAGCGCCAACACACCTAGCCGCTTGCCCAGCTCATCCTGTAGCCCCGCGGGCAGCGTGTAGGGATTTTCCATCGCGTCCAGCTTGACGAAACCCGACGCATCCGGGACGGGGTAAGCCGCCAGTGAGCGCACATCAGCGCGGATGATGTTCTCGGTCACGGACATGGCATTCACTTCAGACGCAATTCGGCCGAGCGCGCATGCGCCTGAAGGCCCTCGCCGTAGGCAAGCTCAGCGGCCACCCTGCCCAGGGTCTGGGCACCCGATGCGCTGACATGAATGATGGAAGAGCGCTTCTGGAAATCATATACGCCAAGTGGCGACGAAAAGCGCGCCGTGCGCGAGGTGGGCAGGACATGGTTAGGTCCGGCACAGTAATCCCCGAGTGACTCTGAAGAGTACCGGCCGAGGAACATCGCGCCCGCGTGGCGTATGCAATCCGCCCATTGCTGAGGATGCTCGGCGGAGATCTCCAGGTGCTCGGCCGCGATGAGGTTGGCGATTTCACAGGCCTCGTGCATGTCGCGCACCTTCACCATGGCGCCGCGCTGGGTCAGCGATGTTCGGATCACGTCCTTGCGGGGCATCTGCTTGATCAACTGGTTCACGCTGGACTGCACGCGCGCGAGGTAATCCGCATCCGGACTGATCAGGATCGATTGGGCGAGCTCATCATGCTCAGCCTGAGAGAATAGATCCATCGCCACCCAGTCAGGATCGGTCGTTCCATCGGCAAGTACCAGAATTTCGGAAGGTCCGGCGATCATGTCAATGCCCACAATGCCGAACACACGTCGCTTAGCCGCAGCCACGTAGGCGTTTCCGGGACCCACAATCTTGTCTACTTGCGGAATACTGGCCGTGCCGTAAGCGAGCGCACCCACCGCCTGCGCGCCACCGATCGTAAAAACGCGATGCACGCCGGCGATCTCGGCGGCAGCAAGCACCAGCGGGTTCTTCACACCATCGGGCGTGGGAACCACCATGATGATCTCGCCCACCCCGGCTACTTTGGCCGGAATGGCGTTCATGAGCACTGACGACGGATAGGCGGCTTTCCCGCCCGGAACGTAAATGCCCACTTTGTCGAGCGGCGTGACCTTCTGGCCCAAGACCGTGCCATCGGTCTCGGTGAAGGTGAATCCATCGGAACCACACTCGATTTTCTGTCGCTCGTGGTAGGCGCGCACGCGCTCAGCCGCGGCCTGCAAGGCGGTTCTGCGCTCCGAAGACAAGGCTTCTAGCGCAGCCTTGAGCTCAGCCCGTGGGAGCTCGAGCGACTCCATGCTGCTGACGGACAAGCGGTCGAATTGCTTGGTGTAGGCGAGCACCGCCGAATCACCACGCCGGCGAACCTCGGCAAGTATCTCGGCAGCAGCGCGATCGATGGCCTCGTCCTCCGACGCCTCGAAGGCCAGGACGGCCATCAGCTGTTCACGGAAATCCGTGTCGCTGGAATCCAGTTTTCGTATTTCGACTGACATGATTTAGGTTTCGCGACGCGAGGCCTTGTCGAAGGCATCGATTATGGGCTGCAGTTTTTCGCGCTTCAATTTCAGGGCCGCTCGATTGACCACGAGACGAGATGAGATCTCCATGATGTGCTCAACCTCGACGAGGTTATTTGCCTTAAGGGTGCTGCCAGTGGACACCAGATCCACAATGGCGTCCGACAGCCCGACCAGCGGCCCCAGCTCCATCGAGCCATACAACTTGATCAGATCGACATGCACGCCCTTGGCAGCAAAATGTTCACGTGCGACATTGACATACTTGGTTGCTACCGCCAGCCGAGCGCCCTGCCTCACGGCGTTTGCGTAATCGAACCCGGCCGGAACGGCTACCGACATCCGGCATTTTGCGATGTTCAGGTCAATGGGCTGATACAGTCCTTCGCCACCGTGCTCGAGCAAGACATCTTTTCCAGCCACACCAAAATCAGCAGCGCCGTATTGCACATAGGTTGGCACATCCGAGGCGCGCACGATCACCACCCGCAGCTGCGGGTCGCTGGTGCCAAGAATCAGTTTGCGCGATTTTTCGGGATCTTCGGATACCGCGATGCCGGCCGATCGCAGCAAGGGCATCGTTTCCTCGAATATGCGTCCTTTGGACAAGGCGAGCGTTAGCATCTGGTTCATCAGCGAATTCTCTGAATGTCGGCACCTACAGCTGACAACTTGGCTTCCATCCGGTCGTAGCCACGATCCAGATGATAAATGCGATCGACGAGGGTCTGTCCTTGGGCAGCCAGACCCGCGATCACGAGTGATGCCGACGCGCGCAAATCGGTGGCCATCACAGGCGCGCCGACTAAGCGCAGCACGCCATGCACGATCGCCGTATGGCCATCGATCTCTATCGATGCCCCGAGGCGATTGAGCTCCTGCACATGCATGTAGCGGTTCTCGAAAATCGTCTCGGTCACGCGGCTGGTACCCTCAGCAATGCAGTTCAGTGCCATGACCTGAGCCTGCATGTCGGTCGGGAAGCCGGGGTATTCCGTGGTACGAAAACTGACTGCCTTGGGTCGCCCTGCCATTTGCACGCGGACCCAGTTATCGCCCGTCGTGATCACGGCACCTGCTTCGCGCAGCTTGTCAGTCACCGCATCGAGCAAATCAGCCCGGGTGTTTTCCAGCACCACGTCGCCGCCAGCGGCAGCCACCGCGCACAAAAAGGTGCCGGTTTCGATACGGTCGGCGATCACGCGGTGGCTTGCGCCGTGCAAGGCCGCCACGCCAGTGATGCGCAGTCGGTCAGTACCGATGCCTTCGATTTTCGCGCCCATGGCCACCAGTAGATTCGCGAGATCGGTGACTTCGGGCTCGCGCGCCGCATTTTCCAGCACTGTCTCGCCATCTGTCAGCGTTGCGGCCATGAGCAAGTTCTCGGTGCCTGTCACGGTGATCATATCAGTGACGATGCGCGTACCCTTGAGTTTCTTGGCGCGGGCATGAATGTACCCACCTTCGATGCGGATATCCGCACCCATGGCCTGCAGCCCCTTGATATGTTGATCAACAGGACGAGAGCCTATCGCGCAACCACCGGGCAAAGATACTTTGGCCTCGCCAAACCGCGCCAGCAGTGGTCCGAGCACCAGGATGGAGGCGCGCATGGTCTTGACCATCTCATAAGGCGCTTCTGGATGGTTGACGCCCGAGCCGTTGAGTTCGAGTACATCACCGTTGGCATGGATGTGAAGGCCCATCTGCCTCAGCAGCTTCTGCATTGTGGCCACGTCTTGCAGGTGTGGCACATTGGACAGTGCCAGTGTGTCAGCGCTCAGCAGTGCAGCGCACAGAATAGGCAGCGCCGCATTTTTTGCACCCGAAATCTGAATGTCACCGGACAAGCGCTTGCCGCCGGTGATGAGAAGTTTGTCCATTACGACTGATACTCGTCCGGGGTCAGTGTCTTCATCGATAACGCATGTATCTCGGCCTTCATGCGGTCGCCCAGGGCGGCATACACGATCTGATGACGCTGGATCAGGCGCTTGCCAGCAAATGCAGGAGACACGATCAGCGCGCTGAAATGCTGGCCATCACCCTCAACCTCGAGGTGCGTGCATTCCAGGCCGCTGGCAATGTAGTTCTTGATGAGTTCGGGGGTGGGCAGCACGTTTTTGCCTTTTAAAAAAATGGTTCGACCAGAGCAGCCGGTATATCCGTACTGCCCTTCAATGGCGCAGCTTGTAGCCGTTTTTCAGCAGCTTTAGCGACAGCGATACCAGCGACAGGAGGAACACCATCACGATCAGCAGACTGGTCAGCGGAGGAACATCGGAGTGACCGAAAAAGCCAAAACGGAAGCCATCGATCATATAAAAAAAGGGGTTCATGTGCGACACCGCCAGCCAGAAAGGCGGAAGGGAATGCACTGAGTAGAACACGCCGGCGAGAAAGGTCGCGGGCACGATGAGAAAATTTTGGAATGCGGCCAGCTGGTCGAATTTCTCCGCCCAGATGCCTGCCAGTAGCCCCATGGTGCCCAAAATAGCGGCCCCAATCAGCGCAAATAACAATATCCAGAGTGGCGCGACGAAGGACAGCTTTGCAAACCAGCCTGTGATCAAGAATACCCCCAAGCCAACCGCGAGACCACGCGCCATCGCGGCCAGTACATACGCGCCGAAAAATTCCCAGTGAGACAGCGGAGTCAGCAGCACGAATACCAGATTGCCGGTGATTTTGGATTGAATCAGCGATGAGGAGGAATTGGCAAACGCGTTTTGCAGCACGCTCATCATCACCAACCCCGGCACCAGAAATGCGGTGTAGGACACACCCGGAAATACCTGCACATGCGCTTCCAGCACATGACCGAAAATCAGCAGATACAACAGGGCCGTAACCATGGGAGCGGTCAGTGTCTGCGTCGCGACCTTCCAGAAACGCAGCACCTCTTTGTAGAACAGCGTGCGAAAGCCTGTCATTGTTCACCCCCCATGATCTGGATGAACACATCTTCAAGGTCGGCCTGGTGCAGCTGTAGGTCATCCAGTGTCGCGCCGGATTCGCGTATGCGCGCCAGAATGGATTCGACCTCGTCATGATGGTTGACGCGCAATGTGTAGTGATTACCCCCGACCAGCTCATCCGGATGTGAGACCAGCGAGTGGAGCGAAGTGGGTAGCTTACCGCCTGACAGCCTGACTTCGAGTTGCGAGCCTGAGATGCGACGGATCAACGCTGCCGTTGAATCCAGCGCAACAACCTGTCCCGCCTTTAACATCGCGATGCGGTTGCACAGCGTCTGTGCCTCATCGAGATAATGCGTGGTCAGCACGACCGTGTGGCCTTCGCGATTAAGGCGCCCTATGAAATCCCAGAGCGTTTGTCTGAGCTCGACATCGACGCCAGCCGTCGGTTCATCGAGCATGATGACCGGCGGCTTGTGTACCAGCGCTTGTGCCACCAGCACCCGGCGCTTCATACCACCCGATAAAGCGCGCATGTTGGTATCTGCCTTGCTGGTCAAACCCAGTTCATGCAGGATTTCATCGATCCAGGCATCGTTGCCCGTGATACCGAAATAACCCGATTGCATGCGCA
>OMID01000089.1 GCA_900299005.1 Oxalobacteraceae bacterium
GCGATTAACTCCTCCAGCCCGGCGTGGTGCAGTAGCGAGCCCGCCATGCGTGAGACAAAGGTCTTGCCGGGCAGCGTCAGCAAAGGCAGGCCCATACCCAGCGCGTCGCAGGCGGTCGATCCTGCGTTATAGGGCCAGGTATCCAGAAACAGGTCGGCGCAGGTGAAGCGCGCAAGATACTCATTGACCGGAGCGCGGGGCGCAAAAATCAGGCGCGAACTGTCTACGCCATGCTGGGCCGCTGCCGCACGAAGATGCTTCGTCGCAGGCGCGTTGTCATCCACCAGCCAAAGCACGCTCTCAGGCACGGCCTGCAGTATCTGCATCCAGCAACGGAATACTTCCGGATTGATCTTGTAGGTGTTGTTCAGGCAGGCGAATACAAAAGCCTTGTCCGGCAAGCCCACCGCGTCGCGGGTCACTGTTTGCGTTGGCTTTGTGCGCGGCACCAGGGGCAGTACCGAGCGCGACAGATACAAGGGCGATTCGCTGTAGTACATACGCTGGCTCTCGGGCAAAGCAAATCGATCAGCGATAAGGTGATCAATGAAGGGCAGCGTCGTGGTGCCGATAAAGCCCAGCCATCCCACCTGCACAGGCGCAGGACGGCGCGCCAGGATCGCGGGGCGCACGCCGTCGGACAAGCCATGCAGATCGATCAGCACATCAATGCCACAGGCCGTAATCAACTCGGCGGCCTGCGCATCACTCAATCGATTCACCCGATGCACATGATCAAAGCAGGCCAGCAAACGCTGTCGATAGGCCGTGCCATCTTCAGGGCTGTAGCAGAACGCATGACTTTCGAAGCGCTCACGGTCTTGATGCTCAAGCACATCGGCCAGCAAAAGCCCGACCGCATGTACGCACAAATTCCCGCCAAGGTAACCGAGGCGAAGTTTTCTTTGTGCTCCATCACCCGTCGTGGCAGGCACATGGACAGACACCACAGGCAGATCGCTGAATTTGCGCAGCACAAAACTTTGCGCTGCCGATAACTGCAACGCCGGATCGTCATGCAAACCAAGCATCGCGAGGGGGGAGGTTGCCATCAGCATGGCATGGCTGCTCACGCCCGGAATCGCCGCGTACACCGGCCATGCGCACTGTTTTTGTCGCAGATGCACCCAGTGCTGGATCACATCGGGCTGGGCCGGATCAATGGCGAGGCTTTGGGACAGCACGCTTTCGGCGGACGCATAATCATGCTGCTGTTCCCACAGGCGGCCCAGATTATTCAGCGTCATCACCGAATACGCAGCGGGCGCCTCCGGCTGCGTGGACAGCAGCGCCAGCGCGGCAAGCCATTCGCTGATGGCCGCGTCGACTTGACCAGCGTCTTCATGCCATCGACCCAGGTTGATGCGCGCCTGCGCGAACGACGGGTTGTCTGCCAGCGCAGCACGGTAAGCGTTGGCGGCACCATCGTGATCCCCCTGCTCGGCCAGCATGACACCCAGGTTGAACCACGCAAAATACTTCGATGAGGTGTCCTCGCGTGCCAGCCAGTCTCGGTACAGGCGAACGGCACCCGCAGCGTCGCCGGTGCCTCCCACCATGGCGGCAAGGCTGACGAGTTCAGCCAGTGTCATCGGGGCAGAGCCAGGCATATTTGTCATTTTTATATTAGGGCTGCGCCGGGTGCTGCGGGGTATTTGCCGATGTGCGGGGGGCTTCGCGGCAGAGACAGCGGTCCTCGGCGGTGATATCAAGCGGCCTGCAAACGTTTCTATCAAATTAACGTATCGAGGTAAAGCTTGAATCGTTGAAGTCGATTTACACGTTTGACAGGTCAAGGTGCCTGAACCAAGCAAAACCCGATCACACTGGTGCACACGCACGGCCAATTTTTGCCGCTATCCGACATGAGCATTTTTGCAGGATTTACTGACGCGCAGGTACAGAACCTTCCCGGCACCAGCATTGCCGGGATCGCGACGGCTGATATTGCGGCTCTGGGTTCGGATCTCGGTCGGCTCACCTCCAAACAAATCGCTGCGCTGACCACCGCGCAAATCAAGGCCGTGCAAGTGGGTAATCTCACTGCGGGCAATATTGTTGGCCTGACCTTGCAGCAGATTGCAATGTTATCGGACCAGCAGCTCACTCAGCTCGGCCTGGCGCCGGTCGGTGCGCTGACGTCTACCCAAATGCCGGGATTCACACCCGCGCAGATCAGCAAACTGAGCACCGCACAGATTCAGGCACTCTCCACCGCTGCTATCGCCTCGCTGGGCGCGGCGCAGATTGTCGAGCTCACCACTGCGCAGACCACCGCGCTTAAGCCCGATCAGGTGTCCAAGCTAACGGTCGCTCAGATCGCGGCACTTGAAACGCAAGACCTTATCGCGCTCAAGCCGGAAGGTCAGATACCGGCCTTGACCTCATCGCAGCTCGCAGCACTCACTCTGGATCAGGTGCGGGCGCTGAGCGTGCCACAAATTCAGGCGATCACAACGGGCAGCATCGTCGGTCTCACCAGCGGCCAGATTGCCACGCTATCGAGCGCGCAGGCAGCAGCCCTGCTACCGGTGCAAGTCACCAAAATGAGCTCGGACCAGATTGGTTCGCTCACGCCAGCGCAAGCTGCGGCCATGTCTGCCACGCAGATGGGCGCCATCGAAGGCGCTGACTTGCCCGCAATGCGCGGTGACACTGTCGCCGCCCTATCCGCTGAACAGCTGCTGGCCATGAAGGCCGTGATCGGCAAACTCACCGCCGATCAGGTGGCCCGGTTAAACAGCGTTCAACTCGGCAAACTCTCGTCTGCGGCTTTCCCGGAGTTCACCTCGGCCCAGCTGGGCGCAATCACCAGCACGCAGCTGAGCGCACTGACGTCAGCGCAAATCGCCAACATCAAGGCCGATGCCATCGTTGGCTTGAGTGCCACCCAATTACCCCTCTTCTCGGTCAGTGCGCAATTGCCGGGACTGACAGCAGCACAGCTCGATAAGCTCACTTCGGCGCAAGTACCCTCGCTAACGCCCGCGCAGGTGGAAGGTCTCTCGCCCTCGCAACTGGCGGCACTAAGCACCGGCGCGCTGCGCGCAATGACAGCTGAACAAATCAGCGCGATCACAACCGCACAGGTGCCGTCGATGACAACGGCACAAATCGCCGGACTGAGCACCGATCAATTCAAGGTGCTCAAGTTGCAGCAACTGCGAGCGCTGACCGATGCACAGGTGACGGCGATACCCACCGGCAGCCTGGGCGTACTATCCAGCGCACAGCTCAAGGCACTCTCAGAGCCCAGCGCCGCTGAGGTACAAGATCTCTCCGGCGACAGTCTGACCAACTATCTCAACCTCAATCCCATCGCCACCCTGGAGCCAGCGATCGTGGGCGGCTTTAGCGCAGGGCAACTTAAAAGCCTCAGCCCTGCCCAAATCGCTGCACTCTCTGCGGCGCAGATCGCGGCCATTAGCCCGACCTCGCTCGCCGCAATGAATGACACGGGATTCACTACCGCGTTAAGCGTGGCGCAGACCCGGTCGCTCACGCCAGAACAATTGGCATCCATGTCTTCACTCGCGCTGCAAGGCTTGGGCACCGATATCAGTGGTGTGCCGCCGGCCAGCATCGCCGCGCTGTCCACGGCACAGTTGGGCCAGCTGCTCACGACACAGCTGCAAGCGCTCACCGCCAATCAGATGCAGGCGCTCAATAGCAGCACGCTGAATGCGTTCCCCGTCACTGCCATCACATCAGCCCAAGTCGCGGCGCTCACCCCTACACAGCTGCAGCAAATCACCCCAGGCACGCTGGCGGCGGTCGCTCCAAGCGCAATGAAGGGCTTGGGCATTGCGCAAGTGGAGTCACTGAGCTCGGCCCAACTGGAGCGACTGACACCCGAGCAGCTGGGCAACCTGCCCACGACCAGTCTGCGCGGCCTGTCGGCGGCTGACATGACCCTGCTCGGCGCTTCCCAATTGCAGGGATTCACGCCCGAGCAGATTGGCAAGCTCTCTGCCGAGCAGATCACGGCACTGGGCGACGATGTCGGCTATCTGACGAATCCACAGATTGCGGCACTGACCAACGTGCAAGCCCAGGGACTGACCTCCAGCCAGATCAGTGCCTTGTCGCCAACGCAAGTGGGCATGATGAAGCCGGCGGCGCTTGGCGGGCTCCCCGCAAGCCTCTTCGGTGTGTTGTCGTCGGCACAGCTGGCCGCGCTGAATGCCGATCAGCTCGCCAAGCTGAACGCTGGGCAATTCGGCACCATTGATGCGGCTGCCATCGCCAGCATGACGCCTGCCTACATCGCCGGGTTGAAAGCCTCGCAGATCGCGCTACTCAGCAACGATCAGATCACGCAGCTGAGCCTGGATCAAATCGCGGCGATGCGCGAAGCGCAATTCAGTGCGCTGACGCCATCTCAGGCCAGTGTATTGCTGCTGTCGCAGATTACCGCGATGACGCCTTCTCAGTTCGGTGCGCTCAAGCCGGCTGCCGTGGCAGCACTCGATGAAGACCAGATCTCGGCCGTTGGCAGCGACAAGCTTGATCAGATGACGCAACCGCAAATACAAAAGCTATCTGCCCTCCAATTAAGTGCACTGCCGAGCTCGACCATCTCACTCTGGCAGCCAGGCAAACTGGCGCTACTGACACCGCAGCAACTTAAGGTCTTGTCGGAAAGCCAGATCGGCGCACTCACCGCGCCACAGATTGATGCCATCGCCTACGCGCGCAAGCTGGGGGCACTCACGCCAGAGCAGTTCTCGGGGATCTCGGCTGACTCTCTGGGTGACGTGGGGTTACCGGTAATTAAAGGCGTGTCCAAGGCGCAGATGGTCGCGCTCTCGCCGGAGCAAGTTGCGAGCCTCTCTTACTACCAGATATCCGGAATCAGCCCGACGAACATCAAAGTGATGTCGTCTTCCCAGATCGCCATGCTCAGCCCGGACCAGGTTGGGGGCCTGAGTGTCAAGCAGCTCAAGGTGCTTGTCGGGTCACAGCTGCGTGCGCTCACCCCCGATACCGTCGCCGCATTGTCGACCCAGCAGCTAAAAGGGCTGAGCAACGGGCAGCTCGCCGCCTTGAGCATGGCACAGACTGATGCCATGACCAGCGATCAGCTCGAAGCACTCGGTCAGCGCGCCGACAACCTGTTCAAAAGCCCGGTGGTCCTTGATCTTGATGGCGATAAGGTGCTGTCGATCTCTGTCGATAAGCAGGTACTGTTTGATCATGAGGGCCATGGCGAGCTACGTGCTACCGGCTGGGTCGATCCCGGCGATGCCTTGCTGGTGCGCGATCTCAATGGCAACGGCTTGATCGACAACGGCACCGAGCTCTTTGGCACTGGAACACGCCTTGATAATGGCAAACCCGCCACCAACGGATATGCCGCGCTCCACAGGCTCGACACGAACCGTGACGGCACACTGAATAATCTTGATGCCGCATTTGATCAGCTTCAGCTGTGGCTGGACAAAAACAGCAACGGACACACCGAGGCAAGAGAGCTGCATTCACTCAACGATGAAGGCATCGTGGCACTCTCACTCAAGGCCAGTGCCTCGACTCGTGTCGACGCCGGTAATCGCGTTGCGCTGCTGAGCAGTTACACCACGGCGTCGGGCGACACGGGCTTAATGGCCGATGTGTGGTTCCGAACCAAGAGTGCGCCGGAGATCAAGCTCGTCGGCACGCTCGACGATGCAGGATAATGAAGTAATAAGGTAATGAGGTCGAAAGGCTGAACCACGGCAGCCCTGAGGTTCGAGAACACCTTACCCGAGTTTCAACACTCCCAGCTTCACTAGCCACGCAAGACTGCGAAAGGCAAATGCCTGTCTTTCTGCAGGCAGCGGCCCCACCAGTTCGGCAGCCGGTCTGGGCATGGCGGCGGCGGTCTGCAGCACCGTGCGCATCTCGTCTTCCGTGGGCAGCACCAATTTCGCAAAATCCACCATCATCAGGCGCCGGTAGGCTAGTGCACGCTGGAGTGCGAGCGATACATTGGCATCTGTCAGTGACAGCAGTGTCTCGGGCGTGAGCGTTCGCGTCGGGTAGCCCGCAAATGACTCGAAAGGATCCATACGCGCCGGCCAAGGGTGCGCCAATGGCGCAAGGTCTTTTGCGCTGGCATGGCGACGTTCGCTCAGCTGCGCCCACAAGTTTTCGTATTGCGGAATGATCGCTCCCCAGTCATAGACCTGCCGCGCCCGCGCGCGTCCGGCGTCTCCCATACGTCGCCGAAGCTCGGGTGACTGAATTAGCTGCACGAAGGCCTTTGCGGTTGCCTCTACATCGACTGCCACCAGGCTGCACGTATGCCCACAATACATATCGTAGGTGTCAATCTCGAGCGCATGGCGCACGGCCAAATCACCCCCCAGCCCCGCCTGGGGCATCAGGGTGGGAATACGAAAGCCATCCACCCCGTCACGCACGGTATCTTTATATCCATCCCAATCACTAACCACGACCGGCAGACCTGCTGCCATCGCTTCAATGGGCGTGATGCCAAACGTCTCTTGAATATTGTCTGAAAGTGAGCAGAACACATCAGCGCTTGCCCATGCCGTTTCGCGATCGGCTTCCTTGCGTCCATCCAGCGTTATAACGCGCACGCTGGGGCACGCCAGCTGTGCTGCATCAGCAAACGCTTTTGCGATAGGTTCATTTGCATGCCAGCCGCATTCCACGAGCACGACTCTTTTACCAGTCGTCGTTGCGGCAGCCTCCAGCGCTTGGTACATCGCCAGCGGATGGGCTTTGGCATGAAAAGACAGCCGCCCCATGAACAAGACCACGAGGGTGTTTTCATCGACAGCCAGCCTCGCGCGGGCAGCCGCCTGTTGCGATGGCGTGAAAGCAAAATCCTGCGTATGTATCCCCAGCGGTATCACCGGAAATATCGGCAGAACCAGACGGCTTACACCTAACCGGTCTTTCAGGTAATCGACTTGCGCCTGTAACAAGCGCTCGACATTTTTTTGTACTGCCGTGCTGGTGCAGATCACGGCATCTCAGGGCTGCACCGGGCTGGTGACTAATGCCGCAATCGCCTCCATCGCTGTGGTCGACGATGTCGTATGTGTAATGCCGCACAGACTCCATGCACCATGACCCTGGGCCGCCCGATGAAACGCATGCTCACCGATACCCGGACCGGGGTAGTACACCATGCCCACTTTCGCCAGCGCGCCCAACGTTGTCTTCTCTGCGCGGTATACCGTCTCATGACGACCATGCGCCTTGGCCGATGCTGCGAAATGACTGGCATGCTCGGTGGCCGTTACCTGTACCCAAAATTCGGTCGCCGCGCTATGCGCAAAAAACCCACGCAAAAAAGATTCCCCGGCCGCGTTGCGGCCCATGAGCTTTGGTCCTGAGGTTGAGTAGGCCTCAGGGTGATAGTAGATAGCGGCAGTCATGCGTGGTATCGGGGCGTGGCGCCGAGTAGCCAACGAGGTTCATGAAGCACAAATTATAGTCGGGGTGAAGCTGCTCATTCGGGTGCGTTGAGGATCAGATGGTTATGCGTCATCGCCTCCGTTGAAGAACCGTGGTTTGGGATTGGCGATGCGTGGTACGTTGTTTGGCGATAGTGAACCACTGGGATCCGCCACGTGGCGGCGGCTCGCAGTGGGCGGGCATGGGCCCCAGCTTTCGCTGGGGCGACGTGATTTGAGGATTTCGCCAGGTTAACGTGGTTCGAGAATTTGGCTGGGGCGATGGTGGAAAAATTTCGTTGGGCGATGTGGAAAAAAGTTTGCTAGGGCGACGTTGAAAAAATTTTTTGCAGTGACGTGATTCGAAAATTTAGCTGAATTGCCCCACTTCAAAGGAATCGCGCCAAACACCGTCGCCCCAGCGAAAGCTGGGGCCCATGCTCGCGCACCGCAGAGCCTATCCAAATGGGAAACCCCTATTACCCATCAGGTCCACAAACGTGCATTCAGGTTAGCGCTTTCCCCCGCGGGGGAATCCATGATGTCTGCGGATTCATGCCAGCCGCTCGTGAGCAGCCATGGGCCCCAGCTTTCGCTGGGGTGACGTGATTAGAGAATTTCGCTGGGATGACGTGAATTGAGAATTTCGCTGGTGTGACGTAGTTCGAAAATTTAGCTGAAATGCCCCACTTTAAAGGTGTCGCGCCAAACACCGTCGCCCCAGCGAAAGCTGGGGCCCATGCTCGCTTACCGCAAAACTCATCCACAGGGGAAAACCCCTACTACCCAAGAGCTTCCCACCCACGTCATCCGATAATTACAAAATCACTGGCGGACAACTCTGGCAAACCCGTTAATGTGGCAACCAGCATCGGCGCTTTTTTGCCTGACCCATCAGCATCAACGAAAAGTTTTCCGCTGTCGGTATCGTAAAGCAAATTCTCATTGGGCGAGCGTGCTACAGGTTTGGTCGAGGCGATGAAACGGGCCGGGCTAATCATCGTCGATCCTGCGAATGCAGGGTAAGCGGCCACTGAAAGCGCGATATGGTCCTGAGCCGGGTTGAAGTCTGTAATGCTGAGCACATGTTTCGCTGCCACCGGCATTACTGATAAACAAAACGTGTCGCTGCCACCGCCACCGGTCAGGGTATCTTTGCCTCCTTTGCCATCGATCAGATTGTCAGCCGAATTACCCGTGATGCTATTCGCCTGCGAATTACCAGACAGCGTGCGAAAGCCAGTCAGACGATCGTCCTCACTCAGCACAAGATGTTCAAAATGCGCTGGCAAACTGTACTCAGTAAAGCCCGATATCGCCGTGGCGGCAATCCGGACCGTGTCTACCCCGCCGCCGGGCGATTCGCGAATCACATCGTCGGGAGCATCGATAATATAGAGATCATTTCCTTTTCCGCCCTCCAACATGTCGACGCCAGCGCCGCCATCGAGGGTGTCATTACCCGAACTACCACTCAGTGTATCGGCGCCTTCTTTGCCAATCAGCCAGTCATTACCTGCGCGTCCCACCAACGAAGAACCAGAAACTTTAGCCAGCAAGATGAGATCCTGCGTATCGTGAATGCCGGCGTAGGCACTCCCCAACGAGACAGAACGGTCAGTGAACTCAATCCGATCGATGAATTTCAGTGATTGCGGTGCGCTCTGACCCGCCAATGCCGTCACAGAAAAACTGTCATCCGTGTTTAACGTAATACTGAAGTCAGCCCGTTTGCCATTGAAAAATTGCGTGCTGCGCGCCGATGTTACGATGACATCGGTGACCGGTATCGTGTTTGAAACTTTGACATTACGAATCTTATCGACCACGTTCAGCCCACTGATTACTTTTCCGAATACCGCATAGCCGGGTTCGGCAGCATTTTTATAATCTAAGCCAGCAGCATTATCAACAACGTTGATATAAAACTGCGAAGTTGCGGAATCCGGCACACTGGTACGCGCCATTGCCACCGTACCGCGCAGATTACTGAGCCCGGCATTAGATTCCAGCGCAATCGGATCAGCAGTTGGTACAGCCGTATATCCGGAAGAGGTGCGCAGGTAGCCTCCTGCCTGAATCACAAACTTGGCAATAACCCGATGGAAAATCGTTCCTTCATAAAGACCCGCATGGGAATAGCTTAGGAAATTATTTACCGTATTTGGCACAACATCGGCATAAAGCTCCATGCTGATCACGCCAAGCGAAGTGTCAAGCGTGACGACGGGATGCGTGATATCTGCGGGTTTGGTGGTGCTGTTTTTCATGAGAGGTGATGATGCGACTGTAATGGGCCTATGGAACAGATACTACCTGGCTGATGCTGGTGAAGGGCTCGGTGATGGCGACACGGTTGGGTGACATGTGGCTTTTCCAGCGGATGCTTGAGAGTACACGCGGAATTTAAAAACAATAATTATCGCTGATGCCTCTGGTATCGGGCGCGGCGCGGGTGGTTTAGGGTAACTAAATGGACTTTGGTCAATACGCGTTTTGGGACGCGCTTTTGGCGACGGGCGGTTTACGGGCATGGGCCCCAGCTTTCGCTGGGGCGACGGGTTTGGATGCGAGGCCTTTGAATTGGATGCAGGCATGGGCCCCTGCGTTCGCTGGGGCGGCGGCTTTTGATACGAAGCATTTGGATTGGGGACGAGCGTGGGCCCCAGCTTTCGCTGGGGCGACGGGTTTTGGTGCGAGGGCTTTGAATTGGGTGCAGTCATGGACCCCAGCGTTGGCTAGGGCGTCGGGTTTGGTGCGAGGGCTTTGAATTGGGTGCGGGCATGGGCCCCAGCTTTCGCTGGGGCGACGGGTTTTGGTGCGGGGCCTTTGAATTGGGTGGGGGCATA
>OMID01000090.1 GCA_900299005.1 Oxalobacteraceae bacterium
ACTTCGCCGGCATGGGCGCCTTGCCGCGCAAGGCGCCCATGCCGGCGAAGTCCAGCGAGGTTTTGGGCAGATCGAAGTCGCTCATCGGGGTGTCCTCTGGTGCTACCCGTTAGATCACGACCAGCTCGGCGCGAAGGCTGCCAGAGCTTTTCAGGGCTTCGAGAATAGCAATCAGTGCCGAGGGTGACGCGCCCACCTGATTGATCGCATCAACGATCTGGCGCAGATCGACACCCGCCTGGAACAGGAACATGGGCTTGTTGGGCTCGCTCACGGCAATGTTTGCGTTTTGAGCACCGGCGGTCTGACCTTGTGCGAACGCATTGGGTTGGCTGACTTCATTGGTTGCCGCAATGGCGACTGAGATCGTGCCATGAGAGACCGCCGCCGCCGTCACCTTCACGTTACGACTGATGACGACTGTGCCTGTGCGCGAGTTGACCACCACTTTGGCAGGTGCCTCGCCGGGCACCACATCGAGATTTTCGATCATGCTCATGAAAGCGACGCGCTTGGACATATCGGCCGGCGCACGCACGGACAGCGATACGCCATCCAATGCCTTGGCGGTGTCGGCACCAAAGGTCTTGTTGATGGCATCGACGATTGCGGTTGTGGTGGTGAAATCCTGGTCACGCACGTTCATGACCACGTTGTCGGATTTATCAAAGGGCGTATCGACCATGCGCTCGACAGTGGCGCCATTAGGGATGCGTGCCGAAGTGGGCACGCCGATCGCCACTTTGGACCCTGCCGCGTTGGCATCGATGCCGGTGGTCGTGACCAGGCCTTGTGCGAGTGCGTAGACTTCGCCATCCACACCGCGCAAGCTGGTGAGGATCAGGGTGCCACCCCTGAGGCTGCTGGCCTTGCCGAGCGTGCCGACGTTGACATCAATACGCTGTCCGGGTTTGGCCATGCCGGGCAGTTCTGCCGTGACCATTACAGCGGCGACGTTTTGGACGTCCATACGACCGGCCGCTGCCGCAGCGCGTTCAAAGTCGGAGAGTGGACCATCGAGTCCGACGCCCATTTTGACCAACATGGACCGCACGGTCTGTACGGTAAAGGCCACCTGAGCGCCGTCACCGGTGCCCTGCAGGCCAACCACAATGCCGTAGCCGACGAGCTGGTTAGAACGCACGGCGGCCACGCTGGCCACATCCTTGATACGGTCAGCGTGCACCGGGCCGGAAGCGCAAAGTGCCAGCAAAGTAATGCCAGCTACCTGTTTAAGTAATCGCATAGTCATCTCAGATTGCTCCGTCGTCAGAAGGGCCACCACTTCCAGAGTGCACTGGTGCCCCAACCAGCGCGCGTTGCATTTGCCAGATCCCCCGCAGCGCGGTACGCGATATGCGCATTCGCCAGACGGCGCGATTGCACCGTGCTGATTGCACTGACGTCGTCAGGCCGAATCACGCCGGAGACCTGAATGATTTCGCCGCCCTCGGACATGGACAGCTGCTTCTCGCCACGAATGACCAGGTTGCCGTTGGCTTGTACCTCGACGACGGTGGCCGCTACCGATCCGCTGAGCGAGGCCTGCTGATCTGCATTGCCTTTGCCTTTGTTGCTGATCGTGGCGCCATCGGTCTTGAGACCCCCCAGCACGCTGTTCAGATTTGACACGCGATTCGTCAGGCCCTGCGGCACGGCGTCATTTTTTGATTCTCGGCTGGTCTCGTTCGTGAGAGAACGATTGGCCTGTGTTTTCTCGTCGAGCAGCACCGTGATGATGTCGCCGACGCGATAATCTTTGCGTTTGGCCTGCCACATGTCGGTGCTGTCGGCGGCAAAGATGGCCCCGGTGGAAAGTTTCATACTCTCGCGAGGAAGCGGCTGCACGGGCGAGAACTGCGGCGAATGTGCCATGGGCATGGGCCCGGCACAAGCAGCGAGCAGGGCAAGGCCTGGCAAGAGCACGGCGAAGGGAGGGATTTTTTTCATCAGTGCTCCGATCAGATCTTGTTATTCAAGAACTGCAACATGCCATCCGCCGCCGCGATCGCTTTGGAATTGATTTCATAGGCGCGCTGGGTCTCGATCATGTTGACCATCTCTTCGACCACGTTCACATTCGAGGCCTCGAGCATGCCTTGTCTTAAGGTGCCAGCTGCCTGTGTACCGGGGTTTAATAACTGCGGCGCGCCACTGGCAAGGGTCTCTTTGAACAGATTGCCACCCAACGGGGTGAGACCCGGCGGATTGATAAAGCGCGCGATCTGGATCTGGCCTAGCTGCTGCGCTCCGCCGCCGGCATACAGCTCGACACTGACGATACCGTCTTCGCCGATCGTGATCGATGAGGCATTGGCAGGAATGACAATCGCCGGCTGCAATGGCTGACCGGTGGCAGTGACAATCTGACCAGTATTGGATAGCTTGAATGAGCCGTCACGGGTGTAGGCAATCGTACCGTCCTGCTGCACGATCTGGAAAAAGCCTTCGCCATTGACCGCAATATCCAGCGCATTCTGGGTATTGATCATGTTGCCTTGCGAATGCAGTTTCTCGGTCGAGATGACACGGGTCCCGGTACCGAGCATCAGCCCTGTCGGGGACTGGGTGGTGAGCGCGGTTTGTCCGCCTGCCTGCCGCACATTTTGATACAGCAGATCTTCGAACATTGCCCGATCGCGCTTGAATCCGGTCGTGTTGACGTTGGCAAGGTTGTTCGAAATGACGTTCAGCCGGGTGTTCTGCGCATCCAGGCCGGTCTTGGCTACCCACAATGAAGCATCCATGCTTACCTCTCTTGTTTGGCATCGCTGTCAAGCAGTGATGCTCAAGTTATTTTTTCTGCTGCCGATAGCTGATCCAGGGGGATGTCGGCTTTTTGTCAGGCTGACCCAAAATTTTTTATGCTCTCAACACCGCTAGCATTTATCGTGCCTTGAGCATGGTGCTGCCCGACTGATCGAGTTCCTTGGCCTCGGCAATCGTCTTTATCTGCGTCTCGAACGACCGCGAAAAATCAATCAGCTTCACCATGGCTGTCACCGGATTCACATTGCTGGCCTCGAGTGCACCGGGCACGATCTGGGGCGTGTTAGGACCCGGGGCGAAATCACCGTTGGCATTTCTGAATTGGATGTGCGGTGTGTAGAGCGTGTCTTCACGTCGCTGCAGGGTAATTTGGCTGGCATCGCGCAACATCATTCGCGCAACCTGCACTGGCGGTGCATCAACCGGCTGCAAGGGATCACGGGCGAAGATGTCGCCCTCGCGCGTGATCTGTACATCAAAACCGGCCGGGATGGTGATGGGGTTACCTTCTTGCGAGAGCACCACATTGCCAGACCCTGTCTCGAGCACCCCCTGAGAATTGAGTCGCAGATCGCCACGGCGGGTAAAGGCAAGCTCGCCGTTTTTGGCACGAACACCGAGGACATTTTTATCGGTCAGCGCAATGTCTAGCTTCTGCGCTGTCACCATCAGATGTCCCTGGTCGAGGTTGACGGCATTAAATTTTTCAATGTAGGGCTGGATACGCGAGTCCCAGCCATCGCCTGCAGCCTTGACCGATACCATGGCATTGTCATAGCTCTTCTTGAAGCCCACCGTCGAGACATTGGCCAGCTCGTTGTTGAGCTGCTCGCGCAGAAGACGTCGCTCATTGATCGACGCCATCGAGGTAAAGGCTAAACGGTCCATGTCGGCTTCTCGTCAGAAATCAGTGATCATCAGCTGCGAATATTGATGATGGCCTGAGTTAAGGTGTTGCTCGTCTCGATCGCTTTGGCATTGGCCTGGAAGGCACGTTGCGAGGTGATCAGTTCAACTAGCTCATTGGTGAGATCGACGTTGGCTCGCTCTCGGGCACCGGCACGCACGGTTCCGTACCCGGCGGATCCCGCCTCGCCGTAGCGCGCATTACCGGACTTGGAGGTGGCGTAGTAGCTTGCATCACCCAACTGTCGCAAGCCGGTTGGCGCCGCGAAGTTGGCCAGCACGATCTTGGCCAGGGATTTGGTGGTGCCGTTGGAATAGGTCGCATTGACCAGACCATCATCACCAATATCCACACCGATCAGGTCTCCCTCGGGGCGACCATTCTGATCTTGCTTGCGCACCGAAAACGGTGAGGAATACTGGGTCGATGCCGTGAAATCTACCGAGAACTGCAAGGTCGATCCCGAGGTGCCGAGCGTTGCGCGATCAAAGG
>OMID01000091.1 GCA_900299005.1 Oxalobacteraceae bacterium
CGCCGCGCGAAGAAGAACCGCAGATCAATGTGACGATGGCAAATGTGCTTATTCCTTTTCCCGGGGCATCGGTGCAGGACGTGGAGCAGATGGTCGCGACACCTGCGGAGCAGGTGTTGTCTCAGATCGCGGGCATTGAACATGTGATGTCGGTGTCGCGCCCCGGTATGGCGATCATCACTGTACAGTACAAAGTTGGTGTTCCGCGCACTGAAGCGCTGGTGCGTTTGTATGACACTGTGCATTCGAATACCGACTGGCTGCCGCCGGGGCTGGGTGTCGGTCAGCCGCTGATCAAGCCTAAAGGCATTGATGATGTTCCCATCGTCACACTGACTTTGTTCTCGCGAGATGCTGAAGAGGGTGCATTTGCGCTGGAGCGAGTGGCCCACAGTCTGGAAGCGGATATCAAGCGTGTGCCCGGCACGCGCGAAGTCACGACCCTAGGCGGGCCGGGCCGCGCAGTGAACGTAGCCATCCTTCCGGACCGTTTGTCGGGCGCCGGTATCTCGGTGGAAGAGGTGCGGCGTGCGCTGCAGGGCGCGAACATGGGCATGCCCATTGGTGATTTGCTGGGCGCTAATCGTGCAGTCGCGCTGGAAGCCGGTCCTTTCCTGCGTGATGCGCGCGATGTTGGCGAGCTGGTTGTGGGTGTCCACGGAGGCCGTCCGGTCTACCTGCAGGAAATCGCAGACATCCGTGATGGCGCGATGCCTGCACAGCGACATGTATGGCATGGTGAGGCAGGCAAGAAGCCGGGCGAGTATCCGGCGGTGACCATGGCTATCACCAAGAAGCCGGGCGAGAATGCGATTGATGTCGCAGCAGCAGTAATACGCCGCGTCGATGCGTTGCGCAATGCGGTGATACCACATAATGTGGAAATCACGCACACACGTAACTACGGCGAGACCGCGAATGACAAGGCGCAGAAGCTGATACAAAAACTATTGTTTGCGACAGCTTCCGTGGTGGCGCTGGTCTTCATTGCGCTGGGTCGTCGCGAAGCGGCCATTGTTGGCAGTGCCGTGATCCTGACGCTGTTCTTCACGCTGTTTGCCTCCTGGGCCTGGGGCTTCACGCTGAACCGCGTGTCCCTGTTTGCACTGATTTTCTCGATTGGCATTCTGGTCGATGATGCGATTGTCGTCGTCGAGAACATTCACCGCCATCAGGCCCTGCATCCGGGAAAAAAACTGGCTGAACTGATACCCGGTGCAGTCGATGAAGTGGGCGGCCCGACCATACTGGCGACACTCACAGTGATTGCGGCCCTGTTGCCGATGGCTTTTGTATCGGGTTTGATGGGGCCGTACATGAGTCCTATCCCCATCAACGCCAGTATGGGCATGTTGTTGTCGCTGGCGATTGCCTTCGTAGTCACGCCCTGGCTGGCGCGCATCTGGATGAAGCATGTTCCTGATAGCGTTGCGCACGGAGCGCAGGGCAGTCAGGGTCACGGCGGACTCGCTGCGCATCTCGATCCGCTATTCAGAAAAATATTCAATCCTTTGCTGGATGAACGCAGCGGCGTTCGCAATCGCAGCTTGCTGGGTCTGGGCATCGGCGGACTGATTGTGCTCTCGCTGCTGCTGCCGGCGGTGGGGCTGGTGGTGCTGAAGATGCTACCGTTCGACAATAAGTCCGAATTTCAGGTGATCGTCGATATGCCGGCGGGTACGCCATTGGAACAGACCGATGCCGTGATGCGTGAACTGGGTGCTTATCTGGCGAAACAACCTGAAGTGACGACGTACCAGACCTACGCAGGCACGGCGGCACCGATCAATTTCAATGGTTTGGTGCGGCAGTATTATCTGCGTGCGAGTGGTGAGCTGGGCGATATTCAGGTCAATTTAGTCGACAAACATCAACGCAGCGACAAGAGTCACGCAATCGCTGCCCGACTGCGTCCGGAACTGCAAAAAATCGGAGCCCGATTTGGCGCGAATGTGAAGGTCGTTGAGGTACCGCCAGGGCCGCCGGTACTGTCACCCATCGTTGCAGAGATTTATGGTCCCGAGCCGGAGGGCAGGCTATCGGTAGCAAAGCAGGTACGCGAGGTGTTCGCTAAAACGCAGGGTATTGTCGATATTGATGACAGCAGTATTGCTGCTGCGCCGCGCAAGCTGCTGCTGATCGACCGGCGTAAGGCGGCGATGCTGGGTGTGCCACAGCAAGCCATTGTCAGCACCTTGCGTACCGCCCTCTCCGGCGAAATCGGGGCTTACCTGCACGATCAGAGCAAATATCCGGCGCCAGCACTGATACAGATGCCGCAAGATTTACATGGTGAACTGGATACGCTGCTGCAGATGAAAGTGCGCAGTGCTGCCGGACCGCTGGTGCCGGTGCGCGAACTGGTGACCATCACAGACAGTCAGCGCGAACAGCCGGTCTATCACAAGGATCTGCTGCCGGTGAATTTTGTGGTCGCCGATATGTCAGGCAAAAATGATAGTCCGCTGTACGGTATGTTTGGGATGCGCAGCGAACTGGCCAGGCTGAAGATGCCTGACGGGGGCGCGCTGCAAGAGTATTTCATACACCAGCCGGACGATGCATGGCGCGGCTACGCGCTGAAATGGGATGGCGAATGGCAGATCACCTATGAGACTTTCCGCGACATGGGCGCTGCTTATGCGGTGGGACTGATCCTGATTTATCTGCTGGTGGTCGGGCAATTCGCTTCCTATCTGACGCCGCTGATCATCATGGCACCGATTCCGCTGACCATCGTTGGCGTGATGCCAGGCCACGCATTACTGGGCGCGCAGTTCACTGCAACCAGCATGATCGGCATGATCGCACTGGCCGGCATTATCGTACGCAATTCGATACTGCTGGTGGATTTCATCCGCCTGAACGTATCGCAAGGCATGGCCCTGAAGGAAGCCGTGATCAGCTCGGCAGTCACGCGCGCGCAGCCGATTGTTCTGACAGGTCTGGCAGCGATGCTGGGCGCGTTCTTCATTCTCGACGATCCCATTTTCAATGGGCTCGCCATCTCACTGATCTTTGGCATTCTAGTCAGCACGCTGCTGACACTAATTGTCATTCCTTTGCTGTACTACGTCGCTTACCGCCATCATGCATTGCATGAGTTTCCCTGATTAACTGAAAGGAGAAAAACCATGTTTCCCACCAAATCTTGGCAAATCGTTCGGACTTTCGCCGGTATCTTTATTTTGGTATCGCTGGCGCTAGGCATTCCCGGCAGTCCGATCTTCGTCAACCAGTGGTTTTTAGCTTTTACTGCATTTGTTGGTGCAAACCTACTACAGAGCTCATTTACTCAATGGTGTCCGCTGGAGATCATCCTGCGTAAATTCGGTATCGAGTGCGGCTGCTGAAAATGGTATTGGCCTGACCGGAGGAACGCATGTTGCCGTCGAAATTGCATACAAAAGCCGTTGCTGCTGCGGTAGCAGTGTGTCTGACATCTTCCGCGAGCGCGCTGGATATCGTGGATGTCTGGCGTGCTGCCTCACAGCATGATTCGGGCATACAGGCTGCGCGTGCCGCGAACGA
>OMID01000092.1 GCA_900299005.1 Oxalobacteraceae bacterium
ACACTCTCATCGGCGGTGCTGGCGACGACACGCTAAATGGTGGCGGTGGCAATAACCAACTTACTGGCGGAAAAGGCGCTGATACTTTCCTCTTAAGTTCTGAATACATAGACACTGAGGTTCCGAAGAACACCAAAATAACAAAAGTCACCGATTTTAAAGAGAGCGAAGGCGATACCGTCGAAGCCGATTTTGAATATGTGGTTTATAAAACGCTCAAAGAAGCCTCTGCGGATGATAGCACTGATGAGATCGTATACGAATCATCGACAGGAAAATTCTGGTTCGATGCTGATGGCGCGGCTGGGACTGACTACAAACCAGTTTGCTTCGCCGTATGCGTTGGGATTCCTGTCGAAGCTTAGAACGAAAAAAGCCCAGTCCAAGAACTGGGCTTTTTCTCAAAACCATGGTGCTGATGAGAGGAGTCGAACCTCCGACCTACTGATTACGAATCAGTTGCTCTACCAACTGAGCTACATCAGCGAAGCACTAAATTTTATCAAAAAACCCCACCCGCCTGCATCTCTCCTGTTCAGTGTGGATCATGCACACCCTCGTTTTTCAGACACGGTGACGGTCGAGGTGGCGGTCGCTGCCTCAACCTTGCGCCGCATGGTAACGGGTGACCAACTCGACTTCATTTTTAGAACCAAGGAAAACGGCCACTCGCTCATGCAATTTGGTTGGCTGAATATCAAGGATTCGCATTTCGCCGTTGGTCGCCGCGCCGCCCGCCTGTTCGACCAGCAGCGACATGGGGTTGGCCTCATACAGCAAGCGCAGCTTGCCAGGCTTGTCCGGTTCGCGCTCGTCTGCGGGATACATAAAAATGCCACCCCGGTTCAGAATACGGTGAACGTCCGCCACCATCGAGGCGATCCAACGCATGTTGAAGTTCTTGCCGCGAGGTCCGGTCTTTCCAGCTTCCAGCTCGCTGATGTAGCGTCTCACCGGCGGGTACCAATGCCGTGCGTTGGAGGCGTTGATCGCGTATTCAGCGGTGTCGGCGGGGATTTTCATATCGCGCTGCGTCATTACCCAGGACCCCATCTCGCGATCCAGCGTGAAGGCGTGCACACCATTGCCTGTGGTGAGTACCAACACGGTCTGGGGGCCGTAGACAGCATAACCCGCCGCCACTTGCTTAGAGCCTGGCTGCAGAAAATCTTTTTCGCAAGGCTCTTTCATGCCCTCGGGCGCCTTGAGCACTGAAAAAATCGTACCGATCGATACATTCACGTCAATATTAGACGATCCATCCAACGGATCGAACAACAGCATGTACTCACCCTTAGGATAACGATTAGGGATGGGATGAAAATTCTCCATTTCTTCCGACGCCATCGCCGCCAGATGCCCGCCCCATTCGTTCGCTTCCAGCAGTATCTCGTTAGAGATGATGTCCAGCTTTTTTTGGATTTCGCCCTGCACATTCTCACTACCGGCAGCACCCAGTACATCACCCAACGCGCCCTTGCTGACTGAATGACTGATTGTCTTGCAGGCTCGCGCAACCACTTCGATCAGCAACCTCAGCTCAGCAGGGATGGAATTGTTATCGCGCTGCTCCTCAATCAGGTAGCGTGTGAGGCTGATACGTTTCATACAAGTCCTTCGGATTTTTTAATTAGTTTGCCAGTGCCTTGCCAATCACCTCAGCAACGTCATTGGAGAGTTTACGTGCAGAAGCCACCTTCAGGAGCGCAGCACGCATGCTGGCCTGCAGGCCGGGCGTGAATTTTCTCCAGCGATCTAAGCTCCGGGCAAAGCGCGCTGCCACCTGCGGATTGATGGTATCCAGCGCCATGACCTGCTCAGCCCAGAAGGCATGCCCGCTACCATCGGCAACATGGAATTGCGCCGGATTGCTGCTGCAAAAAGTGAAGATCAGACTCCGCGCACGATTCGGATTTTTGAGGGTGAATGCGGGGTGCTTCATGAGCTGACGAACAGCCGCCACATCGGTACCGGGCGCTGATGCCTGCAGGCTGAACCATTTGTCGATGACCAGCGCCTCGCTCTCAAAATCCGCATAGAAGGACTGCAATGCTTCAACCACGCCGGGCGCGGATTGATGAACCATGGCGTTTAAAGCAGCAATGCGATCGGTCATGTTGGATGCATGGTCCAGATGATCCTGCATCAGTTTGTGTGCCGCGCTGTCATTGAGCTCGCACAGATATCCGAGAGCGTTATTACGCAGTGCGCGTTTGCCGGCGGGTATGGGATCGGGCCGGTAAGCACCGGGCGTGTGATTCTTCTGGTAGGCATTCACAAGATCGGCTCGCAAGACGTGCGCGAGGTATTTGCGTAATGCCCGCCGCGCGCGATGCAGCGCCTGCGGGTCGATGATCTCCACCATCTCGGCAAGCATGGTTTCGGAGGGTAATGTCAGCACTAGATCCCTGAAGGCAGCATCAAGCGAGGTGTCGTTGAGCAGCTTGTGTAGTGCACCGGCCAGCAATTCATCTTGTCGGTTCGGCAGATAGGAAAAATCGGCAGCGACGCCGGTATCGGCAAGTTGCAGCAAGCGGCGAGTCGCGAGCCGCTGCCCCGCGTCCCAGCGATTGAACGGATCGGTGTCGTGCGCAAGAAGAAAAGCGAGCTCGTCGTCGCTGTAATCGTAGTCAAGAATGACCGGCGCGGAAAAATTACGCAGCAAGGAAGGTACAGGTGGGGCGGTGATTCCCGTGAAGGTGAAACGCTGTTTTGCTGCGGTCAGCTCCAGTACCAGTGTCGTGGGTACTGCATGCACCTCAGCCTCACCGCCGCCGTGTGGATCTTCCAGCTGTAGTGGTATGTCCCTGCCCTGCGCATCCAGCAGCCCCACAGCCACCGGTATGTGCATCGGCAGCTTGAACGATTGGCCTGGGGTTGGCGGGCAAAATTGCTCCAGCTCGAGCGTGAAAGTGTTGGCCACAGGATCATGCATGGTGCGTGCGATCACGCGGGGCGTGCCTGCCTGACTGTACCAGCGCTCAAACTGCGTGAGATCTCGCCTATTGGCATCTGCCATCGCGGCGCGAAAATCATCGCAGGTCACCGCCTGCCCATCATGCCGCTGAAAGTAAAGATTCATCCCCTTTCTAAAACCTTCGCGTCCCAGCAAGGTCTGCAACATGCGGACAACCTCGGCGCCTTTTTCGTAGATGGTCAGCGTATAAAAATTGTTGATCTCGACGTAGGAATCCGGACGCACCGGATGGGCCATGGGACCACCATCCTCGGCAAACTGGGCCTGACGCAAGAGGCGTACGTCTTCAATCCGCTTGACCACGCGGCCGCTGTCGCTACCCATCATGTCGGCTGAGAATTCCTGATCACGAAAAACGGTGAGACCTTCTTTGAGCGATAGCTGGAACCAGTCGCGGCAGGTCACCCGATTACCAGTCCAGTTGTGGAAGTACTCATGCCCGACAACGGATTCAATATTCGCGTAATCCGCATCGGTCGCAATGCGTGGGTTGGCCAGCACGTACTTGGTGTTGAAGATGTTCAGACCCTTGTTTTCCATCGCGCCCATGTTGAAATCGGACACCGCAACGATCATGAAACGGTCAAGATCAAGCTCCAGCCCGAAGCGCTGTTCATCCCAGCGTATGCTTTTGATCAGCGACTCCATTGCATGCGAGGTTTTATCGAGATTGCCCTCTTCGACCCAAACCTGCAACAAGGCTTCTCGGCCAGACTTCAGTTGAAGCGTTTGTTCTTCGCAGACCAGCTGGCCTGCCACCAGAGCGAACAGATAGGAAGGTTTGCTGAACGGATCTTCCCACAATGCATAGTGACGACCATCACCGATATCACCCTGTTCTATCAGGTTGCCATTGGAG
This sequence comes from Oxalobacteraceae bacterium, assembly GCA_900299005.1. Lineage (GTDB taxonomy): Bacteria > Pseudomonadota > Gammaproteobacteria > Burkholderiales > Burkholderiaceae_D > Pernthalerella. The sequence continues at coordinate 3,837 of OMID01000092.1, forward strand.
AGCAGTACCGGATAAGTGTGCTTGTCCGCGCGCAGCATGACACGGTACTTCGCCATCACGTCAGGGCGGTCAGGGAAATAAGTGATCTTACGGAAGCCCTCAGCTTCGCACTGCGTAAAGAAGTTGCCGTTGGAGACGTAAAGACCCATGAGCGAGGTATTCGCAGCGGGCCGGATCAAGGTCTCGATGTCGAGGGTCACTTCGTCAGGCGCCTGCGGAATCACCAACTTGCCACCCTCCCGTCGATACTGGCGAGCGCTCAGCGGTTTGCCATTCATGCGTAGAATAACAAGCTCCAGTTCCTCGCCATACAGGACGAGATCAGTCTGGGTACTGTCGGGGTTGCGACGGTGCACACTGCGCGCTGCGACGCGGGTTTCAGAGGGATCGAGATCAAAGCCTATATCGATTTTCTCAACCCAGTAAGCAGGAGGAGTGTAATCATGGCGGTGAATAGCGGGTGCAGTGTCTGTACGCATGGCAAGGCTGGGGACAAGTTGCAGTGGGTATCAGGCCTGCATTTTACCAAGGCAGACTCTGCTAATACCCATGGATTACCCCTATGCCGACTATGGGCAGGCAGTTTCAGCGCAGCTGGACTATGATGCGCACGTGTGTGCGGAATTCTCCTTGCCAATGCGTTACCTGACCTTCCTTTTCTCCCTCCTTGCCCTGCTGGTCTCGGGCTGCGCCTCGACACTGCGCAGCGAAGTCACGACCTTTCACCACTGGCCACCCGCATCAGAGGACAAGATCTTCACTTTCGCACGAGCACCGGGACAGACGCACAGCCTTGAATCGCAAGCCTATGAAACGCTGATCAAGCAACAGCTGGAAAAAAATGGGATCAGAGAGGCCGCTACGGGCGACCTTGCATCACTCACTGTGGAATTTAGCGCCAGCATTCATGGCCGTGATGTGCGCGTGGTCGAAACGGTGCTGGTGGACTCCTGGTACGGCACGCCGTGGTACGGGCCGGGCTTCTACCATCCGTATTGGGGTTATCCGGGCGTCTATCATCCGTTCTACGGCCCCGGCTGGGGTGGCATGCCCGTGGCGCGGGAACAGGAGCGGCGATACACGGTGTTCCATCGCGAGCTTAAATTGAAAATCACGGAGACAGTGAGCCAGAAACCCGTTTATGAGGTCACTGTGCGCAGCGACGGCAAGGAAGGCAATCTCGCCCGGCTGATGCCTTATCTGGCCGAGAGCGCATTCAAGGATTTTCCTGGGCAGAGCGGCGTGCCCCGCGTAGTCGAACTGAAGATGAAAGACAAACCAAAGTAGTCAAGGCACTGATTCTGGCCACAGGTCGGCTACATGCACGTCGGTCATCCCGGTGAGCCGATCACATCAGCACCGAGGCTCACGTCACGTAAGCTACCGAAGCCCAGGTGATCAGTGCCAGCAGCAGCACCGCCGCTGCCAGCACCAGCAAGAGTTTGCCGAACTGGGGCGTCTGATTCGAGACCACCGGTTGCTCATCCGGATGCTGCATCGGATTGTGTCGGTGATCGTTGTGCTCGCCCATCGCCTCAGGGAAGCAGAATCGTTGAACCCGTGGTCTTGCGCGACTCCAGATCACGATGCGCCTGTTGAACATCTTTCAGGGCATAGCGCTGGTTGATCTCGATCTTCACTTTGCCGCTATCGACCATACGGAACAGATCGGCTGCCATCGCTTCCAGATCGCTGCGCTGCGCAGCATAAGTGAACAGGGTCGGGCGCGTGACGAAGAGCGAACCTCGCGACGCCAACTCATTGAGTGAGAACGGCGGCACCGGGCCAGAGGCCGAACCATAACTGACCATCGTGCCCAGTGGCGCGAGGCAATCAAGCGAACCCAGGAAAGTGTCTTTTCCGATGGAGTCGTACACGACAGGGACACCCTTGCCCCCGGTGATTTCCTTCACCCGCTCGACAAAATTTTCTTTGTTGTAGTTAATCACATGGGTGCAGCCGTGCGCCTTGGCGAGCTGGCCTTTTTCATCGCTGCCCACGGTACCGATCATGGTCACGCCCAGCGCGCGCGCCCACTGGCACGCGATCAGACCCACACCACCGGCTGCCGCATGGAACAGAATCGTTTCGCCACCTTTGAGCGGGAAAGTACGATGAAAGAGATACTGCACGGTGAGACCTTGCAACATCATCGCTGCGGCTGTCTCGAAGCTAATGGCATCGGGTAGTTTTACCAGACTCCCGGCAGGCATGACGCGCACATCGGCATACGCCCCAGGGGGACGGCAAGCATAGGCGACGCGATCACCCGGCTTCACATGCGTGACATCGGGACCAACCGCCTCGATTACGCCCGCGCCTTCCATGCCCAGACCGGCAGGAAATGGCTGTGGATACAGCCCCGTGCGGAAATACACATCAATGTAGTTCAAGCCGATGGCATGATGCCGGACACGTGCCTCCCCCGCGCCAGGTTCGCCGACCTCAACATCGATATATTCCATGACCTCTGGGCCACCATTGCTGAAACACCGGATTGCTTTTGCCATGATCTTTCCTGTGAATGAATACGAGTAAGAATTAAATCAATTAACCTAATTAAATCAACCTAGCTTAATTAACTGAATTAATTCAATTAACTCAATTAAATGAACGAAATGAATAAGATAAACCGGATTGTACGGGGATATCGCTCGACACCTGCCTGCTTAAAAAGTGCCGGGATACGCGCCGCCATCGAGCAGGATGTTCTGCCCGGTCATGTAACTGGCATGCACACTGCAAAGGAAAGCACAGAAGGCTCCGAATTCGGCGGTCGTTCCAAAGCGCTTGGCCGGGTTCATGTTGCGTCGTGCAGCGGACACCTGATCAAGATTCTCACCAGATGATTTAGCCACTGCCTCAAGCGTCGCCCATAGACGGTCAGTCTCAAAAGGCCCGGGGAGCAGGTTATTGATGGTGACGTTCTTGTGCGCCGTGGTACGCGAGAGCCCCGCGATGAAACCGGTCAGACCGGATCGCGCACCGTTTGATAATCCCAGAATATCGATTGGCGCTTTGACTGCGCTGGAGGTGATGTTGATGATGCGACCAAAGCCACGCGCCATCATGCCGTCGACCGTCGCGCGGATCAATTCGATCGGTGTCAGCATGTTCGCATCGACGGCGGCTATCCAGTGTTCGCGCTCCCAGTGGCGAAAGTCTCCGGGTGGCGGCCCGCCGGCATTAGTGACCAGTATATCCGGTTGAGGACAAACGGCCAGGGCTTCCTTGCGTCCCTGCGGTGTCGTGATGTCCGTGGCCACGATGCTAATCTTGACTTTATCGCCGGCCAGCTGACGCAGCTCGTTTGCCGTGGCCTCGAGGGTCGCGGCCGTCCGCGCGACCAGCGTGACATTGACCCCCTCTTTTGCCAGAGCCTCGGCACAGCCGCGTCCCAGGCCCTTGCTGGCGCCACATACCAGTGCATTCTTGCCGCTAATTCCCAGATCCATCGCTCGATCTCCTCTTTCAAGTTTTTTTTGTAGACAGTAAATATATCCCGGCCAGCACCAATCCGGTACCCACCAATTGAATCGGGGTGATTGGCTCCTCCAGTATCCAATGCGCCAGGAACAGCGTGGATACTGGGCCGATCATGCCGGCCAGTGAAGCGACCGACGCGCCCACGCGAGCAATCGCCATCATGGTAATAAATACGGGCAATACAGTGCAGAATACGGCATTGAGCAGCGAGAGCTGATAGACGGCACCCGGCTGGACGAGTGTGGCGATGGGTCGCAGCAGCAGGAACTGCCCTATCGCTGCCGCTGCCGAAATGCACATCACGTAGGCGACCAAACGCAGGGTGCCAACCCGCTGTACCAATTCCCCTGAAAACAGCAGGTACATGGCATAGAACAGGGCGCTGGCCAGCACGAATGCGCCGCCCAGCCAAACGTTGACCCCGCCCCGCTGCGTATCGTGCAGAAACACCAGGACCGTGCCACCGTAACAAGTGGCCAGCGCCAGCCATTCGATGCCGCTAACGCGTTTGTTCAGCAGGAATACCGACATCAAGAGCACAAGCGATGGCGTAAGGTACAGCACCAGTCGCTCCAATCCCGCCGAAATGTATTGCAGGCCGATGAAATCCAGATAGCTGGACAGGTAATAACCAATCAGGCCCAGCAGTAAGATGCGCCATCGATCATGCGATGACAAGGGATCGCGACGACGCATCTGCCACCACGCTACCGCCGCAAAGAAAGGTAACGAGAACAGCATCCTGAGCGCCAGCACAGTCATTGCATCCACCTGATGTCGGTAATGCAGTTTGACGACCACACCTTTGGCAGAGAACAGCACCGAACCCACGATGGACATCGCTATACCGAGAAGGAACACTCGTCGGGCATGCAATGCAGGGGAAAAATCGGTGGCCGGCATGAGTTCTTGTTATGGTGGATGCGGCGGCGTGAGTGCCGTGTCGGGCAAGCAGAGCGGATTGTAATCCGGGAGTTCACGCCGCGCTTCGGCATTGCCGAATCCCCCGTTTTGCCTCGGATTGCGCCGGGTCGCTGTGGTAAACTTTGCATCTTGTTCCGCCGCCTGCACCGGGAGAAAAGTGCCTGTGCTGGCGTCAACAATACGCAGAAATTCTGGACGATGCGCACCTGCTACCGTTGTGCCCCTGCTATCTGGCAAGACGGCTATCCAAGACTCTGACGACTCAGGAAATCACCCACCATGGCAGGACATAGCAAATGGGCCAACATCAAGCACAAGAAGGCGGCTTCTGACGCCAAGCGCGGCAAGATCTGGACCCGGCTGATCAAGGAAATCACGGTCGCCGCCCGCTTGGGCGGGGGCGACATCACCAGCAATCCGCGACTGCGACTGGCTATCGACAAAGCGGCCGATGCCAACATGCCGAAAGATAATGTGACCCGCGCAATCCAGCGCGGCACGGGGGGGCTGGAAGGCGCCAACTATGAAGAGATCCGCTACGAGGGCTACGGTATCAATGGTGCCGCAATCATCGTTGACTGCATGACCGACAATCGCGTGCGTACGGTGGCCGAAGTCCGTCATGCCTTCTCCAAATACGGTGGCAATATGGGCACCGAGGGCTCGGTTGCGTTCCTGTTTAAGCACTGTGGCCAAATGATGTTCGCACCGGGCACGAACGAAGACGCGCTCATGGAGGCGGCGTTAGAAGCTGGCGCAGAAGATGTGATCGCCGACGAGGAAGGTGGCTTCGAGGTCGTCACTGACCCTTACCAGTTCTCTTCGATTCGCGAGACACTGGAAAAAGCCGGCTTCAAGCCCGAACTGGCCGAAGTGACAATGAAGCCCTCGAGCGCGACCGAGTTCTCTGGCGACGATGCGCTCAAGATGCAAAAACTCCTGGATGCCCTCGAAAACCTCGATGACGTGCAGGAGGTCTACACCAATGCCCTTATCAACGATTGACAAGCTCTTGCGAGATCAGTCCCGCGCGTTGGGGGGTGCACTGGCAAGCTGCCCGCAACAACGTCAGCGACATCTTGTTAGCGTTTTCAAGTCTGTCTACGACAAACGAATTTATTTACATTGGCCGGCATCGAAGCCTACGCCGGTCGCATCACATAACGCTCTCCCATGAAAATTCTCGTTATTGGCTCTGGCGGCCGTGAACATGCTCTGGCCTGGAAAATGGCCCAGTCCAAGCGCATACAGATCGTTCTGGTCGCTCCTGGCAATGGAGGTACCGCGCTCGATCCCCGGCTGAAGAACATCTTCATCACCGACCCCGTGCAGCTTGCCGATTTCGCGCAACAGGAACAGATTGCGCTCACGGTCGTCGGCCCGGAAGCGCCGCTGGCGGCGGGCATCGTCGATGTTTTCCGTGAGCGTGGCCTGAAAATTTTTGGCCCCACACAAAAAGCAGCGCAACTGGAAAGCTCCAAGGATTTCGCCAAGGCCTTCATGCACCGGCATGGCATACCGACTGCAAGTTATCAGAGCTTCTCGGACGCTACCGCAGCACATCAGTACATCGATGAACAGGGCGCACCCATCGTGATCAAGGCCGATGGCCTTGCAGCTGGAAAAGGTGTGGTGGTTGCAATGACCCTCGAAGAAGCCCATGCCGCAGTCGACATGATGTTGTCGGACAATCGCTTCGGCGACGCCGGGGCAAGAGTCGTTATCGAAGAATTCCTCGAGGGTGAAGAGGCCAGCTTCATTGTGATGGTCGACGGCAAGCATATCCTGCCACTGGCCACCAGCCAGGACCACAAACGCCTGCTGGACAAAGACGAGGGCCCCAACACCGGCGGCATGGGCGCCTACTCGCCGGCTCCCATCGTGACTCCACAACTGCACGCGCGGGTAATGCGCGAGATTATCCAGCCCACGGTGCAGGGCATGGCCAAAGATGGCATCCCCTACACGGGCTTCCTCTATGCCGGTTTGATGATTGATGTGCACGGAAATCCGAAAACACTGGAATTCAACTGCCGCATGGGCGACCCGGAGACACAGCCCATCATGGCGCGCCTGAAGACGGATCTCGTCTACGTGATGGAGCATGCCGTTGACGGCAAGCTTGACCAGATCGAACTCGACTGGGACCGTCGTACCGCGCTCGGCGTGGTGATGGCCGCTGCCGGCTATCCGGAGTCGCCCAAAAAAGGCGATGTCATCTCCGGTATTCCCGAAGAGGCTGCGGATAGCATGACCTTCCATGCGGGCACAGTGCTAGAAAGTGGCGAACTGAAAACCTCAGGCGGCCGCGTGCTGTGCGTCGTAGGTTTGGGTGACACGGTGCGCGTGGCTCACAAACACGCCTACGAGGCTGTCGACCAGATTCACTTTGATGGCATGCAATTCCGCCGTGATATCGGCTGGCGAGCAATGCGTAGGCTATAGTCGCACGTTGAATGCATCCGCTTTTATGAGGAGCCGCGATTCCTGTTAACGCTGAAGCCGATAAACCCAAGGGCTGGTTGCTATTTTTCAGAGCCGACAGCTTGCGGGTTTTACGAGAGCCCGTCCCGAATGTAACCTAGCAGTTCACCTGCTGCTTCATTGCAACGCTCACATGGGCTGCGAGCGCACAGATACCCCTCTCGATACGCTCACTGTCCATCGACGCGAATGATAACCTCAGTGTATGAGGCTGCGGAGACAGCGCGAAAAAGGAAGCTCCGGGCACGAAGGCAACACGTAATTTGTTATCCGTATCCAGCGTTTGTTCAAGCAGCTTACTCGCGTTCAAGCGATTTGGCAGGGTAAGCCAAATGAACATCCCCCCTTTGGGCTGAGTCCAGAGGACGCCTTCGGGCATGTAGCGTTCCAAGGCGTCTAGCATGCTTGCGCATCTCTCTGAATACAGCGACCGGATCATGGCAATACGCGGGTCCAGCTGACCTGAGGTGACTACCTCATGAACAAGTCTTTGATCGAGGCTGGAGGTATGTAAATCTGCCGCCTGCTTCAGCAGTATCAGTTTTTGCATCAGCCATCCAGGCGCAACAACATATCCCACGCGTAGTCCGGGGGCCAAAATCTTTGAAAACGAGCCTAGATAAATTACGCCCTCAGGATTGATCGACCTAAGGCTTGGAAGCTGCTGTCCGCTAAAACTTAACTCTCCGTAGGGATCATCTTCAATGATCATCACCCCGGCAGACTTCATCTTGCTGCAAATTTCTTGCCGTTGTTCGAGTGGCATCATCCTGCCAGTAGGGTTCTGGAAATTGGGCATCACATAGACCAACCCAGCCTCACCCAATTCTCCGCTTTTGCAATTGCTCAACCGAATGCCTGATTCATCTGTTTGCAACTCAACAAAGACCGGGTCGAATAGCGAAAATGCCTGAAGTGCTCCAAGATAAGTTGGAGATTCAACCAGAACTCGAGCACCAGGGTCGATCAACGCCTTAGCCAACAGGTCAAGCGCCTGCTGTGATCCTGTTGTGATCAGTACATTTTCAATATCAACATCATGCCGATTAGCTATCCAGGTTCTCAGGGGACCGAAACCTTCAGAGAGCGAATATTGAAGTGCCTGACTAGACTCAGTGGCCAGAATTCTGTCGCCAGCACACCGCAACAATTCCGACGGAAAAGTTTCTGGAGCGGGTATTCCGCCCGCAAACGATAGGATGTCCGGCGACGCAGTAACTTTTAAAATTTCACGAATTTCCGACGACGTTGCTCGCAGTGCTCGTTGAGATAATTGGGTCGGCATCAGCGAATCCTCATGTCTTTCGGCAACCGAACAAGCAAATTGGAATGGTGCAAGCTCATGACAAATTGGTTCATGTCGGGCTTCAAGATCGATTTAGCACTTTTTTTACGACATCCGAAAATCTCGCTGATCCTTGCGGACGCCTGACTTTTGAAAAATTCCCTGTGGCGGTAGCCACCACACCATCGGGACCTTTCAAGCGTCCAGCAACGAATACATGTGATTTGCTCTGGCCGTCAATTTCTCCTCGGCCAATGAGAAAATCACCCACATGAGCTGGTCGGAGAAAATTCACAGATAAACTCAAGGTAACGACACTGTATTCCGCTGACAAACGATACAAAATACTTGCACCCATCACAGAATCTAGTAACCCCATAATTACAGCACCGTGACAACTGCCATTGAGGTTAGTATTTTTACTTTGCACTGAGAAGCCAAGCTCAAGCTCATCCTCATCAACTATTCGCGCATAAACTGGTCCATTCAGCGTCATGAACGGACTCAGGGGAGGAAATTCAATAAAACCTTGATTCATCGCCGCAGAACTTGGTTAAATTATCGTCAGAGTAAGAGCCAAGCCAAGAAATTTGACAAAGCAGCACTAACTCGTCTTGAATTCTTGCGAATCAATAATTCAATTCGATAAAGAAGGTTTTATTTGACGGAAGAAATAAATTCCATGCCTTTCTTGGCAATGAAAGTCTCAACCGAATTTGTATCATCACTGTTCAACGAATCTAGATCTAGCCATTGCGAATAAATATGACGAGTTCTTTTAGAAACGATTCCTGAACTAATAAGCGTTTTTGCCAAAATGCGGAAAACTCCAGACTGCTCCGAGAGCTCCTGCCGTCTAACATCCTCAGTGTAATACTTACGTATCTTTTTCCGAGCATAATCAGCATCCCATCCGTATTTCTGATAGAGCGCAATTTTCTGAGACGGATTAAATACTTCGAACATTAGCGACTGAAAGCAATCAACTGCCCAATCCTCCGCATCCTCGCGATCAGCAAGAGAAAGTTTTTTAAAATCTTGTAGTGCCCACATTTGACCGGCTTTGTGATGAAATGCCTCGTCGGTCATCACAAGTTGGGCCAATCTAACCAACACAGGATCAGATGCCTTGTTGTAGAGAGAAGCCATGAAACCCATTGCAAGGCCTTCAACCAGTAGCTGCATTCCCACAATTTTTCGATGAATAGAGCGAGAAGTGACTATCTCAGAAAGCAAGTCTCTAAAGGCTGGTGAAACCTCCATCGGGCAGCCCCATCTAGTGCCGATATATTTATTAAAAGCATTGACATGACGCGCCTCCTCTCGCGCCTGATTGGATGCATACTCGACAGCATCTGGATTACCGAGTATCTCGCACAGTGAGAGTGACAATGACAAAGCGCCTTGTTCGCCATACAAAAATCCTGACAACCACCAATGAAGGCTATCGTTTGCGAACTCTATCTGCTGATCAGGAGTTAACTCATCTCTTAGGTCACAACATAATTCTGGCACGGTATCGAAAGGCATTATTGCATGATTTTTTAAATCAAATTCTAATGAGAAATCGATATAGCGACGATCATCCGGATTCCAAAAATGCTCATCTGTTGCAGCAATAACCTTCGAAAAACCTCCTCTGGTTTTCGAAAAATAAGATTTTGATAGACGATCTTCGAAAGTGCCATCGAACGGAAGAAACGAAAATTCAGACATGAAATCTTTTTTAAAGATAAAAAAATATAGGATTATAAAAATTTTCTTTTTGAATCGTCTCCAGAAACATTTAATCCCAATCTTTTTATTTCAGGAAGCATTTTCTCTATAAATCGACTACGTGCCTCTTCGTTCGAATATCTTCGAAGTCCCCACTTTACATATTTTTTTGATCTTTCAGAATTTGATCTGCCAAAAAGATCGAGTGACATATTCCATGCAGTTTCAAATTCAGACTGGACTACATCAACACCTTGTCTATCAATGATCGACTCGACGATACGCCTCCCATGTGCTACGTGGATATGCTCATCAATGATGATTGGACGAGTCATTTCTGCTATGGGAACATAGCTACTAAATGCCATTTCTTCAATTATGGACAAAACCACGGCTTCACCAATAAAGGAAAATAATCCGCGTTGTAACCAGTTTTTTACAAATTCAACACCTTCAGTTTTGTAATATTTTCTTTCTCCTATTGGACGTTTAAGCATTGAATCGGCATCAAATCCAATATCTTTTAAGACTGTAGCTCCCAGAATAAAATGGTCTAACTCTTCACTTGCCCGTTCACAGCAAACTTTCATTTCAAAAACATCAGGCGAAAGCGGTAAGAAAATATTTATATAATCATATGCTCCAAGTAATTCACCCTCCACATGTTGCCTTAGTTGGTGAATAACCAGTTCCCTATATTCTTCTGGCATATTAGAGAACTCAGAGAAATTTCTAACGAATAATTTTTCTTGCATTTTTAGGCAGACTCCACTCGATTCACGACATGGTCTGAAAACCAGATAAATTGACTCCAATAGCTTTCAGCAACCTCTATCCACATCAAAAAATCTTTTTCGTTTTCCAAAAATCGTGGCATGTTCACGACTAGCCAACTGTAAATTGCTTGCGAATCTCGGCATGAATCACAGTGCCCAGATGTGCAGCAAAATTTCAGAGTTTTGGTATCAGCAGACCAAGCGTTAAATCTTGGTAGCACAGGATTTCCGTTCTGTAAGCGTGCTTCATGCGCAGGGTGGCATGTACTAATACTTGGACAATTGTGATATCCAAATTCACCCAGAAGCGATCGTCCGGTGATTAGCGCCGAAATGAATGCATGATGACTCACTACTGTTCTTGGATAGAGTGACTTAACCCTCAGTGCCTCATCCAATAATTCTTGTATCTTGCTTGAATTTTTTTCTTGATCTGACTTGGCGCTGGTATAGTAGTTGAAAGTGACCTTGTTTCCATTTGAATGAATTTTTTTTACGGTCTCTTCAATAGAATCAATACCTTCGTGCGTTAATGCATACACAAAGCCAGCTCGCTTATCCTGATAATAATTCCTGAGCGCCGTATCAAATAGCCCTGAAAACCTAGTACCATTCGGTCTGATCGCTCTTAATTCATCATCTAATTTTTCTCCTCCGAATACAGTAATCCCGATAGCAACCCTCTCAAATCCTTCGTAGGGAAGCTTCTTTAGGCCATTCGTGGAGATGGTGACATTGTCCATCTTGCCCACAAATACACGCAATCTATTCAAAAATAGAGTTGGCTCTCCGCCAATTATGAGAGCAGTGTTAATCCCACGTTGATTTCGCTCCGTATCCACGAACCTCGCTAGAGATTCGAGATTTGCCTGATCCTTAGTTTCTTTATCATGTTCCAAATCGAAAAACCAGCATCCTTCGCACCGAAGATTACATGCATTAGTGATGTGGTATTCCGAGCTCCGCACGCTTTTGCCAATAGCTTCTAGCGTTCGAAATCTTAGCTCCAAGTGAGGCGCTTCTATGAGCCTTTGCTCAATTTGAATTTTGATATCAGCCAAACGCCGGGCTTTTGGTGGTAACCCATGAACGGAATCTTTCATCGCTGGCTTCATAAAAATTTGGCTAATTTCATTCATGGCTTCCAGCCCTCAAACTAGGATCTTGTAATTTCCGCTTAACTACTTCCGTGGACTGTAAGCTATGTCGTCAGGGCGACTTGCAATTTTTAGAAGAATTTTTCGCGCTGTACTAAGTAAGCAACGATTTTCCTTTGGCGTGCCGCCAATGTCTGAAGTCTTCAATAGATTCGAAAATTCATGAATTCGGATAGAACTGAAGTACCTGACCAAACAGTCTGATTAACGAACTTGG
>OMID01000093.1 GCA_900299005.1 Oxalobacteraceae bacterium
GTTTTTATGATCAGCCGATGAGCTTTTCCTTCGCGCCCGCTTTTCTGCGCGAAGCGCGCATCCGGGTCGCGGCGCAATGGAAACCGGCCGAGCTGGTCGCAGTGCGCGATCTCGCCGAGAGTGGTCAGCTCTCGCTAGATGGCCTGATTACGCATCGAAGCAATCCCCGCAACGCCGAAGCGGCCTACCGCACCGCCTTTGACGATCCCACCTGCCTGAAGATGATCCTCGACTGGAGAGACGCACGATGAGCAAGCCCACCGAACACCAGGCAGCACCTGTGCACTTCATGCAAAAGGAGCGCCTGCGCGCCGAGGCCGCGATAGAACCGAGCGGTCCTGCAACAGGCGAAGTGACAAAAGAAACCCAGATCATTGCCATCTACGGCAAGGGCGGTATTGGCAAGAGCTTCACGCTCGCCAATCTCTCCTACATGATGGCGCAACAGGGCAAGAAAGTCCTGCTGATTGGCTGTGATCCCAAGAGCGACACGACCTCGCTGCTGTTCGGCGGCAAGGCGTGCCCGACCATCATCGAAACCTCGTCAAAGAAAAAACTGGCCGGTGATCCGGTCAGTATTGGCGATGTGTGCTTCAAGCGCGATGGCGTCTATGCGATGGAGCTGGGGGGGCCTGAGGTCGGCCGCGGTTGCGGCGGCCGCGGCATTATTCATGGCTTCGAGCTACTCGAAAAACTCGGTTTTCACGACTGGGGATTTGATTACGTGCTGCTCGATTTTCTTGGCGATGTGGTGTGTGGTGGCTTTGGTTTGCCCATCGCGCGCGACATGTGTCAGAAAGTGATTGTCGTCGGCAGCAATGATTTGCAATCGCTGTACGTCGCCAACAATGTGTGCTCGGCGGTGGAATACTTCCGCAAACTCGGCGGCAATGTCGGCGTGGCCGGCATGGTAATCAACAAGGATGACGGCACCGGCGAGGCACAGGCCTTCGCCGAGCAGGCGGGCATACCTGTACTCTCGGCCATACCGGCCAATGAAGACATTCGCCGCAAGAGTGCCAGCTACGAGATCATTGGTCGCCCCGACGGCCCCTGGGGCGAGCTGTTCGCGACCCTTGCGCAAAATGTCGCCGACGCGCCGCCGGTGCGCCCCAAGCCCATGTCGCAGGAGGCACTGCTCAATCTGTTTGCGGCCGACACCGTGGGTCGCGATGTTGTGCTGGAGCCGGCCACCATCGCCGACATGATGGGTCGCGATGAAGTCGTGAAGCCCTCGCTTGAAGTGATTTACGACGAGGCATGACGATCATGACCCGCCCCGTGATTCCCATCGTGGCCAACCCCGCCGCCCTGCAAGGCGATGGGGTTGGCTGCCATTCGGGAGCGGACCAGATGCGAGAAGCAGCTCGCGCGGCCGGCAAGAGCGACACGCTCGACCAGTACGCGCAGGATTATCCGAAAGGCCCGCACGATCAGCCTCAGAGCATGTGCCCGGCATTCGGGTCGCTGCGCGTGGGTTTGCGCATGAAGCGCACCGCTACCGTACTTTCCGGTTCGGCTTGTTGCGTCTACGGCCTGACCTTCACCTCGCATTTTTACGGCGCCCGCCGCAGTGTCGGCTATGTCCCGTTCAACTCGGAATCTCTGGTCACTGGCAAGCTCTTCGAGGATATTCGCGATTCCGTGCATGCCTACGCCGATCCGGATCGCTATGACGCCATCGTGATCATCAATCTCTGCGTGCCCACGGCCTCGGGTGTGCCGCTGCAAATCCTGCCCAAAGAGATCAATGGCGTTCGCGTGATCGGTATCGATGTGCCGGGCTTTGGTGTACCCACGCATGCGGAAGCGAAAGACGTGCTGGCTGCGGCCATGTTGCGTTACGCCCGCAGCGAAGTTCAGGCAGGCCCGGTCGCAGCACCCGCCAATCGCGTGACCGACAGGCCTACCATCACCCTGCTGGGTGAGATGTTCCCCGCAGACCCCATGATCATCGGTGGCATGTTGCAGATGCTTGATCTGGCTGCGGGTCCGGTCGTGCCAACGCGTGAATGGCGCGAGTTGTATTCAGCGCTTGATTGCGCTGCGGTGGCAGCGATCCATCCGTTTTACACCGCAAGTCTGCGCGAATTCGACGCCGCAGGACGCACTGCCGTCGGCTCCGCTCCTGTGGGTCACGATGGCACCGAAGCCTGGCTGCAAGCCATCGCCAAGGCCTGCAACGTCGAACAAGCGAAAGTCGATGCAGCGAAAAACAAGCTGCTGCCGGCGATCAGAGCTGCGCTTGCCGCGACGCCGATCAAGGGTCGTATCACCCTCTCGGGTTATGAAGGCTCGGAGCTGCTGGTGGCTAGGCTACTGGTGGAAAGCGGCGCCGACCTGCGCTATGTCGGCACCGCTTGTCCTCAGACAGCGATGAGCAACACCGATCGCGAATGGCTAGAGGCGCGTGGCGTTCATGTGCAGTATCGGGCCTCGCTGGAACAGGATATTGCCGCCGTCAATGAATTCACCCCCGATCTCGCCATCGGCACCACCCCCGTGGTGCAGGCGGCCAAAGAGCTGTCCTTGCCGGCGCTGTATTTCACCAACCTGATTTCTGCTCGGCCGCTGATGGGTCCGGCTGGGGCCGGCTCACTCGCTACGGTGATCAATGCGGCCATTCACAACAAGCCGCGCATGGATGAGATGAAGGCCTTCTTTGGCAGCACCGGGGCAGGGGATCGCGCCGGTGTCTGGGAGGAAGTGCCGGTGCAGCGACCGGAATTCCGCGCCGAGGTGCGCAGGAAGCTCGAGAAAGCCGCGAAGAAGCGCAAGGCCGAGGAGATGATATGAACATCATCGATCACGATCGCGCGGGCGGCTACTGGGGCGCGGTGTACGTGTTCACCGCCATCAAGGGGCTTCAGGTCATCATTGATGGTCCGGTCGGTTGCGAAAACCTGCCAGTGACGTCAGTGCTGCATTACACCGACGCCCTGCCTCCGCATGAATTGCCGATTGTCGTCACAGGTCTCGCGGAAGAACAACTGGGTCGCGAGGGCACTGAGGGTGCGATGAAGCGCGCTCACGGCGTGCTTGATCCGGATCTGCCGGCCGTCGTCGTGACCGGCTCGATCGCCGAGATGATCGGCGGCGGCGTCACCCCCGAAGGCACGGGCATCTTGCGCTTCTTGCCGCGCACTATTGATGAAGACCAGTGGCAGTGCGCCAACCGCGCAATGCTGTGGTTGTGGAATGAATATGGCATGCGGCATGTCCCGGCACGCAAACCCTTTGCCGAACGAGAGCCCGGAGAGAAACCTCGTGTCAACCTCATAGGCCCTTGCTACGGCACCTTCAATATGCCAAGCGATCTGGCCGAGATCCGTCGCCTAGTCGAGGGCATTGGCGCGGAAGTCAACATGGTTTTCCCGCTGGGCAGTCATCTCGCCGATGTCTCGCGACTCGTCGAGGCCGATGTGAACATCTGCATGTACCGGGAATTCGGGCGCATGTTGTGCGAAGCGCTGGACCGCCCTTATCTGCAGGCGCCAATCGGCTTGCATAGCACTACCAAATTCCTGCGCACCTTGGGCGAGTTGTTGCACCTTGACCCTGAGCCCTTCATCGAACGCGAAAAGCACACCACCATCAAGCCGGTCTGGGATCTGTGGCGCTCCGTCACCCAGGATTTTTTTGGCACGGCGAGCTTCGCTGTGGTGGCAAACGAGACCTACACGCGCGGATTGCGACACTTCTTCGAAGAAGAAATGGGGCTGCCTTGCAATTTTGCGATTGCTCGCAAGCCTGGTGAAAAAACCGACAGCGAAACGATACGACAGCAAGTGCGCGAGAAGCCACCGCTGGTGATGTACGGCAGTTACAACGAGCGCATGTATCTGGCCGAGGGCGGCGCGGCCTCGCCGATGAAATCCTCATTCGTTCCGGCGTCATTTCCAGGCGCGATCATTCGTCGCCATACGGGTACGCCGTTCATGGGTTATGCGGGCGCGACGTATCTCATTCAGGAATTCTGCAATTGCTTGTTCGATGCCCTGTTCAATATTTTGCCGCTCGGTACCGAGATGGATCGCGTCGATCCCACCCCGGCGCGCGCGCAGATCGCATGGGATGAAGACGCGCATGCACTGCTCAATGAATTCATTGCTGCCGAACCGGTACTGGTGCAGATCTCGGCAGCCAAGCAGCTGCGCGACCGCGCCGAGCGCGATGCGCGCCGCGCAGGTGAGGCGAGCGTGTCCGTTGCGCGGGTGACGCGCGCGCATGATGCGATGCGCGTCGGTGAGGCTGCATGAAAAGAATGTCGTGGCAATTCGCTGCGGACGCCCGGGGTTGCGGGGCTTGGCGCACCACTGGCTGCAAGGCCAATTTGAAGGAGCGTTCTCATGGCTGAAAGGAAGAGTATTTCCGGCATGACCGATGACGAGGCTCAGGAATTCCATGCGTACTACATGCAGGGGCTGGTGGGTTTCACGGCAATCGCCGTGGTCGCACACATCCTCGTATGGGCATGGCGTCCCTGGATCACCTGATCGCGGCTCGTCGCTAACGAAAGGAGTATCACCATGGCACACACACACCTGAACCAGGACAGGCCGCTGAAGGATACGGGCCTCACCTTCTGGACAGTCTTCGCGCTCGGTTTCGCCATCGTCTTCACCATTGCACTGGTCGGCTCGCTGACCGGCATGCCATGGCGCAGCTGGCTTCCTGGCGCCGAGAGTTGCAAGTCGCTATTCGGCGGTGTGCAGGCCGCGGTCTACTCGTTCATGTCACACACAACTTAGGGAGTAGGAACCATGTGGAGAATATGGCGCCTTTACGATCCTCTGCGAGCCATGGTGGTTCAGGGGATTTTCTTGTTCGGTCTTGCTGCGATGATTCATCTCATCCTGCTATCGACGAACAAATTCAACTGGCTGGACGGCGCGAAACCTGCCGCCACGGCACAGAACGCACCGATGCCGAAAGCATCGTCGTAAATCCACTTTCACGGTGGTGGGCGGGCGCAGGAGGATGCGTTCCGGCTGTACCTGCCCCAACAGAATTTTCAAGGGATGACAAAGAGCATCCCCCCAGGAGGGCTCGATCATGGGCATGTTGACGTTTGAAAAAAAATACCGCGTGCGCGGAGGCACCTTGGTGGGAGGTGACCTGTTCGACTTCTGGATTGGCCCTTTTTATGTGGGCTTTTTCGGAGTCACGACGGTGTTCTTCGCCTTCCTCGGGACTGCGCTCATTCTCTGGGGTGCCTCGCAAGGGCCGACCTGGAATGTCTGGCAGATCAATATTGCGCCGCCAGATCTCTCCTACGGGCTACGCATGGCGCCTTTGCTGCAGGGCGGCCTGTGGCAACTGATCACGGTATGCGCCATCGGCGCCTTCGGCTCTTGGGCGCTGCGTGAGGTCGAAATTTGCCGCAAGCTGGGCATGGGCTATCACGTACCGTTCGCCTTCTCTATCGCGATCTTCGCGTACGTGACGCTCAACGTGATACGACCCATCCTGATGGGCGCCTGGGGTCATGGTTTCCCTTACGGGATCTTCGCTCACCTCGACTGGGTGTCGAACGTCGGCTACCAGTATCTGCACTTCCACTACAACCCGGCGCACATGCTGGCGATCACCTTCTTCTTCACCACCACGCTGGCACTGTCCATGCACGGTGGTCTGGTGTTATCGGCGACTAATCCGCCCAAAGGCGAAGTGGTGAAAACACCGGATCACGAAGATACGTATTTCCGCGACCTGATCGGTTACTCGGTCGGCACGCTGGGCATTCATCGTCTTGGGCTCTTCCTTGCGCTTGCCGCGGTGCTGTTCTCCGCGTTGTGCATCGTGATCTCCGGGCCCTTCTGGAGTCGTGGCTGGCCCGAGTGGTGGAGCTGGTGGCTCAACATGCCGATCTGGCACTAACCGAGGCAGGAGACAGCAATGGCTGAATATCAAAATCTCTTTACTGCCGTGCAGGTGACCGGCCCGCTACATCACGGCATTGAACAAAAAAATGCGCTCAGTGCGCGCACTGGCGAGCCTTGGCTGCTACATCTCGCGGGACGTTTGGGCAATGCGCAGATCGGCCCGATCTATCTGGGTGGACTGGGCATCATGTCCCTTATGTTCGGCACGTTCGCGTTCGTGATCATCGGCATGAATATGCTGGCGTCCGTGCACTGGGACCCGGTGCAGTTCGTGCGCCAGTTGTTCTGGCTGTCGCTGGATCCGCCAGCGCCCGGTAACGGGCTGGGTCTCGCGCCGCTCAACCAGGGCGGTTGGTGGCAGATAGCGGGGATGTGCCTGACCGTTTCGATTCTTCTCTGGTGGGCCAATGTGTACCGACGCGCGCGGGCGCTGGGCATGGGCACACACATCGCGTGGGCGTTCGCTGCGGCGATCTGGCTGTTCCTCGTGCTCGGCCTGTTTCGTCCGGTGTTGATGGGCACGTGGGGCGAGGCGGTTCCTTTCGGGATATTCCCCCATCTCGACTGGACCGCCGCGTTCTCACTGCGCTACGGCAATCTGTTCTACAACCCTTTCCATGCGCTCTCGATCGCCTTCCTCTACGGCTCGGCACTGCTGTTCGCGATGCACGGCGCGACGATTCTGGCCGTGGGTCGTTACGGCGGCGAGCGCGAGATCGAGCAGATCATCGATCGCGGCACAGCCACGGAGCGCGCCGCCCTGTTCTGGCGTTGGACCATGGGCTTTAACGCGACCATGGAATCGATTCACCGCTGGGCCTGGTGGTTCGCGGTGCTCTGCCCGCTGACAGGCGGTATCGGCATCCTGCTGACCGGCACAGTCGTCGACAACTGGTATCTATGGGCCGTCAAGCATGGCGTTGCCCCACCTTATCCGCAAGTGTGGGGCCCGATCGTGGATCCCGCCACCCTGCAGGGAGCCAAGCCATGATCAACCGAACCCTGAAACTCGCGTCGGCGCTGGCGTTTGCGCTGCTCGCACTGGCCGGCTGCAAAGAGCCACCAGTCGAACGCCTGCCCATGAACAGTGTGCAGCACGGCTACCGTGGCACGGGCATGGTGCAGGTGTACAACCCGCGCACTCTGGAAAAGCAGGACGCACTGAACACGGCTCCACCCGCCCTGCCTGCCGTGCCTGACGGCGGCCCGAGTGCGAAACAGTCCTACCAGAACGTGCAGGTGCTGGGGGATCTGTCGGCCGGGCAGTTTGTGCGGCTCATGACTGCAATGACCACCTGGGTCGCACCAAAAGAAGGTTGCGCGTACTGCCACAACCTGCAGAATCTGGCCGAAGACTCGAAGTACACCAAGGTCGTCGCGCGCAAAATGATCGAGATGACGCGCCATATCAACAGCAACTGGCAGCAGCACGTCAACAACACGGGCGTCACTTGCTACACCTGCCATCGCGGCAATCCCGTGCCAGCGCAAGTGTGGTTCACGCCACCGCCGCAGGACAAGGGTGCAGACTTCATCGGCGATAACGCCGGACAGAACACACCCGGCAAGTACGTGAACATGTCCTCGCTGCCGACTGATCCGCTGACGCCCTTTCTGTTGGAAGACAAGCCGATCCGGGTTAACGGACCGACGCCGCTCCCCTCAGGTAATCGTCATTCGATCAAGCAGGCAGAATGGACCTATGGGCTGATGACCCACATGTCCAACTCGCTCGGCGTGAACTGTACCTATTGCCACAACACGCGATCTTTCCAGAGCTGGAAAGAAAGCCCGCCGCAGCGCATCACGGCATGGCATGGCATACGCATGGCGCGTGACGTGAACAATGCCTACATGGTGCCCCTGACCGACACTTTCCCGGTCGAGCGCAAAGGCCTTGGCGGTGATGTCGCCAAAGTGAATTGCGCCACCTGTCATCAGGGCGCATTCAAGCCGCTCTATGGTTTCCCGATGATCAAGGACCATCCTGAACTCGTCGGCGCCAAACAAGTGGCAGCGAAGTAAGGCACGTGCTGTCAATTTGGCAGATACATGACCTGCGGCGTAACGCATACGAGGTAACACGTAGCAATTGAACCATCAGGGTGGGATCCCGGCCTAGGCCGGGATCCTTTTCTTCAGCAGTAGATCCACACCACCCGCATCTATTTTTGCGGAGCCACCATGACCGCAGGTCGCGCCATCAGCAAGATCCCCGCCGAGGGCATGCAGCCTGATGGAGTGGCGCAAAATGATCAAGCACGCAGCCGGGTCATTCACGCACTGGACGGCACAGTAGTACTTCTTCTCTCCCGGCTTCGCCCGGCTTACTGGCCCTGGGGCTGGCATCGCACCGCGTTCGGCAGCTGGCTGCCACACCAGGCGCCGGGCCTGACATTCATCAAAACACTCGGCAGCGGCCGCGATGGCGGTTTCGGGCTCATGCCCAGCCCTTCGCATCAGGCCATGTTTTGTGTATTCGACAGCGATACCGCTGCCCAAAATTTCATTGATCAGTCCTCCTTGGTGGATCGCTACCGTCATCGCAGTGAAGAGTTGTTCATCGCGACCTTGCGCGCTGCCAGTGTGCGCGGTTCATGGGACGGCATGTCGCTGGTTGCCACCGCATCTCTATCTGGTGATTCCCCCGTGGCGACCCTGACCCGCGCCTCGATTCGCGCACCAGCTGCCGCTGCCTTCTGGCGTCTCGCACCAGCGGCGCAATCCGGATTGCACCACGCAGAGGGCTGCGATCTGGCTACCGGCATGGGCGAAGCGCCTTTCTTGCGGCAAGCGACCTTCAGCCTCTGGCGCAACACCGCGGCCATGGAGGCCTACGCGCGTCACGGCGCACATCTGGACGCCATTCGGGCGGCGTGGAAGCATCAATTTTTTTCCGAATCGATGTTCGTGCGTTTCCTGCCCGTGCGTTTGCAAGGCCAATGGAAAGGGCGCGTCTATGACTAGCGCTCTTACCGCCGCGCGAGCCGGTCGTGATCATCGTGTGGTCGTGATCGGTGCTGGCATTGGTGGGCTCGTCGCTGCACTACAGCTCGCCCAGCGCAATCTGCAAGTGACGCTGGTAGAAGCGATGGCGACGCCGGGCGGGAAGATGCGTCAGCCAGTGGTGGATGGCGCACCCATCGACAGTGGACCAACCGTATTCACGATGCGCTGGGTTTTCGAGCAAATCTTCGAGAGTGCCGGACGCAAACTGGACGAAGAACTCGCGCTGACTTCCTTGCCCCTGTTGGCGCGCCATGCCTGGAGCGAGCGCGAGCGCATGGATCTGTTTGCCGACCCCAATGCATCGCGCGAAGCGATCGCGCGTTTTGCCGGCCCTGCCGAGGCGGCGCGTTTCGTGCAGTTCTGCCAGCAGGCGCGCGCTGTATATGACGCGCTGGAAGGACCTTTCATCCGCTCACAATCGCCGACGCTGTTGAGCATGGCCGGTGATCTGGGTGTCAGAGGCCTTGCGGTGTTGGCGGCGCTGGGCCCCATGCGTCATTTATGGGATGCGCTCGGTCAGCATTTTCATGACAGTCGGTTACGCCAACTATTCGCGCGCTACGCAACCTACTGCGGCTCGTCCCCATGGCAGGCGCCGGCCACACTGATGCTGGTCACCCAAGTCGAGCTTGATGGTGTCTGGTCCGTCAGGGGTGGCATGCATGCTCTGGCGCAGTCGCTGGCGCGACTTGCCCAGCAGCGTGGCGTCGATATCCGTTACCTCACTTCATGCAGCCAGATTGAGGTAGAAGGCGGCCGCGTGTCAGGTGTTGTGTTGGCCAACGGGGACCGTCTTGTCGCCGACAGCGTGGTCTTTAACGGCGATGTTTCCGCACTCACGGAGAATCTGCTCGGCCCACAGGTACGTCGTGCCACCCGCGCGCTATCACCGGCAAAACGTTCGTTGTCTGCGCTCACCTGGAGCGTGCATGCCAAGACCTCGGGTTTTCCGCTGGAGCGCCACAATGTTTTTTTCCAGTCGGATTATCGAAACGAATTTACCGACATTTTTTCCCGCGCGAGGCTGCCACAGACACCCACCGTGTATGTCTGCGCACAAGACCGTGGTACCGACGATGCGGTGCCTGAACGCGACCGTTTACTCATGCTGGTGAATGCGCCGGCCGAGGGCAGCCGCACACTTACCGAACCGGAGATCGACGCATGCGAGAGCCATTCCTTTTCCCTTCTGGCCCGCTACGGTCTGACTTTCAGTCGCACGCCGCAGAATTGCTTGCGAACGACCCCCGCCGATTTTCACCGACTATTTCCGGGGAGTCGGGGGGCGCTCTACGGGATGGCGACTCACGGTTGGATGTCGGCTTTCGCGAGGTCCGGAGCGAAGAGTCGGATACCAGGCCTGTACCTGGCGGGCGGGAGCGTGCACCCGGGGCCGGGCGTGCCGATGGCCGCGATGTCCGGCCAGCTGGCGGCCGCGACACTGATGGCTCACCTCGATTCGACCAGTCGGTCCCATCGGGTGGTTATCTCTGGTGGTATGTCGATGCGCTCAGCGATGACGGCCAGCATGGACTGACCATCATCGCCTTTGTCGGCAGCGTTTTCTCACCGTACTATCGCCGCGCACTTGAACGCGGTGCCGCCGATCCGGAGAATCATTGCGCCTTGAATGTGGCCCTATACGGACGCAAGCCTCGATGGGCGATGACCGAGCGCGGCAAACAGAGTGTGGAGCGCAGCGCGACACATTTCAGCATTGGACCCAGCAGCTTGCAATGGCGAGGCGATCATTTGGAGATCGACATCTGCGAAGTTGGCATGCCGCTGCCCTTGCCGGTGCGGGGCAAAGTGCGCGTGTATCCCTCGTCCTTATCCACCTTCGGCGTCGCGCTTGATGATGGTGCGCGCCATCGCTGGGGTCCGTTAGCCGCGTGCGCGCGAGTAACGGTCGAGATGCAGAACCCATCGCAGCGCTGGAGTGGCCACGCCTATCTCGATTCGAACGAAGGCGATGAGCCCATCAGTGAACCCTTTCGCGAATGGGATTGGTCGCGTTCATTGCTCTCCGATGGCTCCTCGGCGGTAATCTACGATATTCAGCAAAAGCGCGGCGAAGACCGTTTGCTGGGATTGCGCTTTCTGCCGGATGGGCGCATTGATGAATTCATGCCACCACCCCGCCAGAGCATGGCGCTGACCGGCTGGCGCATCCCGCGCCGCATGCGCAGCGAGGGCGACGCCCCCGTCCACGTGATCGACATGCTGGAAGATACCCCCTTCTACGAACGGTCCGTACTCAAAAGCCGCTTGTTCGGCGAAGACGTCATCAGTGTGCATGAAACGCTGAACGTGCCACGGCTGGTCTCACCCATCGTGCAGCGCCTGCTGCCCTTCAGGATGCCGCGCTGGGGCTGAGGCGTGCGCCGACCCTGTCAGCCGTTTCCCACGTTGAACGACAGCCAGGGAGACGCTGAAAAACCCCTATGTTATGGCGAGCCAGCATCGCTGTACGACGCGAGCGCCTGTCCCATCAAAGGCTTGCAGCAATTCCCCAAAGGTGCAATCTTGCGGCGATTAATTAATGAGCGCTTTCATCGTGGCTGATTGATGACAAGCGCCCTCAGGCTCTAGTGCACCGACATAATGCATTACACCGACTGCCTTACCTCCTTTTTTTATCCCTGAAAATTATGATGCGATGACGCGTTGATTTCAGCGTTGAAATCAAGCTCAATCCAAGGGGGTAGAGATGAGTTCACTTGCCAAGGCAGCCTATCGTGGAAATAAGCCAGCAAAGACATCGTTACTGTCGGCCGACACCGCGCAGTGGTCATCTCCTGGCAATGCCAGCACGGCATGGCCTGATCTTTGGAAGCCACCTCAGTTGCCCGAGACGGAGGGACGGTCGGGTTTGCCGGTGCCCGATGCTACGCCTGTTAACTCGTCTTCCCAAGCCGACGTACAGCGTTATGTTCCAGGGGAGTTGATCGTCACCTTTTCAGCCCAATCGGATACGGCCGCACGAGGTGCCGGTATGGCTAAGGCCATTGCCGCAGTCGGCGGGACACTCAAGGACCTGTTGATCACGTCGTTACCGTCACAGGCCGCTGATCACCCGCTAGTGGCACGCATTGCTGTCGGCGAAGGCATGGCACTCGAGAAGGCTGCCGACGTGCTTGCCAGATTGCCGGGTGTTCAAAGTGTGGACTTCAATTGGCATCTCTCGATTCAAACGTTGAGTAAGGATCCATCGTATCTCAGTGGCGAGCAGTGGGGCATGTACGGGGATGATCCATTGGTAGGTCCGGTCGATAATGCCTTTGGTAGTCAAGCTGATGAAGCCTGGGCAGCGGGTCATACAGGTTCTACCAAGGTGGTCGTCGGTGTCGTCGATACCGGTATCGATTACCGGCATCCTGATCTTTATCTCAACATCTGGCTCAATCAGGGTGAGATCGCCAACTTGCCATTTCGCACATTGCTGGAAGATGCCGACGGTGATGGATTAATCACGTTTTGTGATCTCAACAGTGCGCAAAACAAAAGCAATACCGGACTGTCCGCGTTTTTGCGTGACCTCAATGGCAATGGCTATATTGACGCAGGCGACCTTCTGGATAACGCCTCCGGATGGGAGGATGGCGTTGACAATGACGCGGATGGCTACGTGGACGATCTGATCGGATGGGATTTCGCTAGTAACGATAACGATCCGCTGGATGACAATGGCCATGGCACTCATGTGGCGGGCATTATGGATGCCGATGGCGGCAACGGGTCGATGGTGGCCGGTGTCAGCTGGCACACGCAGATGGTGGCGATCAAAGCCTTCAACGCCGATGGTGCAGCCGAAACAGCAGGGGTGACCAATGGGGTCAATTACTACGCCAATGTGTCCGCCACAGCTACATCGGCACAGCATTTTGTGGCAACTAACAATTCCTGGGGATTTTCTCCTGCATCTGCCGTGCTGTTTGATGCCATTGTGCGCACTGCCAGGGAAGGCGCTTTGTTCGTGGCGGCAGCAGGGAACGGTGGCGCGGATCTCATGGGAGACAACATCGACTTTGCCCCTTACTATCCTTCCAGTTTCAGTACGCGTGAGGCGCTGGGTTACGAAGCGATTATCTCTGTCGCAGCCCTTGATGCGATGGGTAGGCTGGCCAACTACTCCAATGTCGGCCGAGATACGGTGGATCTCGCAGCGCCGGGCTCGGACATTCTGTCGACGTATACGTCGGGCACGGTCAACTACTTGAGTGGTACGTCGATGGCTGCGCCTTTTGTCACTGGCGCGCTCGCGCTGTATGCGGCTGAATTTTCTGATCTCAGCAGTCAGCAATGGCGAGCGGCACTGTTGACCAGTAGTGCCGCTACGACTTCTCTGCAAGGCATGACTGCCACCGGGCGTCGGCTGGATGTGTCGACCCTGATGAATACCGTCATAAACGGCTCCGATATCCTGGCTCCCAAAGTGAGTATCACGCTCGACGATTACGCACTGTCTGGCTCTGAGGTAGCCAGAGTGACTTTCCAATTCAATGAGTTGGTAAGGGGTTTCGACATCAGCGATGTGCTGATGGGCGCCGCTGCAGGATCACTGAGCGCGTTTACCGAAGTCAATCCAGGGCTTGCCTACACAGCGCTGTTTACCCCCTTCACCAGCACAACAGACACTAGTAATACCATCGGCGTTCGGGGGGAAGGGTACTGGGACACGAATTACAATTTAGGAGAAAGTGTCCAGTCGGCCAATTTCGAGGTCGCATCGGCAGCTGTGCGTTTTTATGTCGGCACTTCGCGGAATGATTCGTTGACAGGTAGCCCGTTGGGAGACAAGCTCAGTGGCGTTCCCTTGAGTGACAGGTCGCTGGGCAAAGGCACGGTCGATCAATTGATCGGCAAGGCCGGCGCAGATCTGTTTGTGATCGGAGATGCGCGGGGCAATTTTTATGATGATGGAAGTACCCGAACTACGGGTACCAAAGACTACGCGCTTGTGAATGACTTTAATATGGCTGAAGGCGATCGCATTCAGGTAAAAGCCGGTAATTATCTTTTTTTGCCGGGCACCTTCAATCGGCTAGCAGGCACCAGCGTGTATTCCGACACCAAGACGCTGGGGGTGCTCGAGACTAGCGATGAATTAATCGGATTTCTCATTGGCGTGTCGCCCGCACAAATGTCGAACGAAAATTTACTTTTTGTATGAAAAGTGGAGTGCATCTTGGAGGAAAAGTATCTGGCCATGAGAGGACAAGACGCGGTGTATCACGGCGAAAGTCCTCAGCCCTTGTTCTGACTGCGGCGTAGTCTCACGAGCGATCGATGATCCTGCAAATGATGCAAGCGCAGAGCATTGGGCTGCTGTTAATTACAGCTGCCTGCCCGGCGTAGATAGCCGTTCGAAGAGATCGATCACCCATTCGCAGCGCTCATCGAAATTCCGCGCTTCCCCGTTGCCGGGCGCGCGGCGTGGCCGCTGCTGGCAGGCTTTCACCAGGAAGGCGATAGCGGGTAGTGCCTCGCTGGTGTCGCAGCGTTGCGGCAGCTGCGCTCTGGCTTTGGCCAGACAGAGCAAGGTCAGCTTGCGGGCATTACCGACCACGGCGCGCTCATTCACGGAATCCATACTCCGATCCGAGACGATGCGTCCGATCTCGGCATAGATGGTGGCGGCTGCCAGGATCGCGCCCCGGCAATCTCTGGGCAGGTGGGCGATGCCGGTACTGCCTCGCTGGTAGAGTGCATCGGCTTCCAGCAGCAATTTACCGATGACCTGACCCAGCGCGTCATTGAACACGGGCCGTTGCAGCCATTGCTCGGGATCGATGCCCACCTCGCGCAGCCATTGCCGTGGAAGATACAGGCGGCCATTGCGCGCATCTTCGCCCACATCGCGCGCGATGTTGGTGAGTTGCATCGCGTTACCCAGCTCGCAGGCGCGTGCAAAAGCGTGGTGATCACGCACCCCCATGATGACCGCCATCATCGCGCCCACGCTGCCCGCAACGCGCGCGCAGTAGTGATGCAGATCGTCGAGCGTTTCATAATGGCGACCCGCAGCATCCCAGGCAAAGCCTTCGAGCAAGGCGTCTGGCAATTCACGTGGCAGGGCATAGCGATGGACAACCATGGCCATGGCCCGATCTTCAATGATCTCGCCGGGTTCTCCGGCATAGATTGCATCGAGCCGTGCATACAGTTTGTCCATGGCTAAGGGATCGTCGCCATGCTCGTCGATAGCATCATCTGCCACGCGGCAAAAAGCGTACAGCGCGACCGAGGGCATGCGCACATGGTGCGGCAGCAGGCTGCTCGCAGCGAAGAAAGATTTCGATCCGCCGCGCATGAGGGCTTCGCACGCGGCGAGGTCGAGCGGCGGTGGTCGCGTTTGTCCTTTGGGGGTTGGCATGGGCTCAGACATTGGGCACCACCGTCGCCATGGCTTTGGCTGACATCAGTACGCCAGGCACGCCGGCACCGGGGTGAGTACCGGCACCGACCATGTAGAGTCCGTCAATATCTTCGCTGCGGTTGTGTGGTCGGAACCAGGCACTTTGCAGCAGGATAGGTTCCAGACCGAAGGCGGCACCCTGATAAGACCATAACCGGTCTTTGAAATCCTGGGGCGTCATCAGCTTGCTGGTGACGACATGCTGGCCGAGACCGGGCAGCACGGTGTTTTCCAGATGACGCTGTATCGATTGCCGGAATTTTTCCGCATCCTGTGACCAGTCGGTACCACTGCCCAGATGGGGTACAGGCGCGAGCACATAAAAGGCATCGCAATCGGCCGGAGCGACGCTCGGGTCGCTGGCACTGGGGCGATGCAGATAGAGGCTGTAGTCCTCGGCCAGATGATGATGTTTGAAGATATCGTCCAGCAGTTCCCGATAACGGGGTCCCAGCATGATCATGTGATGCGGGACATCGTGATACCGGCGATTAGTGCCAAAGTACCAGACGAACAGACTCATCGAGTATTTACCGTGCGCGATCTTGCGATCGCTCCAGTGGCGGCGATGCGCTGCATCGACCAGATAACGATAGGTCCATGCCGGATCGCCGTTTGAGACAACGATGTCGGCTTCCAGACGTTCGCCATTTTCCAGCGTGACGCCACAGGCGCGGCCATCGTGCACATGGATGCGAGTGACGGGGGCATGACAGCGAACAGAGACCCCACGCTCGGCGAGCAGCTTGACCAGCCCCTTGATCAGCGCGCCGGTGCCACCCATTGCCCAGTGCACGCCCCAGCGTCGCTCCAGTGTGTTGATCAGGCTGTAGACACGGGTGACGGCAAAGGGGTTGCCGCCGATGAGCAAGGGATGAAAGCTGAACACGATGCGCAGCTTGGGGTCGCTGATATGGCGTGACACCAGCGTGTACAAACTCTCCCAGGCCATCATTTTCACCATGCTGGGCAGAGCCGCCAGTAAGTCGGAAAAGCTGTTGAAGGGCATGCCGCCTAATTCTTCAAAGCCCAGTTTGCAGGCCTGGTCGGCCGCAGCGATAAAGCGGTCATAACCGGGCAGATCGGCGGGGCAGAAGCGCGCGACTTCGCGGCGCATGGTTTGCGCATCGCCGCTGTAGTCAAACCAGCTGCCATCGTCGAAGCGTATCCGGTAGAACGGCTCCATCGGCTTGAGCGTAATGTCATCGGACATACGCTTGCCGCAGAGAGTCCAGAGTTCCTCCAGCAGCTGGGGTGCCGTGATGATGGTGGGGCCGGCATCGAAAGTGAATCCATCTTGGCGGTGAACCGATGCCCGACCGCCGGGCGCATCCAGCTTTTCCAGCACGTGCACGTCATAACCTTTGCAGGAGAGACGAATCGCCGCTGCCAGCCCGCCGAAGCCGCTGCCGATGACGATGGCTTTCGGCGCGCTCATGGGCTATCGCTAGTCTAATAGCCTGGCGAATACGGCTGTGTTGGTGGGGCCGAAGGACTCGAGCGCAATGGTGGAGCCAGTCGCGGGGTCGCGCAACGTCAGGCGATTGCCGTCATGCGCGATCAGTTCGAAGGGTTGTGGCTGGCGCAGATCAAGACCATGCACTTTGCGCTCGCGCACCAAGGCGCGTAGCGTGCCGCGCAGGAAGCCTTGCTCTCCACTGAAGCGTTCAATCACCGCGCCGCTGTCATGATCCATCACGTTGATCGAGCCATCGGGCTGATCGATGAAATCCAGCACTCGCTTCGCTGTGGGCGTGATGACGGTCTGTGCCGGCGCAGGCGAGGTCAGGCGTACCCAGCCGACGATCATCAGGCAGGCGAGCGCAAACAGGGCAAAGCCGATAGCAGGATTGAATTCACGCCGCGCGCGAGCTGTCCATTGAAGTGGCTCGGAGGCTTTCATTGCGCGTAGACGCCGGCGGGCATTCTGACCGGTATCAGGTCACGTGCGCCGGCATCGGCATGGGGCGATGCGGCGATCTCTGTTTGCCGCTCTCGCCAAGCAGTGTGCAGCTGCGCGCCCACTTCGCCTGCATGGGCAATGCAGCGCAGCGTGGGCTGTGGCTTCTTGATATGCCAGGCGCGCGCATGCGGCCACAGATGCAGATAGGCGATACGATCATCACCTTTGAGCTCGAGCGCAATATCGCCATAGTCTTCGTCATCAGCTCCGCGATCATCGCAAGCACGCAACTGTGCCGACTGTATCCAGCGCAGTGGCAGATTGAATGACAGCGTCAGCACGATGCCGATGCGCATGACTACGCGTTTGTTCGTCAGCGTGTACATCGTCGTGCTGGCCGAGAGCCAGGCGGTGACGGCAAGCAGCCCGAGCGAGATGAGCGCCAGCAAAGCACTCAGCATCAGTGGGCCAAGATTTGCGCGCAGGCTGTGCGATGCATCCCAAATCATGATGGCCTGCAGCGCGATCATCAGACCGAAATAGAGTGCCAGCCGGCGGACATGGAAGGCGTTCAGCGCCAGTCGCTTCCAGTCGGGGCTGCCCTGCCAGAGAATGTGCTCCCCGGCGGGCAGAGCTTCGGGAAGCCCCGGCACTGCTTCGAACTCATGTTCGGTATAGGTCTGCATGATTGATCAACGCTCAGACCAGGGGTTCCTGACGCGATGGCGTCGCATACAGCGTGCCCGCGCCATAGTAGGCGGCGATTTTCTCTTCCTCCAGCAGGGTGACCTCGTCGGCGTTGCGGTGACCGGGCACGTCGCGGAACTGGTGGGCGAGGATCGCGCGCACTTTTACTTGCGTGTCCGTGATGCGCGCGAAAGGGACCGGCAGCAGCACCGTCTGCGCAGAATCGTTGAGCTGCACTTCGATGTAGCGGAACATCATTTCGGAACGGTCCATCCACAATTCCTTCACGGTGCCGGCGAGTTCATCATCCGCGCCGATGACTGGCAGGCCGCGCGGATCATGGTCGCGCGAGGCCACGCCATGTTCAGGGTTGACGCGCAGCGGGGTGATCTTGGGGGCGCCCTCGGGGGTGAGGTCCGGATGATCGGCGCGCTTGGCCCAGGCGCCCGGTCCAATACCGGCGAGCAGTGGATTGCCGGTGGGCTCGATCGGCGAGCCAATCCAGCGATGGCGCGGCTCGGCTTGTAAAAACTCAGGGCCGGTGAGCGGATAGGGCATGACGACCTCTTTGCCATCAGCGAGAAGGTAGGTCTTGGGCTTGGGAATTGGCGGCCATCCTTCCATTTTGGTATCGCGGCCCGTGCCGGGGTCAAGCGGGTAGCCGTCGCGATGGTTTTCCTGCAGGAGGTAGTAGATGAGGCCGAAAAAGAAAATCCAGAATACATACAACACCAGCTGGGCCACATCGACGTATTGCGTGATCGCGCCTGTTTCCATGGGGTTCTCCTCGTTTTTTCCGCGCCCGACAGCGCATCAGAACTAGCCGGGCAAATCTGCCAGACCGAATTTCCGGCCTGTTTGCGTAGGCAGCGCATCACGCCGCACCAGCGGCCCTATCGCTATCAGCACACCGAACAACAGGTACATCTCCAGGTGATACACAAAGCTGTAGCCAGTAACGGGCGAGATCAGGCTTTCTCCCATCCAGCCAGACGCGGCCAGTGCGCCGACCATGTCCTTGATCACACCACCCGCTGCCACCGAGGCACCGGCAGCCGTTGCTTGGACCGCGCCCCAGGCGCCCAGCGCCAGACCTGCATCCTCGCCCTGCTGCAAGCTCATGGCCATCGTCAGCGTGCCGACCGCGAACAGGCCACCGCCCACACCGATCAAAAAAGCGCCGGCCCGAAACAGGTTGGGTGCTTCCAGCGGCCCGGCGAAAATCACCAGCGCAAAGGCGGGCAAACCTGCAACAGCGCCCAGCGCCGCCAGCCGCACCGCATCGACGCCACGATTAAGCAGCGTGGCCGCCAGTCCGAAGGCGAGTAGCGCGCCGCAGGCGGTCAGTGCAGTCAGCAGGCTGGTCGCACCGACACTCAGGTGCAGTACCTGCGCGCCGTAGGGTTCAAGCACGATGTCCTGCATGTTGAATGCACAGGTGCCTAGCCCCACCGTCCACAAAAACCGCTTCACGCCGGGGCGCATCACATACTCGCGCCAGTGCTGGCTGAATTCCGCTTCCTCTGGTGCCTGTCGGGCCCGGTCGCGATTGAGGGCCTCTTGCTTCCACAGCGCATTGAGGTTCAGCCAGATCACGGCCACGGCTGACCCCTGAACCACCTGGATGAGCCGCAGCGGACTGAAATCTGCCAGCAGCCAGCCGAAGAGCGCGCCGCTGCCCACCAATCCGAGCAGCAGCATCGTGTACATCAGCGCGACTACGCGGGGCCGGTTCTCCGGTGCAGCCAAATCAGTTGCCAGCGCCAGACCGGCGGTCTGCGTGACCTGGATGCCAGCGCCCACGAGCAAAAAGGCCAGTGCCGCACCAAGCCGGCTGATCCAGATCATGCCCGGCTGCTGAGTAGTTAATGCCAGCAAGGCGAAGGGCATGATCGCCAGGCCGCCAAACAGCAGCAGGGTTCCTATCCACAGGTACGGCAGTCGCCGCAGGCCCAGCGCCGAGCGGTGCTTGTCAGACCGAAAACCAATCAGTGCGCGAAGCGGCGCAAACACCAGCGGCAGCGCGACCGATAGCGCCACCCACCACGCAGGCACGCCGAGTTCGACGATCATGACGCGGTTGAGCGTACCCACCAGTAGCGCTGTGGCCAGACCGATCGACAGCTGGAACAACGACAGCCGCAGCAATCGCGACAGCGGCAGCTCCGGGGTTGCCACATCGGCAAAAGGCATCCACTGCGTGCCCAGCTGTGACGCAAGTTGTCGGGTGTATTGCCGCAGCAGCTTCATGGGATGTTCCGGGGCGGGGCGCAGCGCCCGCATCATTCATTGAAAGACTGTAGAGGGGGCCGTGGCGTATGTCAACCTATCTTTACTACTTGATTGTAATAATTAATTGACACAGTGAGCAGGATGACGGATTCTCACGGGGTGCCGCGGCCTGAGGGTCGGGGTACATAGCAGCAAGGTAGTAGCAATATCTCCTCTCCAGGGCGCCGTGGTCGGGCGCCCCTTTTTGGCTGCCGCCTGCACCGCAAGCGGCAGCCCGCACAAAGCCCAAAGCCGCGCCAGTACTGGCCAAAACCGGGCCTAGGCGGGCGGTGAGGCTGCCTCGAGCGGCGATGCCAGCCGGTATAATCCGCGCTTCGTCCGCAGCATTCGCGCGGCGCTCTGGATTCCCCACTGATGCAAGCCCAACACAAAGCGAAGATCGCCGCCCTGTTCGAGCAGGCGATCGCCCCTCTGATGGCCGATGCCGAGCTGAAAGCGCCCGCCATCATTCTGGAACGCCCTCGCGATCCGTCGCACGGTGACCTCGCCTGCAATATCGCGATGCAAATCGCCAAACCGCTGAAAAAAAATCCCCGTGAACTGGCGCAAGCGATTGCGGATGCCGTGATGGCCCATCCATCCCGTGCTGGTTTGGTTGATGCAGTGGAGATTGCTGGTCCGGGCTTCATCAACCTGCGCCTGGCGCTGGCTGCCACTCAGGACGTGATCCGCCGCGTGTTCACCGATGCCCAGTGCTATGGCATGAGCAATGCGGCCAATGGCGCCAAGGTTCTGGTCGAGTTTGTCTCGGCCAATCCAACGGGCCCGCTGCATGTGGGCCATGGGCGTCAAGGCGCTTTGGGCGATGCGATCTGCTCGCTGCTTGAAGCCCAGGGCCACACCGTGCTGCGCGAGTTCTATTACAACGATGCCGGCGTTCAGATCGCAACGCTGGCCGCCTCCGTGCAGGCGCGTGCGCAGGGCCGCAAGCCTGGCGACGCCGACTGGCCAGAGTCCGCGTACAACGGTGACTACATCGCCGACATCGCTGCGGATTTCATGGCGAAAAAAACCATGTCGGCCGCCGATGGTGCACCGGTCACCGCGTCGGGTAATGTCAATGATCTGGAATCGATCCGCCGCTTTGCCGTGGCCTATCTGCGTCACGAGCAAGACTTGGATCTGCAGGCTTTCGGCGTGCGCTTCGATAATTACTATCTCGAATCATCGCTCTACTCGGATGGCAAGGTCGAGGCTGCGGTGAATGCGCTGATCACTGCGGGCAAGACCTACGAGCAAGAAGGTGCGTTGTGGCTCAAGAGCACGGAATATGGTGATGACAAAGACCGCGTGATGAAAAAATCCGACGGCACTTATACCTACTTCGTGCCGGATGTTGCGTACCACATCACCAAATGGCAGCGGGGCTATCCAAAAGTGATCAATATTCAGGGCAGCGACCATCATGGCACGATAGCGCGCGTGCGTGCGGGCTTGCAGGCCGCGGGCATGGGCATACCGTCCGGGTACCCCGACTATGTGCTGCACAAGATGGTCACCGTGATGAAAAATGGGGAAGAGGTCAAGATCTCCAAGCGTGCAGGCTCGTATGTGACCCTGCGTGATCTGATCGAATGGTCGACGGGAGATGCCGCAACAGACCCCAACGGCCAACGTGATCTGACACGCGGGCGCGATGCGGTGCGTTTTTTCCTCATATCGCGCAAGGCGGATACCGAGTTTGTGTTCGACGTTGATCTCGCCCTATCGCAGTCTGACGAGAACCCCGTGTATTACGTGCAATATGCACACGCCCGCATCTGCTCGGTGCTCGCGCAGTGGGGAGGTGATCAGGCCTCTCTGATGACGACAGATCTGTCGCCCCTGGTATCGCCGCGCGAAGCAACTTTGATGGCTACGCTGGCCGACTATCCCGAGATGCTGAAAAAAGCCGCTGATGAACTGTCCCCTCATCAGGTCGCTTTTTATCTGCGAGATCTCGCCGGCGAGCTGCACAGCTACTACAATGCAGAACGCGTGCTGGTCGATGACACTGCGCTCAAACAGGCGCGGCTGGCGCTCTTGCTGGCGACACGGCAGGTGCTGAAAAATGGTCTGGAACTGATCGGCGTCTCTGCGCCGATGCGCATGTAATCCAGCGTCTGATCAAGACAAGAGTCTCCACGGAATTGAACCTACTTCGAATGACTGACAGGATTACAGCGAATGTCGCCGGACGACGCTGGCAGCAGGGCGGCACGGTCGCTGGCGTGATCATCGGCCTTATTGTTGGCCTCGTCATTGCAGTGTGGCTGGCGATGACGATCATGAAGACGCCGCTGCCTTTTGTCGACAAGCTGGGCAAACAGACGCAACCCGCTGGCGAGCTGGGTGACCCCAACAAAACGCTGCCCGGCGGCGCGCGCGAACGGCGCGAGCGGCTGGAGGAGGATGACTCTGCCGTGCCAGCCTCCGCCAGATCCGCGAAGGCAGAACCCGCAACCCCACCGGCCACTGTCGCCGGCGCAAGCAATCCGCCGCCCGCCGACAAGCCGCGCGCCGACAAGCCGGCGAGCGCCACGGCCGCCTCGGCGGTACCGCCGTCCCCGGGGCCTACCGCTGTGCCACCTGCTGCAACGGCGCCCGCGCCAGCAGGCAGCGAGGGCTTCACTTACTATTTGCAGGCTGGAGCATTCCGCGAACAGAGCGA
>OMID01000094.1 GCA_900299005.1 Oxalobacteraceae bacterium
CGATAACCCGTCTTACCTCAACTACCATAGGTCCCAGCTATTGTTGGGACGACGCAAAGCTCCTTCACACCGACACAGACCTTTGACCCGTCATTCCGGCGAAAGCCGGAATCCATCCTCGCCAGCAGCCCACCTTCGATAACCCGTCTTACCTCAACTACCATAGGTCCCAGCTTTCGCTGGGACGACGCAAAGCTCCTTCACGCCAGCGCCTCCAGCACCCTTGACGTCCTCTCCCCCAAATCCGCAATCTCGCCCTCTGTCAGTACATACGGCGGCATCCAATATATTGTCGTGCCGATGGGTCTTAACAATAACTCCTGCTCAAGCGCAGCCGCAAAACATCGCTGAGCAAAACCTTCTTTCACTCTAGGCTGCACATCGAAAGCCGCGATCATCCCGCGCTGCCTCGGGTAGCGCACTAACGGGTGTGCGGCAACTTTTTCCAGCGCATCAGCCAGCCACTGCGAACGCTGAAAATTGGCGTCGATCACCTGGTCTTCATCGAAAATATCCAGCGTTGCCAGTGCTGCGCGGCAGGCCAAGGGATTACCGGTGTACGAATGCGAATGCAAAAAACCGCGGGTCAATTCCCGATGATAGAAAGCTTGGTAGATCGCGTCTGTCGTCATCACCAGCGACAAGGGTAGATAACCGCCGCTGATTCCCTTGGACAAACATACCAAATCCGGCCAGACGTCCGCCTGCTCGCATGCAAAAAAACTGCCCGTGCGTCCGCAGCCCACGGCAATCTCATCCGCGATGAAATGCACCTTGTATTCATCGCACAGCGAACGTAACTGCCTCAGGTAGTCAGCATCATGCATGGCCATACCTACCGCACACTGCACCAGCGGCTCGACGATCACGGCGGCGATGCGCGTGGCTCGGCGTTCCAGCAAGTTGCGCATTGCGGCAATCGCCCTGGCAACTACCTCGGTGCCCGTTTCACCGTCTGCCGCCTGACGTGCATCGGGACTCATCACTACGTGGGCGCGGCGACACATGCCTCCGTAGGCCTCTGTGAACAGGGGTACATCGGTGACTCCCAATGCGCCCACCGTTTCACCGTGATAGCTGCCCTCGAGACAAACAAATTCCTGCTTCTCGGCGTGGCCAGCGTTTCGCCAGTAATGAAAACTCATCTTGAGCGCGATCTCCACAGCCGACGCGCCGTCCGATGCATAAAAGCAGTGTCCGAGATGATGTCCGGTCAAGGCAGACAGACGCTCTGACAGCGCTACCACGGGCTCATGGGTGAAGCCAGCCAGCATGGCATGCTCCAGCCGATCGAGCTGATCTTTAAGCGCTGCATTGATGCGCGGGTTGGCATGCCCGAAGAGATTCACCCACCATGAACTGACCGCGTCCAGATAGCGCTGCCCCCGATGATCCATCAGCCAGGCGCCCTGACCATGGCTGATGGCTTTGAGGGGCAGCATCTCGTGATGCTGCATCTGCGTGCAGGGATGCCAGACGCTGGCCAGGCTGCGGGCGACCCAGTCCGAATCGCTAATCTGTTGGCGGAGGGGATTCATCGGTGTGCGGCAATACTTACATCCGGAACACGCCAAAGCGGGTTTCGGGTATCGGCGCATTCAGCGAAGCAGAAAGTCCCAGCGTCAGAACAGTGCGGGTATCGGCGGGATCAATGATGCCGTCGTCCCACAGTCGCGCACTGGCATAGTAGGGATGGCCTTGCACCTCGTACTGGTCACGTATCGGTTGCTTGAACGCCGCTTCTTCCTCCGGACTCCAGTTGCCTCCCTTGGCCTCGATGCCATCGCGGCGCACGGTCGCCAGCACACTCGCTGCCTGCTCGCCGCCCATGACCGAGATGCGCGCATTGGGCCACATCCACAGCATGCGCGGCGAATACGCACGGCCGCACATGCCGTAATTACCAGCACCAAAACTGCCGCCGATGATCACCGTAAACTTCGGCACCGCAGCGGTCGCCACGGCGGTCACCATCTTTGCGCCATTGCGCGCAATGCCTTCATTTTCGTACTTGCGACCCACCATGAATCCGGTGATGTTCTGTAAAAAGATCAGCGGTATCTTGCGCTGGCAGCACAGCTCGATGAAGTGCGCCCCCTTGACCGCCGATTCGGAAAACAAAATGCCATTGTTGGCGATGATCCCGACCGGCATACCGTGGAGGTGCGCAAAGCCACAGACCAACGTGGCACCGAAACGCGGCTTGAACTCGTCCAGCTCGCTGTGGTCGACAATCCGCGCAATCACTTCACGCACATCGAAAGGCTTGCGCGTGTCAGTGGGAATCACGCCGTAGAGCTCGGTGGGGTCATAGTGCGGTGGTGCGGGCTCGCGCATTCGCAGGGGTTCGGGCTTCGTGCGATTAAGATTGCCGACCAAAGTGCGCGCCAGCGACAGCGCATGCCAATCATTCTGCGCGAGATGATCAGCAACACCTGACAATCGGGTGTGCACATCGCCACCCCCCAGATCCTCGGCGGTGACAACTTCACCCGTTGCAGCTTTCACCAGCGGAGGGCCGCCAAGAAAAATCGTCCCTTGGTTCTTGACGATGATCGATTCATCACTCATGGCCGGCACATACGCGCCGCCCGCCGTGCAAGAACCCATCACGACTGCGATCTGCGGTATGCCCTC
Source organism: Oxalobacteraceae bacterium (assembly GCA_900299005.1). GTDB lineage: Bacteria > Pseudomonadota > Gammaproteobacteria > Burkholderiales > Burkholderiaceae_D > Pernthalerella. Next base: position 2,638 of record OMID01000094.1, read on the forward strand.
GGCGGACATGTTGGCCTGATTGAAGAAGATGCGGCCGAAATGATCGCGATCCGGAAAGACATCGTCCTGATTCGGCAAGTTGGCGCCGCCCGAGTCCACTAGATAAATGCAGGGCAGCTTATTCTGCTGCGCGATCTCCTGCGCACGCAAGTGCTTCTTCACGGTCATTGGGTAGTACGTCCCACCCTTGACCGTTGCATCATTACACACGATGACGCACTCGATCCCCTTGATGCGACCGATGCCGGTAATGATGCCGGCACAGGGCGCGGCGTTGTCGTACATGTTGAAGGCCGCCAGCTGCGAAAATTCCAGAAAAGGCGTGCTGGGATCAAGTAATTGGTTCACCCGTTCTCGAGGCAGCAGCTTGCCGCGCGCAGTATGCTTGTTGCGAGCCGCTTCTCCACCGCCCAGCATCAGCTTCTCGCAGTGGGCGCGCAAGTCTTCGACCAATAACTGCATGGCTGCCGCATTTGCCATGAAATCGGCTGAGCGAGGATTCAGTTGGCTTTCAATGGCAGGCATGACACTCCTTGACGAGGCAGGGGCTGGCTTAGGCGGTGAAATCGCCGTCTACATACCACCAGCGCCCATCGCGGCGGACGAAGCGACTGGTCTCGTGCAAGCTTCGGGCACGACCGCCTACCTTGGCGCGCGCAATGAACTCGACCGTGCCGTCATTGCCTTCTTCTTGTGCAGCGCGCACCTCCAGTCCAACCCATTTGATGCCGGGGTCAATCAGCGCTTCCTGAGGACAGGTGGCGGCATCCCAGGTGGCGCGCAAGTAAGGCTCCTCAGCCAGCGCATAGGCGGTATAGCGCGAGCGCATGAGCTGCTCGGGTGTTTGCGGCTGCTCGGCACCATGGATGAATCGGCCGCAGCACGTTTCTAGATCTTCTCCACCGCAAGGGCAGGGTTTGACGGTTTGTATGCTCATGGTCTGTTGGTAAATGCCTCTGTCAAGCCAGTGCGCGTGCGATCAAGATCTTCTGAATATCGCTGGTACCCTCGTAAATCTGGCAAACGCGCACATCGCGATAAATTCGCTCGACCGGAAAATCGGCGAGGTAGCCATAGCCGCCATGGATTTGTATCGCATCGGTGCACACTCTCTCGGCCATCTCACTGGCCAGTAATTTTGCCATTGCTGCCTCTTTGAGGCAGGGCAAGCCAGCATCTTTCATCGTGGCCGCATGCCAGACCATCTGGCGCGCTGCCTCGATTTGCGTGGCCATCTCGGCCAAACGGAACTGTACCGCCTGATGCTCGAAGAGGGGCTTGTCAAAGCTTTGACGGTCTTGCGAATAAGCCAGTGCCGCATCGAATGCTGCGCGTGCCATACCCACCGACTGCGCCGCAATCCCGATGCGCCCACCCTCCAGACCCGAGAGGGCAATCTTGTAGCCCATGCCCTCCTCGCCGATCAGGTTATCGGCGGGCACCCGGCAATCGTCAAAGACAATCTGCGCGGTATCCGAGGAGTGCTGGCCGAGTTTTTCTTCAATGCGCGCAACGATATACCCCGGTGTGCGGGTAGGTACCCAGAACGCGCTGATGCCGCGCTTGCCTGCGCTCTTGTCGGTCACTGCCATGACAATGCAGACATCGGCATGCTTGCCGCTGGTGATGAATTGTTTTACCCCATTGATCACATAACTATCGCCATCGCGCAACGCGGTCGTGCGCAAGGCCGATGCATCACTGCCGGCATGCGGCTCCGTCAGCGCAAAGGCGCCAAGCATCTCGCCTTTGGCCAGCGGCATAAGCCACTGCTGCTGTTGCTGTCGGTTCGCGTAAGCCATGCCAATGCTGCACACTGGACAATTGTTGACCGAAATCACCGTCGAGGTCCCGCCATCGCCGGCCGCGATCTCCTCCAGCACCAACGCCAGCGCCAGGTAGTCCAAACCGGCTCCGCCCAACTCCTGCGGCACGGCCACACCGAAAGCGCCCAGTGCGGCCAACTGCTTGAGCGCATCGGTCGGAAATTCATGCTCGCGGTCCCAGCGGGCCGCGTTCGGCGCGAGCTGCTGCTGCGAGAAATCGCGCAGCGCATCGCGAATCATCTGGTGTTGTTCTGAGAGGACCATGGCATCAGTGATTGCGCGAGGGCCGCTTGACTTCCGGCGTCAGCGGAAATCCCTTGTCTTGATCTGAACTCACCACGACATCTTCCGCCCGTCATAACTCTGAAAACTCCCGCTGTCCGAGGGCTTGAGCCTATCCATCACCTTCAGCATACCGGACACGCTGTCAGCGACCGACGTTGGCGCAGACGCGCCGCCCATATCGGTTCGCACCCAGCCAGGATTCATCGTCACTAGCGTGATATTCGGATAGTCATTACGCGCAGAATGCACCGCCATATTCAATGCAGCTTTCGATGCCCGATACACCCAGCCCATGCTCGATTCGGCCTCGCCGATACTGCCCATGCCACTAGTAATGAAAGCGAACTTGCCGTGGGCGGCGCTGACGAAAGGCGCAACCAGCGGTATCGCCTGCATCGCACCCAACACATTCGCATGCATGGTGGCGTCGAACATCGGCAGGGTGGGTGGCTCGCCCGCGCCGTCATAGGAACCGAATACGCCCGCGACATAAACGGCAAGATCAATCTTCTCGCCGTCGAGCTGCCAGGCCAGCGCCGCCAGCGACTCAGGCACAGCCACATCGATCTTCAGGATCTGTGCGCCGTTATCTTTCAGCGATGCGAGAGATTTTTCGTCGCGCGCAGTGGCAAACACCCGCCAGCCCGACGCCAGAAGCTGGCGAACGAATTCACGGCCAATGCCGCGTGATGCCCCGATGATCAGTGCGGTGCGCATGGGCAGCTTAGATCATCTCGATGGCCATCGCGGTAGCTTCGCCGCCGCCGATGCACAGTGCCGCCACACCGCGCTTGCCACCCGTTTTCTTCAGTGCGCCGAGCAAGGTCACGATGATGCGCGCCCCAGAGGCGCCGATGGGATGCCCCAGTGCGCATGCGCCGCCGTGGATGTTGATGCGATCATGCGCAATGTCATGCTCTTTCATCGCGGCCATGGCGACGGCGGCGAAGGCTTCATTGACCTCAAACAGATCGACTCCCTTGCTGCTCCACCCAGTCTTGGCATAGAGCTTCTCGATCGCGCCCACCGGTGCCGTCGTGAACCATTGGGGCTCTTGCGAGTGGCGATGATGCCCGACGATTCTCGCGATGGGTGTCACGCCCCGTTTTTTTGCGGTTGATTCGCGCATCAGCACCAACGCTGCCGCGCCATCATTGATCGATGACGAGGATGCCGCCGTAATCGTGCCATCCTTCTTGAACGCAGGCCGCAGTTGCGGAATCTTGTCGATCTTCGCTTTCAGCGGCCCTTCGTCCTTATCAATCACCACATCGCCGCTCTTGCCGGCGATAGTCACAGGCGCCATTTCCCACTTGAATGAACCCTCTGCAGTCGCCGCCTGCGCGCGTTTGACGGATTCGATCGCAAACGCATCCTGCTCTTCTCGCGTGAACTGATACTTGGCCGAGCAATCTTCAGCGTAGGAGCCCATCGCGCGGCCCTTGTCGTAGGCATCTTCCAGTCCGTCGAGCATCATGTGGTCATAGAGCACCCCATGACCAATGCGGTAGCCGCCGCGTGCCTTGGGGACCAGATACGGGGCATTGGTCATGGATTCCATGCCGCCTGCGACCACCACCTCATTGGTGCCAGCCACCAGTGAATCGACACCATAGATGGTGGCCTGCATCGCCGAGCCGCACATCTTCGAGAGCGTAACCGCGCCCGCCGACACTGGAATGCCCGCCTTGATCGACGCCTGACGCGCTGGCGCCTGTCCCTGGGCGGCCATGAGGCAATTGCCGAAGATGACGTCATTCACCATCTCCGGTGAGATGCCGGCACGCTCGACAGCCGCCCTGATCGCCACTGCGCCAAGGTCATGGGCGGCGAGCGAAGCAAAATCGCCCTGAAATGCGCCCATAGGGGTGCGAGCTGCGCCGACGATAACGATGGGGTCTTGCATGTTTCTCTCCAATCTGAGTTTCAATTAAAACTGGGGGTCGTACGAATCCGGTTTTGCTCAATGCCTTCAAGCGGCCTGCGCGACTGCAGCGTGACCTGACTGATAAATAAAACGAATCTCCTGAGGATAGGGAAAAATATCCTCGACTTGGCCTTCCTTAATGCGCTGCTTGCGCTGGCGCCAGTAGTCTGCGGTCAACAAGTCAGCATGATATTTCATGAAAACCTCGCGGACCTTCGGATTGCCCAGCAAGAAAACGCCGAACTGCTCCGGAAAGACGTCATTCTTTGCGACCGAGTACCAGGGTTCGCTGGCCATCTCGTCTTCTTCATTGCGCGGCGCGGGGATGTCGCGAAAATTGCAGTCGGTGATGTACTCAATCTCGTCATAGTCATAAAAGACCACCCGGCCCTGACGCGTGACACCAAAATTCTTGTACAGCATATCGCCGGGGAAAATATTGGCAGCGACCAGATCCTTGATCGCATTACCGTATTCCCGCACGCCATGCTCGAGCTTGGCATCGTCACCGGCTGCCTCAGCCTCAGTCAACCAGATATTCAGCGGCGTCATCCGGCGCTCAATATACAGATGGCGCACGATAATCTGATCTTGCTCTTCCTCCACCAGCGAAGGCGCGACAGCTTTGAGCTCGGCGAGTAGCTCGTCGGAGAAGCGCGATCGGGGGAATGCGACATTCGAATACTCCAACGTGTCGGCCATGCGGCCAACACGGTCGTGATATTTGACCAGCAGGTATTTTTCTTTGACCAGCTCACGCGTGGTTTCCTTCGGCGCAGGAAAACTATCCTTGATCGCCTTGAACACGTACGGGAATGAAGGAAGCGAGAAAACCACCATGACCAGGCCACGGATGCCCGGTGCAATCTCGAAACTATCGGAAGAATGGGCGAGATGGTGGAGAAAATCACGATAGAACGCCGATTTACCCATCTTCTGCAGGCCTAGCATCGTGTAGATCTCGCTGCGGGGTTTGTTCGGCAGCATCGTCCGCAAAAACCGCACGTAAGCCGACGGCACCTCCATATCCACCATGAAGTAGGCACGCGTGAATGAGAACAGCGTAGTGATCATCCCGGTATCCGACAACACCGTATCGAGTATCAGTGCACCCTTGCGGTTGTGCAGGACGGGGATGACAAAGGGATGATCACGGTTGCCATTGACCACCTTGCCGACAATGTAGGCTCCCTTGTTCCGATAAAAAAGACTGGAGAGCACCTGTATCTGATGATTCGGCTCGACGGCGGGGCAACCAAGCATCGCTTGCATGCGCGCCTCGACCTGGGCAATGTCGCGTTCGAGGTCCGAGAATTCCCCAGAGAGCTGAAAATTCGTCACCATGCGACGCACGGCGGTGCGCATTCCATCCCGCGCAGGATAGTAGACACGGTAGACCGGCAGACCCTCGGCCGGCTCGATATATTCGGTTGATACTGCCGGGCGCACAAAAATAAAATCATTGTTGTAGTACGCTCGATGAAGCATCTTGCAGCAGACGGAATTGAAAAAAGTCTCTGCAAGTTCGGGCTGACGGTGGTCGGTAAGCAGCCCGATGTAATGCAGCTTCACTTCGCGCCAGACCTCGTCGGTCAGCTCCGCCTCGTCGTACTCATCTTCCAGAATTTGCACGCACTCGCGCACCCGATGATCGTAAAACGCGATGCGCTCTCGCGCCTCGGACTGCGCCTGGTTCCATGTCAGCTGCTCGAAATGACGGCGCGCCGCCTGACTGGCGAGGCGGAACAAACGGTAGTGCTTGTCAAAGCCGTCAAGTACCACGCGCGCGATGTCAAACGCGATCTGGGATGACAGAAGTTTGGGGAAGTGCTGCATGGGCATTACACGGTCTCTGCAAATAACTCGCGGCCAATCAGCATCCGGCGAATCTCGCTGGTGCCCGCGCCGATCTCGTAGAGCTTGGCATCGCGCCACAGGCGGCCCACTGGGTATTCGTTGATGTACCCATTGCCACCCAGCGCCTGTATCGCCTCGCCAGCCATCCAGGTGGCTTTCTCTGCCGAGTACAGAATCGCGCCCGCTGCATCCTTGCGCAGCGCACGCACCTGCTCAGGCGTCTTGGCACGATCGCACGCCTGCCCCACCGCATACACATAGGCCTTGCATGCCATCATGGTTGAGTACATATCAGCCAGTTTGCCCTGCATCAGCTGAAATTCGCCAATGGGCTGACCAAACTGCTTTCGCTCGTGCACGTAAGGAATCACCGCATCCATGCAGGCCTGCATGATACCCAGCGGCCCGCCCGAGAGCACGGCACGCTCGTAATCGAGCCCGGACATGAGCACATTGACGCCCCGACCAAGACCGCCCAGCACGTTCTCGGCAGGCACCTCGCAATCCTGAAACACGAGTTCCCCCGTGTGCGAGCCACGCATGCCAAGCTTGTCTAGCTTTTGCGCGACCGAGAAGCCTTTGAAGCCCTTCTCGATCAGGAAAGCCGTGATGCCGCGTGGACCAGCTTCGAGGTCATTTTTGGCGTAGACGACCAGCACATCGGCATCCGGGCCATTGGTGATCCACATCTTGCTGCCATTGAGCACCCAGCGATCGCCCTTGAAATCCGCGCGCAGCTTCATGCTGACCACATCCGAGCCGGCGTTCGGCTCCGACATCGCAAGTGCGCCGACATGTTCGCCAGTGATCAGTCGGGGCAGATAGGTCTGCTTCTGTGTCTCAGTGCCATTGCGGTGAATCTGGTTGACGCACAAGTTGGAGTGCGCCCCGTACGAGAGGCCGACAGACGCCGAGGCACGCGATATCTCTTCCATCGCAATGATGTGCGCAAGGTAGCCCATTGCGCTTCCGCCATAGACTTCATCGACAGTCACGCCCAGCAAACCCAGCTCGCCCATCTTGCGCCACAGGTCCATGGGAAACTGATCGCTGCGGTCAATTTCGGTAGCGCGTGGTGCAATCTCTGCCTCGGCAAACTGGCGCACGGCATCACGCAGTGCAGCGATGTCGTCGCCGTGATCGAAGGCGAGGCCCGGCAAATCGATCATATGTCTCCCCCGAATAATCTGCGCGTAGGTGATAGTCAGGCGGCGCGGCGGTTGCGCGCAGGCCCCGATTTGTGTTTAGCGTCTTGCAGCATCTGCCGACATTGCGCTTCGTGGGCGGTGATCTCGGCCAGCGTCACCTCAATGTCTTCGCGCTGCTGTTCCAGTGATTCGCGGTGCCGCGCAAGCACCGCAAGAAAACTCGTCATCTGCGCCGCCGAATCCTTGGGCGACTCGTACATGTCGACCAGATCTTTAATCTCGGAGAGCGTCAGCCCTAGCCGCTTGCCACGCAAGGTCAGCTTGAGCCGGGTGCGGTCGCGGGCGCCATAGACTCGCGTACGGCCCCCGGCACCCTCACGGCGCGGGCTGATCAACCCCTGATCTTCATAGAAACGAATCGCGCGCGGCGTAATGTCAAACTCGCGCGCCAGCTCGGTGATGGTATAAGTCGCCATGGTGGTTTACCGGTAGAGTGCCGTTTACGTAAACGTCAATCAAAGCGGTATTGTAAGGGGGCTGACCGGGCTTGGAAAGCCTCATGGCGGACGGCAGGCAAAAGATCGCCCCCAGGCTTGTCCGTCGCTCATGCGCCTACCGGCCCACCATCCCAATGGCTCACTGACTGCACCGGACTTCATTAACATGCCATTCAAGCGCTGACATCGTCCACCCCATCCCCCCTAACGCCCACCCGTCAACGCTTATGAATGCTCTCGAATCCGAACTGACCTATGTCTTTGGGGACACCTTGCCCGAGAGCGGGGCTACGTTGGAAGTCGCTCCCGGCGTGCGCTGGGTACGCATGGGCCTGCCCTTTGCACTGGATCACATTAACCTGTGGCTGCTAGCTGATGAAGCAACAGCCGCCGACGGAAAGGCTCGCCGGGGCTGGACCATCGTCGACTGCGGCATTGCCAATGATGCGACCCGGACGGCCTGGGAACAGGTATTCGCACGAGAACTGCAAGGGCTTCCCGTCCTGCGCGTCATCGTGACGCACTGCCACCCCGATCATGTCGGCCTGGCCGACTGGCTATGCCAACGCTGGCAAGCCCTGCTCATGATGACGGTGGGCGAATATGGCTTTGCACGGATGATGTCAGCCGGTCTGCCGGGCGCTGATGGTCCTTCGATGCTGCCGCATTTTCGAGAACACGGACTCAGCGACGCCGAGATGATCTCGCAGCTGGATGGTCGCCGTAATTACTATCCTTCACTCGTGCCTGCCGTTCCCGCTGCCTTCTTGCGACTGGAAGAAAATCGCCCGCTTCAAATCGGCGGACAACGCTGGCAAGTAATCACCGGCAGCGGCCACTCGCCCGAACACGCCGCGCTGTACTGCAAATCACTCAAGCTCATGATCTCAGGCGACATGGTACTGCCGCGCATCTCGACAAACACGTCGGTATTTGCGATCGAGCCCGAGTTCGACGCGGTGGGGAATTTTCTTGACTCATTGAACAAGTTCCTGGCGCTGCCCGAAGATACCCTGGTCTTGCCCTCGCATGGCAAGCCCTTTCGCGGGCTGCACCAACGTATCGCCCAGTTGCATACGCACCATGCCGAGCGACTGGAAGAAGTCCGTCAGGCTTGCTCCATTGCGCCCCACTCGGCGGCCGATATCGTGCCGCTGATGTTTCCGCGCACTCTGGATGCGCACCAGCTGAGCTTCGCCATGGGCGAGGCGCTCGCCCACCTTCACAGGCTCTGGTATGCCGGGGAACTGACCCGCCACAAAGATGATGACGGCGTCATACGCTTTTCACGCCATTGAATTCGCCCGTGGGTTCCCGTTATGGCAGGCCAATCAGGGCCATCGGTATAGAAACGATCGGAATTTAAAAAATCTCAACTTTTGATTTTTTTACAATCGGTAGCGTAGCAATAGACTGACTATTACATGTTTACATGCAATAGTCCGCGCCATGAACTCTACCCAAGAACGCTTGGCATTCAGTGGAAGACTGCAGTTGGCGCTCCGCAACGCGGCGTATTCATCAAACAGCCCGACCCAACTTGCGAGGGAATTTAATCTTCGCTTTTCCGGGCAGCCGGTAACGGTGCACGCGGCCCGCAAGTGGCTGCAGGGAGAGTCCATTCCGACGCAAGAAAAACTGCGGGCGCTGGCTAGCTGGCTGGAAGTCCCCGCCGAATGGCTACGGTTCGGCAATGCGCTCGAACAGCGCGCCAAAGGTCAGGGGTCAGCGCTCTCTCCCACCGATACCAAAATCATCGGCACGCTGGACCAGCTGGATGAACATCACAAGTCGATCGCGCTGGAATTTCTGCGCATGCTCGCACGGATATCGAAGAAAAAATAAAGCCTCGTCAGGCTTCATCATTGATCAGCTCAGCGACAATGTTCTCAGGTACGCCAGCCCTTCAATCGCTCGGCTGCCATACCACGACACCATCTCACCATCGACCAGGCGCACCGGTTTGCCAAGCTGCCGCTCCAGTGCCTCTGCGTGTGCCTCGGTAAAACGATAGGGCTCGCTGGAGAGTAGTATCTCGTCGATATTGTCGAGCAGCGGTTCATCCCAGCGAAACACCGGATAGCGCGCCTCAGACGCCGATATCCACTGCTCCCACCCGATTAATGCCAGCATGCGCGCGATATACGTGTCCCGCGAGACGGTCATCCAGGGATCTTGCCAGATGCAATACAAGACGCGATGGGGGCCTGCTTTTTTTCGTAGCGGCTGAGACTGCTGCAGGGATGACAGGGCTTCGCCAAAACGCGTGCACAAGGATTCAGCCTCGGCCTCCTTGCCAAAAATGCCCCCCAGCAGTCGATACAAGGAAAGATTATCCTCAGGCGCGACTGGATGCGTGACAATCACGTTGGGCACAAAACGGGACAGCGTATCGACCGTGGGCTTTTCATTTTCATCGATATTGACCAGCAGATGCGTCGGAGCGAGCTGGCGAATCTTGTCGATGTTCACATCCTTGGTGCCACCGATCTTGGGAATGGGCTCCAGCGTGAGCCTCGGGTGAATGCAAAACCCGGTCCGGCCCACCAGTGCCGGCGCCAGACCCAGTGCGCAGATCAGCTCGGTCACCGAAGGCACCAGCGAGACGATACGACATTCCTGTGCGGCGTCAACGCGCGGGTGCTCAACCCCGATGGCATCCCTGAGCGCCGCTGTCATGGCTCACTCTCGTTCAATGCTGGCTTGTGGGGCGCATTGGCGAATAGCCGATCATAGAGCCCGTTGGGTAGCGCCCTGAGCAACCATGAGACGCCGCGCATCTGCCAGGGAATCACAGCATAGCTACGGCCAGCGGCAATCGTGCGGACCGCACGACGCGCGAACACCTCGGCGGGCAGCAGAAAAGGCATCGGGTAAGGGTTGATGCGCGTCATAGGCGTATCGATATAGCCCGGCGCAATGGTCACGACGGCGATGCCATAACGGCGCAATTCGACGCGCAAGGATTCGCAGTAGCTGATGACGGCCGCCTTTGATGCACTGTAAGCCTCGGCACCCGGCAGGCCCCGTATGCCCACCACACTGGCAATACCCACCAACCGAAGATGCTGCGCAGCTGTAGAACCCGCAGCTGCCTGCTGCTTCATCGTGTCGATGAACGGTGCGAAGGTGGCGACGGTAGCGATCAGATTGGTCTGAATGATGCGGGTGAACACGGCGAGATCCGCCTTGCGCTCGGTGAGCGTGCCATGCGAGATACCGGCGTTGGCAATCACGATATCGATGCCACCGGCCGTGCGGATGAAATCTTCTGCTGCCTGCGCCAGGGCGGCGCTGTCGTTCACGTCTGCCGCATAGATGCAATGCGACCCGCCGCCGGGAAGTCCCGCAACCAGCGTTCTGAGCGAGGCTTCGCGTCGAGCGAGCAAGCCGAGTTGCGCACCCTGTTGCGCGTATTCCCGCGCCATCGCCGCGCCCAGTCCACTGGATGCGCCAGTGATAAAAACCCGCAGCACGTGGTCAGGCAAAAGCGTTGATTATTTCTTCTTTGCGACGAGCGCATCCATCACTTGCAGCGTTGCTGCATTCATGGCCTGCTCCGGTGCGCCGCGCATGGTCTGGCCGACGATAGAGGGCGAGGTGATGTACTGGCCATCAATGACGACTGTGGGCACGCCCTCGATACGATACGTCTCCTGCAACTGGCGAACACGATTGACTTTGGACTGCACACTAAACGAGCCGTAAATTTCCAGGAATTTCTTGCGATCGACCCCATGCTTCTCGATGAACTCGAGTATCGCGTCTTCCTTGTCCAGCTTCTGGCGCGCTACGTGAATTGCGTCGAATACCTGCTTGTGAACATCCATGCGGTTCATGGCTTCCAGCGTGTAGTAGAGCTTCTGCTGAGGGACAAAAGAGTCGCGAAAGCCAACCGGAACGCGTCGAAAGACAATGCTGTCACCACGCTTCTTCACCCATTCCGTGAGCGAGGGCTCGAACGCAAAGCAATGCGGGCAGTTGTACCAGAAGAATTCAAGCACCTCGACTTTCTTGCCGGTGTCGGTAGGCTGCGCGTTCTGCAAGCGCTGATATTCCGCACCTTCGATGGGCTCGGTGGGCGTGGCCACCGCGGAAGCGGCGGCAATGAATCCGAAACTGACGATGGTGATCAGACGGGTGAGGAAACGCATACTGGATCCTTGTGCAATGGTCGGGGTTGTCTCTGACAATACTTTGAATATTTTTTGCTTATTTTTCTGTTCGATTTTTCTGTTCGATTTTTTGCTTATTTCGGTACGCGAACGACAGCCGCATCAACACCGTTGTCGGACAGACGCACGCGCGCGCGGTTCATCGCCTCTAGCTCGGGGAATGGCCCCACCCGCACACGGTACAAGGTTCCCAATTCGGATTTGCGCTCGGCGATCGTCGCGGCCACGCCCATCAGCGCCAGCTTGGCCTTGGTTGCCTCGGCATCGCTCTGTTCGCGGAATGCTCCAGCCTGCAAATAGTAAGTGAAGCCCTCGCTGCCTGCTGGCGCGGGCGCCGTTGCAGCAGGTGGCACAGCGGTAGGCCCCGGGGACGGCGGTACCGCCG
>OMID01000095.1 GCA_900299005.1 Oxalobacteraceae bacterium
GCCATGGCACAAAGTTTTTCGCTTGCTAACATGGTGCCTCAAGCCCCAGAGTTAAATCGCGGCGTTTGGGCCGACTATGAAAAGGCCACGAGACGTTATGTAAGGCGTGTTGGTCATGCGGTCTATGTCATGACAGGCCCTGTCTATCACCATGCACGAGAGCACTTGAACGCGATGTCTTCGCCCAGCAAATCTAGTCCGGGGCCAAGAAGTATCGGTCAATCGGCAGTCTGGGTGCCTGATGCGGTCTTTAAACTCGTCTATGACCCCACCGAGCAACGTGCCTGGGCGTACTGGGCAGAAAATCGTAACGATACAAAAGCTGCAGAGCCTATTAGTTTGCGGTCATTGCGGCAACGATTGAATCACCAGTGGTTGCCGCAGGTGTCCAACGAGGAGCTACTCAATTCCATAGACGTCGGCGTAGATGAACAATCACGCCGCTTCAAGAACTAAGCCAGCATGTTCGCGAAGGGGGTGAAATTGAATCTTCGGCCAGCGTTCTTGCAAAAACTGTAAATCGTAGCGCGTGGTCATCAGATACGTATAAGTGTCGGCAGCATCAAGGGCTACGCGCGTGCTGTTGGCATTCACAAAACGTTGAAGCTCGATCTCGTCCTCACAGGTCACCCATCGCGCGCCCGTGTAATTCGAGCCCCCTAAGCGTACAGCGACTCCGTACTCGCTTTGCAGACGATGTGCCGCTACCTCAAATTGAAGTTGACCAACTGCGCCAAGCAGCATCAATTGACCGGCCAATGGTCGGAAAACCTGAATTGCTCCTTCCTCTCCGAGCTCTTTGAGTCCTTTTTGTAATTGCTTGCTACGCATTGGGTCAGCGATCTCGACCGTTCTAAACATTTCAGGCGCAAAAAATGGCAAGCCAGTGTACTGCAAGGCTTCGCCTTCTGAAACCGTATCACCAAGTTGCAAGCCACCGTGGGTGATGATGCCGATAATGTCGCCTGCGTAGGCCTGCTCCACTAGGTCGCGTCTTTGCGATAAAAAGGTTACGACGCCCGTTGGTCGAAGGTCCTTGGCCGTGCGGCGAACACGAAGCTTCATACCTCGTTCGAAAACACCGGAGCAAACACGTAAGAATGCAATTCTGTCTCGATGCGCAGGATCCATATTCGCCTGGATTTTGAAGACGACACCTGAAAAACGCGACTCATCGGGACTCACTTGGCGCGAAACAGCCTTGCGTGCTGAAGGAATGGGAGCCAGGTCGACTAAGGCATCGAGTACTTCTTGAACACCAAAGTTATTGATTGCAGAACCAAAGAAAACAGGCGTCTGTTTGGATTGAACAAAGAGCTCCTTTGAAAATGGCTCTGCAGCGGTTTGAACGAGCTCCATCTCGGACTCTGCTTGCTCAAACTCGGCCCCAAAACGCTCGCGAAGTAATGACATATTGTCGATTAAGTCATCGCTTTCGCGGCGACGATCTTGGCCAGGCTGAAACACCCGCATACGTTGCGCACGCAAGTCAAAAATGCCACCAAATCGTTTACCTTGCCCCACCGGCCAGGTCAGCGGCGCACACGGCATACCTAGCACCTCTTCGATCTCGTCGAGCAACTGCAAGGCGTCTCGCCCCTCGCGGTCCATCTTATTGATGAAGGTCATGATTGGCGTGCCACGTGACCGGCAGACCTCGATGAGTCGAAGAGTTTGCGTTTCGACGCCGTTGGCCGCATCGATCACCATAAGTGCTGAGTCAACTGCGGTCAGTACCCGATACGTATCCTCCGAGAAATCCTGGTGCCCTGGTGTGTCGAGCAGATTGATCACGCAGTCTCGGTACTCCATTTGCATCACGGAGCTGGCCACTGAGATGCCTCGCTGCTTCTCGATCTCCATCCAATCGGAGGTGGCGTGTCGGGTCGCTTTTCTGGCTTTCACCGAGCCGGCAATTTGAATGGCTCCTGCAAACAGCAATAGTTTTTCTGTCAGCGTGGTCTTTCCCGCATCAGGGTGCGAGATGATCGCAAAGGTCCGGCGGCGGGCAACTTCATGGGCTATCGTCACGGTCGTAAATCTCACAAATGCTAAACTTCACAATTAGACCATGTGGAGAGGTGGCAGAGTGGTCGAATGCGCCGGACTCGAAATCCGGTATACGGTTATACCGTATCGAGGGTTCGAATCCCTCCCTCTCCGCCACAGGATTCGAACCGTACTTAAAATTACGCAAAAACTGATCAAACAGATTGCAGCTTGAGAGCCTTAACCCGGGATAAGGCTTTTGAAGCCTTCGTTGCTTGGCGAGCCTGCCACAAGTCAAAAGCGGTTTGCTGCGCTAGCCATACCTCAGCGGCCCCACCGTGATTTCTGCCAAGCCAACGCTCAATGCGCAGTGCCATCGCGGGACTGATCGCTGCTCTTCCATTGAGTACTTTGGACAGCGTCGTGCGGTCGACTCCCAACTGGGCGGCAGCTTCGCCAACCTGCAGGTTCAGCGCAGGCAGGATGTCGTCCCTGAGGGTGAGGCCAGGATGGGGGGGGTTAAACATCGAACTCATAATCACCTCAGTGGTAGTCTTGGTAGTCGACCAGCACGGCATCGCCGTTTTCAAACGTAAAAGTCAGACGCCAGTTGCCGTTAACGCTTACTGAGCAGTGACCAGAAAGGCTGCCCTTCAGGGGGTGCCAGTCCCAGCCGGGTCTGTTCATGTCTTCTGGCCGCGATGCGGCATCTAGTGCTGATAGTTGCCGAGCCAGGCGCGGGGCATGAGCAGCTTGGATCCCGGCAAGCGAACCGGATTTGAAGAAGCGCTCAACGCCCTTGTGCCTGAAACTTCGGATCATGTACTAATTGTAGCGTGTGGCGCCACGCGCAGCAATTTCTGTAAAACTCTTACAGAAAGTTTGAATCCTCGACCTCACCAGAACTTGATTTATTTTGACCTTAGCAAGTTAGTGCAGCTGTAGTCTCCCCGCCACGATCAGTTCGAAAATTCCAAATCGTTCGAACAATTTCCTAGCCGTTCGGGGCCTCCCAGGGTGAACACTCAGAACACCTTCCGTACCAGGCTGGCTCCCTCGTAGGCCTCAATGTCCTTGAGCCGGTACAGAACCTTCCCCACGATCTTCAAGAACGGCGGTCCATCGCTGACGGTGCGCCACCGCTGAAGGCGCGCGACTGAACACACCTAGCGATCGGCTAGCATTTTCTCGGCAGGGTACGGGCTGCTTTCGGCCAGGAGCGGTAACCCGCGAACGGCAAGTTACGATCAGCACCATCAACTCTGACATACTACACACGGCCGAGCGCGAGCGCCGCCAACGCTTCGGGCACAACCCCGTACCGACCGCCTGAGCACCGGGCTCGTGGCACGATTCCGCATGAAGTTCCCCTGCGAATTGGCGTCGTGGGCAAGCGCGCTGTCATGTTGCCGGTCGGCGCTTCCTTCAAGCACGAAGCCATTGCCCTGTGCATTGCCCCGTTGGTAAGCTGTCGGCACAGCCTGCCTGCACCCTGACGGTCTGGACGCGGGCTCAACGCTCCTGTGCGCCCTTGCCCGCCAAGATGGGACCGCGCATTGCCATGATTCGGCGCACCCGCGTTTCGGACGACTTGGCCGACGCTAGATGAATGACATGGCTACGCTGGCGACCCGGCGTCAACGCTTGGAAGGCCTCGGCGAGTTCAACGTCAGCTTCCATGGCCTCGACAAGTTCCTGCGGGAGATCGAGCTCGCGCGCCTCCCTAGGTGGCCGGATGCCGCCTGCGGCGTAACCCATCGCTTCCATGAGGTAGGACCGCAACACGGGCGCCAGGGCCCCGATGCTCGCCACATCTGTGAACCGGATCATGTCGGGGTGGCGTGTGTTCGGGCCCTGTCGTTCAAGCACGCCTCGCGGGTCGGTCAGCAACGCAGCGTTGAAGAAGCTCAGACGCATATCGCGGCGAAACGCACCCAATACCGCTATGTTGCGGCCGGCGTGCACGTAACACGGGTGTCCCCACTTGACCGTTTCGACCAGCCCCAGGTCAAGGCACAGGGCGCGGACTTCTCGAAGGCCTTCAGCCCACTGGCGCGTCGAGCAGTCGGCGGTGGCGAATCGCTCGCAGCGTCCGCAACCCTTAGTGAAGTAGTCTTCGATGTCGGTGATCATATCTGCCCCAAATTTTGATGCCCGCGGCCCATGTACGGCCCGGTCGGGCACGCACTTGCCGATCAGGCCACTGCGCCCCCCGTCTGCAACCGCAGTTCGTTGAGATGGACTGAGCGGACATACGCTGGCCGTGCTGCCAGCCGCGCGGCATAGGCCTCGAACACCGGCCGCTTTTCCAGGGTGCCAAACAGCAGCCCCCAGGCTACGCTGGAGCCCACGTAGACATCGGCCGCCGTGAAGCGGTCGCCGCAAACGAACGGCCCTTCGCGCAGGCCCGATTCCAGTGCGTCGAGCGTGTCAGCGTAACTACCGAAGCCAACCATGGCGCCACGCCCAGCCGGCACCGACCAACCCAGCGTCCTGGCCACCACGGCTTGCTCAAGCGGGCCAGCCGCGAAGAACAGCCAGCGGAAGTAGGCCGCACGTTCGGCCGCCGTCTGCGGCAGCAGCCTATGGTGGGGGAAGGCATCGGCCACGTAGGCGCATATGGCAGCCGATTCGGTGACCACCACCGCACCATGGCGCAGGGCCGGCACCTTGCCCATCGGGTTGACCGCCAGGTAGTCAGGCGCCTTCATGGAGGTGCCGTAGTCTAGCCAGACGGTCTCGTAGGACTCACCCAGTTCTTCCATCATCCAGTGAGCAATGCGACCACGGGACTGGGGGTGGGTGTACAGCGTCAGGTCGGTCACGGAGATCTCCTCGTTAAGCATCATGGTAGCGCCTTTGCCGTGGCCACGGGGTCCAGGCGGGGGCCTTCTGGTGGTGACAATATTCGAGTCTGATCGTCTGCCCTACGGCAGCGAGATCAGGACAGCGAATGTCCGTTCAGGGTCGAAAGCTGTCCCATGCGGGAGAGGTCAATTCGAATCCCCGACCCCACCAAAACCGGGGAGGCAGAAAACTGAGCGAGTTAGTTGGACAATCTCCTCTGGCTCGCCAAGATAGACTTCTCGCAGATTCAACACCGTTGAAAAGATCGCTCTAAGTGGCTGAAGTACAGAGAAAAATTGAAATTCAGCTGCTGTAGTGATTCCAGGTAATTCGCCCTTGTGCGAATCTTGATGTGAGTAACGGTGAGAGTAAAAATGAGGTAACGGAGTACATCACCACCTCATTACTCTCAAATCTGGAGAAAATCCTTTGTTATTAGACACTAAGCTCAATACAACCGCGGCCGAATCGGCAGCACAGGCGAAACCTGCGGCGCAGTCTCTAGCTTATCAAGCAACTCAATCATCGGAAAAGTCGGCGCTGGCGGGACGGCACCCCACGCCCAGACTTACCCCGTCCGGCCCGTACACATCCTCAAACCGCACCATGTCATCCTCGCCCAGATAGCTGCCCGGCTGCACCTCGATCATTTCAAACGTTACCTTGCCGTGATTTTCCAGTCGATATTGCGTGCACAGGGGGATAAAAGTCGATTCGTTCTCACTGACCAAGAAAGTCTCGTAACCGCGCGTCACCTTGGCCGTGCCCTTCACTAAAATCCAGTGTTATGCCCGGTGGTGGTGCATCTGCAGCGACCGTGCAGCGACGGGCTTGATGGCGATGCGCTTCACCTGAAAACGCGCCCCGGGGTTAATGCCCTCATACCAGCCCTAGGGTTGGCGTCTTTACCGCCCACATCCCACAAGGCCGACCAGGCACCAATGTCGTTCCAGCCAATGTCCGCCGGCACCACCTCCGCGCTGCGAGGCGCTTGCGGAGAGGACGTGGGAGAGAATGTGGCGCCGATGGTGGCGGCGCTTGAGTCCTTGGGATCGACAAGCCGGCGTGACCGAAGACATCCTGCTCCACTGGTGTGTATGCCGTACCGCCAGCGCCGATGATTTATACAGCGTTTGATTTTGACTATTTGTTAGCTTAAAGCTAACATTGGCCAGTGTACCAGATCGAATACAGCAAACAGTCCATTCGCGTACTCAGGCGCATGCCAACGAATACGGCAATGCTCATTCGCAGCAGGATCGAGACAGTGGCGCAAGACCCGTTTGCTGCGCCTGGCGTCAAAAAGCTGGTCGGCCGAGACGGATATCGGCTGCGGGTTGGCGACTGGCGGGTGTTGTATTTTCTTGACGGCCAGCGACTACGGGTGCTGGTTACCGAAATTGGGCCACGAGGAGGTATCTATCAATGAACATTCAAACCATCAACCGTGACGGCAAACCGGAATACGTCGTGCTGCCGTGGGCGGATTACCAGGCGCTGCTTGAGGCGGCCGAGGATGCCATCGACGGGGCATTGCTCGATGCGTTCCGGCTAAAACTGGCTTCCGGCGAGGATGAAACGGTTCCCTCCGGTGTGCTCGACGCGCTGCTGACCGGGGCCAATCCGGTCAAGGTATGGCGTGAATATCGCGGTTTGACACAGGATGCACTCGCCGCCCAGGCCGGCATCAGCAAGGCGTATTTGTGCCAGATCGAGACGGGTAAGCGCGAGGGGGCGATCAAGACATTGCGTGCGATTTCGGCGGCATTGCAGGTAACCGTGGATGATTTGCAGTAAGAGTCTATGTCACTTGAGTTCGACACGACATGGTGTAAAGCATTGATTCGTATAGCCCGAGGGCTAAAAATTGCCACTACAGCAGGCTCAGTTGCTCGTGTTTGGTAGGTGTTTGCAGGGTCAAGGCTGCGAGCAAGTCGGTTTGATCTTTGGTTAAGGTGGAGACGCCATGCAGCTCTCGGTCATTGACTTTGATCCGATGGCGATGAATCCGTTTGAGCTGAGCCAGTGCGTGTTCTGGCGCCAGGGAGGCAGACGGTGATACACAGGGGCCAGTTCGATCTCCGATTTGAGGACTCTGAAGCCACGCTCGACCCTCACCCAGCTCGATGGCTTGCAACGCTTGGATATTGTCAAGCGACAGCAGCCCCCGATCGGCCACGGCGCGAGTTTCACCACGAGCCGGCCTCCACCCAGTGCGCGAGCCCGGGCTGTGGCGCACCGCTGCAGCGCATGGGCGAGGACGTCACGGAGAAGCTGGCATCCGCGCGTCAGGCCGGGGATCGGATGTCAATGCTGACTGAGTGACTCCCGTCAATTCATCCACGTCATCATCTGAGCCGCAAGGGTCGAATGGATGCCGCCCAATCTTCGCAGGAAGGCAAACTTCACCCTTGTTGGCCTCAAGAATCGTCTGTCGCTCTAAGGCTTCGTCCCGCCAACTTCACTCGCTTCCTGCCAAGTCAGATGTTCTTTAGGGCTTTGTCAATCGCGACGACAGATGGCCAGAAACGTCGGTCGCGCCTCAAGCC
>OMID01000096.1 GCA_900299005.1 Oxalobacteraceae bacterium
CAATTGCCAGCTGCTCGGCTATGTCGACGAATTCGCAGCCGCCGTAGTAGCGCTTGCCTGGGTACCCTTCGGCGTATTTGTTCGTTAATTGCGAGCCCTGCGCTTCCATTACCGCAGGCGAGGCATAGTTCTCGGAGGCGATCAGCTCGATGTGATCCTGCTGGCGCTGGTTTTCTTTCTGGATGGCTGACCACAGTTCGGCATCAATCTGCTCGATGGTCTGGCTGTGAGGGAATGCGCCGGGAGCGGCTGCAACTTTCTGCAACATCAGAGTTCTCCTGAGAGGATGGAGCGCTATTCACCATCCGGTTAAAACGAATCAGGCAAGAACTGTACTGATGAGTTCAGTGCGTAAAAATTCAGAATTTCTTACTGGCGATGTAAGCGAACCTTACCTATTAAAACCATTATCAAAAATAAAAAAGCGCGAACCAGCGAGCACGCAAATGTGTCGTTTTGGTTCGCGCTTATGCACGTCATAGCCTATTGTGCGGGCCTCTCAACGCGCCTTCCATCTGCCGGGCGCGTCACTCGCCCCCTGCCCGAAGGGGCCCCTTCAGAGGGGGACTCAGAATAGGCCGACGATTCGGCCTTCCTCATCAATGTCGATTT
This sequence comes from Oxalobacteraceae bacterium, assembly GCA_900299005.1. Classification (GTDB taxonomy): domain Bacteria; phylum Pseudomonadota; class Gammaproteobacteria; order Burkholderiales; family Burkholderiaceae_D; genus Pernthalerella. The sequence continues at coordinate 613 of OMID01000096.1, forward strand.
TCTCTGCGCTAGGCACCTTCGGCAGTCCGGGCATGGTCATGATGTCGCCGCAAATCATCACAATGAACTGCGCGCCTGCCGCAAGACGCACTTCCCGCACATTCACCACATGCCCGCGGGGCGCGCCGCGCAATGTGGCATCGGCGCTGAAGGACGACTGCGTCTTTGCCACGCAGATCGGATAGTGCCCATACCCCGCCTCTTCCCAGACCTTCAGTTGCTGCCTGACCTTCGACGGCGCACTAATGTCGGCAGCACCGTAAATTTTGGTCGCGACGGCTTTCATCTTGTCGAGCAGCGAATCACCATCCTGATAGACAAAATTGAGTTGGCCACCACCCTCGGCAAGCCGCACGACCTCACGGGCGAGCGCTTCCGCGCCCGCACCACCCTTTGCCCAGTGCTCTGCGAGCACGACATTCACACCCAATGACTTCATGCGATCGGTCACTAGCGCGATCTCGGCATCGGTATCGGCATTGAAACGATTGATCGATACCACGCATGGCAGGCCGTAGTTCTTCGTCACGTTTTCGACATGGCGCTCGAGATTGACAAGTCCCTTCTCCAGCGCGCTCAAGTCCTCGCCATTGAGCTCTTTCACATCCTTGCCGCCGTGGTATTTGAGCGCGCGTATGGTCGCGACCAGCACACAGGCCGAGGGCTTGAGACCAGTCTTGCGGCATTTGATATCGATGAATTTTTCTGCGCCAAGGTCGGCACCAAAGCCCGCCTCCGTCACCACATAGTCGCCCAGCTTTAGCGCACTTTGGGTGGCAATTACTGAATTGCAGCCATGCGCAATGTTGGCAAAGGGGCCGCCATGCACAAATGCGGGGTTGTTCTCGAGCGTCTGCACGAGATTGGGCTTGAGCGCTTCTTTAAGCAGCACAGTCATCGCACCATGGGCATTCAGGTCCCGCGCATGCACCGGCTTCTGGTCGCGCGTGTAGCCAATCACAATATCGCCCAAGCGCTTTTTCAGATCTTTGACCGAGGTCGCAAGGCAGAAGATCGCCATCACCTCCGAAGCGACGACGATATCAAAGCCATCCTCGCGCACATAGCCGTTTGGCGTGCCGCCAAGGCCCACCACGATGCTGCGTAGCGCGCGGTCATTCATGTCGACCACACGTTTCCAGGTGATGCGACGCGGATCGATGTCCAGCGCATTGCCATGGTTGATGTGATTGTCGATCATCGCGGCGAGGAGATTATTAGCCAGCGCAATCGCAGAGAAATCCCCGGTGAAATGCAGGTTGATGTCTTCCATCGGCACGATCTGCGCGTAACCGCCGCCAGCGGCACCACCTTTGACGCCGAACACCGGGCCCAGTGAGGGTTCGCGCAGGCAAATCACCGTTTTTTTTCCGATGCGATTGAGGGCATCCCCGAGTCCCACCGTGGTGGTGGTCTTGCCTTCACCGGCTGGTGTGGGGCTGATTGCGGTGACAAGGATGAGCTTGCCATCAGGCTTGCCCCTGAGGGAGTCGACATAGTCGAGCGATACTTTCGCTTTGAAGTGACCATAAGGCTCCAGGTGCTCATCGGCAATGCCGAGGGTTTGCGCCACCTCGGTAATACGCTTCATCTTCGCCTGCTGTGCGATTTCGATATCGCTGGACATGGTGTCTCCTGAGGGGGATTTCAAAAGCGCGCATTGTAAGGTAAGACGCATGAGGCCTGCTTTGCTTGCAAACCAAGCGCCCTCAGAACGGAGGAGTGGCGTAGAGAATTGCCGATCGGTCAACACGACCGGCATGACACCAGGCCGGTCGAGCGATGCAGGTCGAAGAAAATTAGGCGTCGAAAAATTCGCGAATCGCAGCCACTGCTCGCCGGATGCCGTCGGCGTCCACGTCCAGATGGGTCACGAGCCGCAGCCGATACAGACCGATCACCAACACGCCGCGCGCTTTGAGGTGATCGACCAGTGCTTGCGCGCGCTCACGCACGCTCTCCTGCAAATCGATGAACAGTATGTTGGTCTGCGGTGCCTCGATGCCAAGCCCGGGGATATCCTTCAGCTGCGCATAGAGCTCGCGCATGAGCGCATGATCATCTGCCAGTCGATCGATGTGATGATCCAGCGCATACGCCGCTGCCGAGGCCAGCACGCCGGCCTGGCGCATACCACCGCCGGCCATTTTGCGCAGACGACGAGCCCGATAAATCAGATCTTTGGAGCCACACAGGGCCGAGCCGACAGGCGCGCCCAGTCCTTTGCTGAAACAGACCGACACGCTGTCAAAGTGCTGCGCAATCAGTCTGGCCTCTTGGCGCGGATCGGTACGCTGTGCTTCGGCCTGCGCCACGGCGGCGTTGAATAATCGCGCACCATCAAGATGCGTCGCAAGACCGCGCGAGCGCGCCAGCTGCGTGGCCTGTTCGAGGAAGTTCATCGGCATGCGTCTGCCACCGAGTGTATTTTCCAGCGCCAGCAAGCGAGAGCGCGCAAAATGCGGATCATCTATCTTGATCGCTGCCTCGATGTCTGTCAGCGCCAGCGTGCCATCGGGTTGATGTTGAATCGGCTGCGGCTGGACACTACCGAGCACGGCGGCACCACCTGCCTCCCACAGATAGGTGTGGGCGTTGTGCCCGACGATGTACTCATCGCCACGCTGACAATGCGCGAGAATGCCGCAGAGGTTGCTCTGGGTGCCGGTGGGCATGAACAGCGCTGCTTCGAAACCCAACAGATCGGCGATTTTTTCTTGCAGCAAATTGACGCTGGGGTCGTCGCCGAAAACGTCGTCTCCCAACGGCGCTTGCATCATCGCGGCGCGCATTCCTGGCGTCGGATGCGTGATGGTATCGCTGCGCAGATCAACGATCTTGTTCATGACTTTCCCTGCTCTCGGTTGGTATTTTGTTGTTTATTTCAGGTAGGGTTTAATCCAGCCCAGATGGTCAGAGGTGCCGGCACGCGGGTTGTATTCACAACCAACATGACCAGCGTAACCGAGCTCATCGAGCACGCCGAACAGGTAGGGGAAATTCACCTCCCCGAGGTCGGGCTCATGTCGTTTCGGCACCCCTGCTATCTGAACATGGCCGACATTGGCGAAGTGCTTGCGCAGTCGCATTTCGATGTCGCCTTCCATGATCTGAACATGATAAAAATCCATCTGCACTTTCAGGTTGGGCTCACCGATCTCTGCGATGATCTCATGGGCGTCCTGCTGGTAGTTGAGAAAGTAGCCTGGAATATCGCGCGTGTTGATTGGCTCGATCAGCGCGGTGATGCCATGCGCCGCACAGGCCTGCGCAGCCCGCTTCAGATTGGCGAGGTAAGTTTTGCGCATGGCCGCGCGATCGACATCACTGAGCGTCACGCGCTGCTGGTCGTCCAGGGGCATGCGACCTGCCATGACATGCAGTCGCTTGCATCCAGTGGCGTCGGCGTACAGCAGCGCCTTCTCCAGACCCTGAGCGAATTCAGTCTCGCGTCCGGGCAGCGCGGCCAGACCCCGCTCGCCTTTGTCCCACTCCCCAGGTGGCAGATTGAAGAGGGATTGCGTGATGCCAGCCGATGTCAGACGCTCTGCAATCTCTGCCGCATCGAACTCATAGGGGAAGAGGTATTCCACAAAACGAAATCCATCGCGCGCGGCAGCGGCAAAGCGATCAAGGAAGGCATGTTCCTTGTACATCATGCTGAGATTGGCGGAAAAAACAGGCATGGATGGCTTTCTGAATAAAAATGATAAAAAACGTGATCAATAACGCAGCTTGAAATTCTGTCTGAGCTCATCGATGGCGTCGCTCTCCAGCGGCTTGACCGCACGACCCGACAATAACCAGAGCTTTGCTGTCTCTTCCAGTTCTTCCATCGCGGCCATGGCGGCCGAGAGCGAGCGATGCCACAGGTTAGGGCCTAGGCGCTCGATCATCACGGCGCGCAGGGGTTTGTCAGCATGGATGCCTGCCTCGATCAGCGCAGCCACCCGGCGGGCGACTTCCGGGTCGCCGGGACGATGATAGGGAACGAGCGGTACATGACCGACTTTCATGACGTAGTAAGGCGTGATCGGCGGAAGAATATCGTCCTGTGACCATGCGCCCAGCAGGCTGAGCGCGACCAAGTGCGTGGAATGCGTATGAATCACGCAGCGCGCATCGGGGTCAGCGCGATAGATCGCCTGATGCAATGACAAGGTCTTGCTGGCGGGCGCACCCTGGGTTTGTTCACCCTGCGAATTGACAAAGGCAATCTGATCGGGCTCCATGAAACCAAGGCAGGCATCCGTGGGCGTTATCAGAAAACCGTCGTCCATGCGAACACTGATGTTGCCTGCTGTCGAATGCGCATAGCCTCGGTCAAAGAGCGATTTGCCGACGCGGCACATCTCTCGTCGGTGCTGATCGATCACGGCATCATTCATGCGGATTGAGCGCCCTTCATCGCGAGCGCCTTGGAAAAAAAATCTTCCGAACCGAAATTGCCGGACTTGAGCGCCAGCAGCACCGGTGTCGGCGATGCCATCAAGGGCTTGCCAAGCTGTCCCGAGGTCCAGGGCACGCCGGGGTCGATCGTCTCGCCGATCTTCAGCGACTGCACACCGAGCGCATTCACCACAGCCCCCGAGGTCTCACCGCCGGCCACAACCAGGCGACGCACTTCCTGCGCCACCAGACCCTGAGCGATCTGAGCAAAGCAATGCTCGATCTGCTCGCCAAGCGCATTCGCGCCAAACGCTTTCTGGAGCGCTGCCACCTCTTCAGGCGGCGAGGTCGCGTAGATGAGGCACGTGTCTTTTTGCTGCGCATGCCATGCCAGCACCTGTTGCGCGACTGGTTGCCCCCCCGCAATCTCGCGCGCATCAATTTTGATGGCAGGCTTGCCGGAGCTAATCCAGTGCTTAACCTGAGCGTTCGTCGCCACCGAGCAGGAGCCGGAGATCACGACGGCCCTGCCCTTGGTCGCGGGCAATTGCGCCGCATGCGCATCGGCCTTGACCAGCCCGCGCGCAATATATGCAGCTGCCAGTCCGAGCGCGAGACCAGAACCTGCGGTCACCAGCGGGAGATCGGCCAGCGCATGGCCCAGTACCATCAGATCATCGTTGGTAATCGCGTCGGCGATGTCGATCACACCGGAAGTTTCTTTTTCGGCTTCTGCGATTTTTTGCCTGACCAGCTGCCCCAGTGCCTCTGCACCTTTGGCCACTTGCAGATGACTGAGCAAGCCGACCTTGCTGCGGCTTTGGGCCTGCAGCACGCGCACCAGATTCGCGTCAGTCATCGGTGTCAGCGGGTGGTTGCGCATGCCCGAATCAGAGAGCAGCAATTCGCCGACAAACAAATGTCCCTTGAAAATAGTGCGCTGATTTTCTGGGAACGCAGGACACGCGATGCAATAGTGGGTACCCAGCGCCTGCATCAGCGCGTCAGCCACCGGTCCGATATTCCCTTGGGGCGTGGAATCGAAAGTCGAGCAGTACTTGAAATAAAATCGCTGAACCCCACGCTGCTGCAACCAGCGCAAGGCAGCCAGCGATTGTTCGATCGCTGCGTCCGCGGGGATGGTGCGCGACTTGAGCGCAATGACGACAGCATCGACATCGCCGGCCTCGGTGATGTCGGTGGGCACACCAATGATCTGCACCGTGCGCAAACCAGATCGCACCAACATGCTGGCGACATCGGTGGCGCCGGTGTGATCATCCGCGATAACGCCGAGGATCATGGCCCCTCCTTCGCGGTGGGCAGCTCGATGCCCGTCATTTGCGCATATAGCTTGATCACCGCGCTGTCGTCTTGCTGCCCAAAACCTGCACCGGCCGCGCCAAGATAAAGCTGGTGCGCGGACGACGCCAGCGGTAGCGCCATCGAGAGTTTTTGTGCGGCATCGAGCACGATACCAAGGTCTTTGACGAAAATATTCACTGCCGACAAGGGCGTGTAATCGCCATTGAGAATGTGCGGCACGCGATTCTGGAACATCCAGCTCATGCCTGCCGAGTTGCAGATCACCTCGTAGAGCTGGTGCGGGTCTGCACCCGCACGGATGCCCAGCGCCATGGCTTCGCAGGCTGCGGCAATGTGCACACCAGCCAAGTGCTGATTGACCATCTTCACTGTTGATCCCGGGCCTGCCTTGTCACCCAGCCGGTACACCTTGCCCGAGTAAGCCGCGAGCGCATCTTCGGCAACGATGAATGCTTCCGGTTTTCCCGAGGCCATCACGGTCATATCGCCCGCCTCGGCCTTCACGGCACCCCCGGATACCGGACCATCAATGAAATGGATGCCCTTTTCTGCCAGCCGTGCTTCCCAGAGAGGCGGCAAGGCCGGATCCACGGTCGCGGCTGCGATCACCACACTGCCCGGCCTGGCGTGATGAATCAGGCCGCCGTCGCCAAACAAGACCTGCTCGGTCTGCGCCGCGTTCACCACCAAAATCAGAAAGGCATCGCATTGCGCTGCAATATCGGCGATATCCCTCGCCACTGTGCCGCCGGACTCCTCGAATCTGCGAATGTTTTGGGGGCTGATATCCAGCCCGATGGTGCTGAATTTGCGGCGCTGCGCACTAACCGCGGCGCCGTAGCCCATCGTGCCCAGGCCGATGACACCGAGACTATCGGCCTTGCTGACTGGCGTATTCACTCAACGTGTCTCCTCTTTATTATTCGCTCGTTGAACTTTCGAGGCAGGGCTCCGATGCGGGTACAACACCGCAGGGCTCTGGCCGGCATTGTACTCCCGCGCCAACTTCACCCAAAGCCCCGGTGGTAAGCGATAATGCGTGAACTTCCCTCATGAAACGCGCATGACCAGCGCGACGAGACTCCCCATCACAACAACCTATTGGGACATCATGAATCAACTCGACATGCAGGGCCGCCGTGCGGTTGTCACCGGTGGTGCAAATGGGCTCGGCTTTGCCATCGTCACTCGCATGCTGGAATCCGGCGCGAGCGTGACCTTGTGGGACACAGACGCGTCATCACTGGAGACGGCCTCCAGCGAGCTGCGCAAACGCTTCGCTGAATCTGCCGTCGAGAGCGACGTAGTTGACGTGACTGATCATGCCGCCGTCGCCAGAGCAGCCACACGCATGGCCGCCAGCGGCGTGGACATGGTCGTGAACTCCGCCGGTGTGGCCGGGCCGAATATGCCTCTATGGGAGTACCCCGTCGATGTTTGGCAGCACGTCATGAACGTGAATATCAATGGTACGTTCAACGTCTGCCGCGAGCTGGTGCCGCTGATGAAAACCAGGAACTACGGCCGTATCGTGAACATTGCCTCGATCGCTGGCAAGGAAGGTAATCCGAATGCCAGTGCCTACAGCGCGAGCAAAGCCGCCGTCATCGGTCTGACGAAATCCTTGGGTAAAGAGCTGGCCAGCTCTGGTATTACGGTGAACTGCATTACCCCAGCCGCAGTGAGGACACCGATCTTCTCGCAGATGACGCCAGAGCATATCCAATTCATGCTGAGCAAGATTCCAATGGCGCGCTTCGGTCTTCCGGAAGAAATCGCCTCGCTGGTGTGCTGGCTGTGCACCGAGGATTGCTCTTTCTCCACTGGCGCCGTATTCGATATCTCGGGTGGTCGTGCAACTTACTAAACGGCGTCCTTGCACCCTGATCCCAAAAAAATGCCCGCTAGATCAGCGGGCTAATCCCACATCCTGAAGACACGGGAGGAGACATCCCGTCGCACTGCCCATTCGCTCAATAATAATGAGCCGTCACCAGATGGGCGGTCGTTTTTAGCGTTGATCTGAAATCCTTGCGCGCCTCGGTAGGCGGCACCCAGCCGTGCTTGCGCCAGATGTCCTGCACATTGTCCGTGGGCGAACGGCGTAAATAGTCCCGGCTCTTGTTGAGCACCGGAATGGCAAATTCGATGATTTCTTGGTCTTTCTCAGTCATGGCGGACCTCCTTCACAGGCAATAACGCATGCCGGAGACGCAGCAATTACCATGCCTGAAAAACCGTCGACAAACCGTCCAATTCTAAAATTGATATCAATTGAGAGAAATTCCTCGTCGTAGCTGGGATTTCGGTCCAAGCAGCGCTATCGGCCACCCGCGCCTTCACTGGCACGCTACCTGCAACAGGGGTGTTGACAGCCTGATCTGGCCGCTGCCGGATTCAAAAACTGTCGGAAAAACCGATAACTGCTGTAAGAGAGCCGCCAAGGGGGCACACACGCGAGAGAGCAAGGGAGAACACCATGAGCACAGAGAATGGCATTCGGATTAATCCGTCCGGCAATGGACGCAACGGGCACGAGGCCCACAGCGGTGGCGGCAGCCGTCGCCAGCAACATCAGCAAAAGCTGAAAGCGCTGATCGACGCGCTGGATGCCAGCGACCTGATAGAGGCCAAGGTGAACTATCGTCTCCTGCTGGAATTCAGCCCGGCGCTGGCGCATAGTAATTTCGCCCAAGTGGGAGAGGCACTGGCGAGTGCGAACATGGTGAAAGCGCGGCGAGTGATAGAAGAGATCTACGGGCAGAGCCAATCGATATTCAAGCGCCCGATAACCTCCCCGTCGATGACGCCGTCATCTTCCTCGCGACTCGGTGTGCTGGTGGATTCGTCGGCCTGAAATGTGAATGCAGGTGTGAGCGCTTTTGCGCTCAGCGAACCCTATCGCTAACCGGAGGCAAGCGCCGCAGTGCCAGCCACAGGCGTCGCCCGAGCCGCAAAGTCGGATAGAGCAACCGCGCCAGCCATCGCCGTTGAAAAACGATGGCATGAAGCCGCTCTACCGTGCCGGTTGCCGGAAGTTGTAGTGCCAGCCAGTGCATCGCATCAGCGCCCACATGCATCTGCAGCGCGGTGACAACCAGCATGCCTGCGTTGAGATCAATCCCCTGAGAAGCAAATTGGTTCAACCGCGCATCGTCGGACCGCGCGCTGAGCAATTCGACCGGACCGATGGCTTGCTCAAGGCGTAGAAAATTGACATACGCTTGGCAAAAATAACAATCGCCATCGTACACAATCAGCACGCGATGAGAACCGTACGAGTCGTCCATCTCAGGCAAGCGCGACCGACTTTACCTGCACCCACACGGACTGCCCCGGCTGCAAACCCAGCTCGGCAACAGATCTTTGGGTTACACGCGCAATCAGTGCAGTGTCCTGCAGTTGGAGCCTGACCAGTGCCTGACCCTCTGCATCATCGCTGGCCAGCGCGACAATGCGAGCCGGGAGGATGTTTTGAATCGTGCTCGGTGCCGGTCGCTCACAGGCAATGCTGACATCACGCGCCAGCACCCTCACCCGCACCGGCGTGCCCAGGCTCAGCCCCTGCGCTCTGGTCCAGAACGAACCGCCATCAAAGCTCAGTTTGGCCAGCTTCCAGTGCGCATCGATGTCCTCGACCGTGGCCTCGATTACCGCGCCCAGATCATCCCCCAAGCGGACCGGCAGATCGATGCGCGACAAGGTATCAATCAATGACCCGCTGGCCAAGACCTTTCCATCATCAAGAACGACCAGATGACGCGCCAGGCGCGTCACTTCATCGGGTGCATGCGTCACGTACAGCACGGGTATCTTCAGCTCACGCTGCAGGCGCTCGAGGTAAGGCAATATCTCTTGCTTGCGACGCAGGTCGAGTGCGGCAAGCGGCTCGTCCATGAGTAGGAGCTTCGGATTGACGGCTAGTGCGCGCGCGATCGCCGCTCGCTGACGTTCACCGCCCGACAGGTCTTGGGGCCTGCGGTCCAACAGGGGCGCAATGCCGAGCAGATCAATCAGCGAATCGAGCTCGGTCTGCATCGCACCGGAGACCCGCTTGCGGCCGTAGTCCAGATTGCCGCGCACGGAGAGATGCGGAAACAGACTGGCTTCCTGAAACACATAGCCCAGCGCTCGCTGGTGAGGCGGCAGGAAGCCATGCTCGTCTTGCCAAATCAGGCCATTGACGCTCACACTCCCGCGCGCCGCTCTCTCAAGGCCTGCGATACTGCGCAAGAGCGTGGTTTTGCCGCAGCCCGAAGGACCGAATAGCGCGGTGATACCTTCCCCCGGCAAATCGAGCCGGACATCGAGTCGAAATCCGGGCAGATCCAGCCGAAGATGTGCGCGTAGCCCTTCCATCTCAGAGCTCGCGTTTCAAATTCGGCCGCCACAGATACAACAAGAGCAGCACAAGGAAAGAAAACACCAGCATCACCGCGGAGAGCGAATGTGCCTGTGCGTACTGCATGGCCTCGACGTAGTCATAAATCTGCACAGAAGCCACTCGCGTCTGACCAGCAAGGTTACCCCCTATCATCAGCACGACCCCGAATTCGCCAACGGTGTGCGCGAAGGTCATCACCGCGGCAGTGACAAACCCCGGCAGCGCCATCGGCACGACCACCGTGAAGAAGGCATCCAGCGGTGATGCCCTCAGCGTGGCCGCCACCTCCAGCGGGCGCTGGCCGATAGATTCGAACGCCGTCTGCAAAGGCTGGACCATGAATGGCAGCGAATAAAACACCGAGGCCACCACCAGACCCCAGAACGTAAATGGCAGCAGGCCAAGGCCGAGCGATTCGGTCAGCCTGCCCACTGGCCCGTTGGGGCCCATGACCAGCAAGAGATAGAAACCCAGCACGGAGGGCGGCAGCACCAGCGGCAGCGCGACAACGGCACCCACGGGCACCTTCCAGCGACTTCCGGTCTGCACCAGCCACCATGCCACAGGCGTGCCTATCGCGAGCAAGATCAGGGTGACAGTGGCAGAGAGCTTGATGGTCAGCCAGATCGCTTGCAGTGCTTCATGGTCCAACATCGTTAAGGGGTGTCGCCGAGGCGCTCAAAGACGGGTAAGATCAGAATTTACTTATGCTTATTTTGCCTGTCAATCTCCCGTCTCTCGCGCTTTCGTGTCTTAAACCCATGCCCCGCCGCCCGACCACCCACAAGATCATCTACAGCCTAGACGCGGAATTGCTGATTCGGGTCGGCGATGAACTGCTGGCCAATGCCAAGCGGATTGAGTTGCTACGGCAGATACAGCAACTGGAAAATCTGACCAAGGCGGCGAAGCTGGCGGGCTACAGCTACAAAGGGGCCTGGGATGCCATGGACCAGATGGCCACCCTGTCTGGCGGCGAACTGATCGAACGCTTCGCCGGCGGGAAAGGCGGCGGCCGCACCAAACTGACTGCGCGCGGCAGCCAGCTGCTGCAGAACTTCATGCTGGTGCAAGATGAACACTGGCGCTTCGTTGGAAGACTCAATGCGCTAGCCAACGGCCTCGCTGGTGACTACGCATCGCGCGCAGAGACGGCTATGAAAACCAGTGTTCGCAACCAATTCGCCGGGATCATTGTCTCGATCCAGGAGGGCGCGGCAAATGCAGAGATTGGCGTGATGGTGAACGGCATGCAGATCATCGTTGCCTCGATCACGCTCGAGAGTTGCCGCGAACTGAAGCTGCAGATCGGGTCGAAGGTATTCGCGCTGATCAAGGCGTCGTCTGTCTCATTGAGCGCGGCATCAGCGGTCCACGGCCGCAACCATTTCGTCGCTACGGTGCAGGCAATCACGCGCGGCGGTCAGCGCTCCGAAGTGCTAGCCGGTATCGCCGAGGGTCTGGCGCTGGTCAGTACCGTTGACAATGCCGACATAGACAGGCTGGGGCTGAGGGTGGGCCAAGCCGTGACAGCAAGCTTCGAGGCATCAAGCGTGATTATGGGAATCGCGGCCTGAGACCGCTTGGCCTCTGGCCGACCAGCACCTCACCGCGACTGCAGCACACTGATCACGGCCTGCGGCGCGGCATTTGCCTGCGCCTGCACGGCCTGAGGGAGATTACCGGCCATCTGTCGGCGTAAAGCGACCACATCGGGAAGGTAGCTCTCCGACGACCCAGCGCGAAGGCCGAGCGCCATCCCGTCAAGAAGCCGCGTACCTTTCCAGCCCATGTTTTGCCCGGCGCCCAGAAGATTGTTTCTCATACCCTCAAACTGCGAGGCCAGCGCGGCGCGCTCGGATTGCAGGTTTCTTTCCGTGGTCAACTGCACGCTTCGCGGGTTCAGATTCCTTAGCCGGGTCATGATCAGCGCATTGGTCTTGCTGATCACCTCAAACATGGCCTGAGTCGAATAGGCGCTGTCGAGCTGTCGCTGCAAATCCAGCTGCCGGGTTGCAGACTCACTCAGGCCCAAGACGGGGGTAGCGCCCGATGCAGCCCAAGCCACCGAGGCCACCGAGCCCGGCTGCCCCGATCTGCCGGCCGAACCAAGCGAGGCATGGGCCAGTGCGAGCTTGAGGAAATTCAGACTGGGTTCCAGATTGATTGTCATGGTGAAGCCTTGCGCCTGTGATCAACCACGATGCAAGGGATGATCTCACAAACCGCGCCCGGTCACGGCCAGCCTCAAGTCAGGCGAGTGTAAAGACGATCCCTGTTGTACAGGCAGGCGCCGGACATTGGCTGACTTGCCTTTTTGAGCATATCGCGTTCCCGCCGAGGGCTTGGCTTACCCCCTCTAAAGTTCCATTGTGGAACGTCGATTCATCTCTTACATTTTTCCGGGGCACTCGCCATGTTGATCGAGCGCGTTGAACTTAACAAAATCAAGCTACAGGACGATCTGGTCACGCTGGAGTTACTTCAGGTGGGAGAGAGTATTTTCTGTTCGGACTTCAAGAAAGCACAAAGTCTTCGCAGCCTCTCGTACTATCTGATCCGCTCCCGCAAGCTGGAGCGGAAATTCACCTTCCGCAAAATGGATCACGGCTGGCGGATTATCCGCATCAAGTGATCCGGCTGACCGCCGTCTTGTCCCTGCAAAGTCCATCAACGCTGCTTCCTGCGGGAGGCGGCGTCGCGTCGTTTGCGCGTGCGGGCGCAGTCATACGGACGACGCCCTACCCCGGCACAACAAGGCTGGTGTTATTGTATTTATCGCAATCTCCCCTTTCGCAATCATGAGGGTTCCGGGGTTCGGGATTCGCTCCGAACCTGCCGCGAACCCGCCCCGAACCCGGCCGGTCCAGCGCCCATGCTGCCCCCCTCCAGGCGATTATTTCTTTAGTGATAATTGTGTCTAAGCAACATTTTTAATGCTGAAAAGAAATTGCCGGTCTAGAATGGGATTCCTGTGTGCATTTTTTGCTGAATTTACGCTTGACAGCGCCCACCGCCGGGGCGATGCGCGATATGCCATCGTGAGCCGCCGAAGGAGCAGCAATGCCATCCTCAAAAAAACACGCCATGCCGCGCCGAATCGCCACGCACTACCTGCCGACGATGTTGCTGATGCTGGGTCTATCCGGCGCGCAAGCCGCCTCGCTGGGTCCGATCAGCGTTTTATCCAACCTCGGCGAGCCGCTGTCTGCCGAAATCGAGATCTTTGATCTGTCCGCTGATGAAGCCAGCGAGCTCGATGTCGCACTCGCCTCGGACATGGCGTTTGAAAAATTCGGCACCACGCGGTCGGCTCAGATGGAGAGTCTGAAGCTGCAGATCGTGCAGCAAGGACGTCGTCGACTGATACAACTGCGCACCGACAAACCCCTGGAGCAAGCTATCTACGGGCTGCTGCTGGAACTACGCACCGACAACGAATCCACGCTGGCTGAATTTTCGGTGCTGCCCGAGAAAGCCATGAAATCGTCTGAGGCCGTCGCCAATGGCCCGCCCGCAGCGCCGGTAGACGCAGTCAAGGAAGGCGCCGCTGCCTCTGCCGCCCGCGATGCCGTAAGCACGGCGCTGGGTATCACTGAGGAATCGCGCGCCACGACCGCCCAAGGGACCGAGGACAGCGTCGAAGTCGCGGGCAAAGGCGCGTTGAACCTCGCGCTGTTCGATACCTCATCCCTGAAGCAGCACCTTGTTGTGCGCGGCGAAAATCTCACGATCATCGCCCGTCAGCTCTCTGTGCCCGACAGTAGCCTCGACAAGTTCATCGCCGCTCTATACCAGGACAATCCGGATGCCTTCATCAGGCAGAATCTGCACTACCTGAAAGCGGGTGCGGTGCTCGCGCTTCCCACGGAAGAATCTCTTGGCGAGATCGACGAGATCGCCGCTCGGAAGACCATCGCCACCCAATGGCAAACCTTCAAGAGCCTGCTGCCCCCCAAAGACGCGGCCTCTGGCGAGGACAACGCAAACCGCTCCAGCAGCCGCAGGCTGGGCGCGGGCGGCGCGCAGCAATCTGGCAGTTCGGGCGACCGACTAACGCTTGCCGCGCTCAAGCCCTCTGACAGCAACAGCAAAACAGAAGAAGAAGCTATTGCTGCCAGAAAGGCCGCCGAAGAAGCGAGTGAACGCATTCGCCTGCTTGAAAAAAACATCCTCGACCTGAAAAGCTCGGTGCAGCCCGGCAAAGCCTCGGAGAATGCCTCAGAGAATGCCGGCGATGCCAAAGAGACTACCAGCCAAGCCGGCCTCTGGGGCATCATCGCCTCGCCCGCGCGCGACCTGATGCTGCAACTGGCTACGGTGCTGCTATTGGGTGCGCTGGTGGTAGCAACATTTCTACGTCGCAACGCAAAGTAATTCCGCCGGCACCGACGTCAGCCCCGCCGGGGTAGCGACGGACGGAAGATCTTCTTGCATCGCTACGCTTTCTCTCCGGCGATATTTTGGTCATCTAAACCGCAAAAACTTTGCGTCGCGAATAAAACGTTCGCAACTTGAATCATTTACACAAATTCGTTACTGAATTTGCAGTGGGACACAGAAGCCACATGCGAGGAGGAAACGAATGCACCGCCAACACTACCGTCGAGTAATTCATGAATGGTGCGCAGCGACGGGTATGCCACCCTGGAATGAAGATGACGATCAACACATCGAGATTGATGGCACGGTCTGCGGGTTGATCCCCGGAGGGGAAGATGAGCCCGATGTGATGCATCTGCTCATCGACCTCGGACCACACGAGCGCAACGGCCTCTATCGCTATCTGCTTGAACAAAACGTGCCTCTGGGCACTGCGGATCATGGCTGCTTTGGTTTGCATCCCGCCACTGGGGCAGTGGTCTATCGGGCATCTCTCCGCTTGAGTTCTGGCACCGACGGCACCCAGCTTCCCGACACCATCAGCGACTTGGTCATGTCGGCCAGAGATCGTCTGTCTGCGCTGTATATCCAATAGCGAGGATCGCATCGTGCACGTAACCCCCCAAACTCAGCTGCCATCTGCAGTGGACACCCCTGCGGTCGGCATCAATCCCTCTGGCCGTCGTCAGCCCCCGCAGATGCCGGTCAAGGCCAGTGCGGCACAGACTTTCTCTGGGAATGTCATCAAGGCGGCGCCACCGACTGCGCGCTCCCAGGCCACCAAACCACTGTCAATGGGCGGCTATTCGACAGAGTTTGCCAAGGCCTATGAGGCCGCGAACCAAGCCATTGAATCAAAAGAATGCAAATTCTACGAAGACCAACTCGGCTGGTTGTCTCCGGGCGCGGAAGAAGCGATCAACCGCCTCGGTGCCATCGTCAGCAGCAAATACAACGCCGGGCAATCCGCTCAGGCCGCCCAGACTGCCTTCTCGCTCAAGCCACTCACGCCCGATGAACACCAGGCATGGGAGGGACTGTTACACGCACTGCCACCCATCTACAAAACTGCGCTGCCCACGTCGTCTCCCTGGCGTGCTGTCACGCTCGAGGAAGTACTCAAGGCACTGACACAGGAACGCTCCATGCGCACGCTCATGCAGGAGCAACCCGACGCATTTGCAAGGTTCTCTCATGAATTGACCGAAGCGCTCAACGGAAAGAGGAGCCAGATGAGCCCGGCGGACAGCGGCATGGCGATCACTTTTCGTTTTCCGCAGTGCTACTCAACCACTGCGCACATTGCGGTAGCGGGCGTCTGGCGCGATGAGGCGGGTGAGCTGAAAATCGGCTTCTGTCATCAGGAAAGTATGCCGCCCAAAACCAAAGGCCAGCCCTATCTGGGTGTCGTCTATCCAGGCTTCGATACGTCGAGCGACTATCCGGGGGGACATGCTCCGGTAGTGGAATCCATGCGACTAGCCGGACCGCCTGCGGCCAATGTATTCCCCTGCCCACATCCGCAAGCCATCATCAAGGCCACTGCAGATCTCGCTGGCCCACAGCACGCGCGCCAGTATGCTCCCACGTATACCTGGATAAAAGCGGGTGGCTCCGAACCGGCACCACTACCGCCGGAGACCTGCTTCAACGTCACTCACAAAGTACTGGCCACGATGTATCACGCCGAGGCGCAAGATCAAGCGCTGCTACCCACGCTGCTGCCCAGAATGAGCAAATTTGCCAGCATCGGCCGCGACCAGTTCACCACAATCCCCATCGGCAAATCGGGACAAACGATCGAACTGGATGCGGTTCCCTCACTGCCCTTTGCAGATCAGGTCAAAGCCTTCCTTCGGGTTGGCATGCACTGGGGCGAGGCGCTTCCCTGGGACGTGCCACTGCAGACACAAGCGAAGCTCATCGATGTTTCGCTCAGCCCCGGGCAAACGGGGATTGATCTGCCGGGGATTGCTTATGGGATCAAATTTCTGAGCGGCGCGCAGCACTTGACGCTCAACGGTCAAGCAGTTCGCCCCGGCAAGACCTATACCGTTGCTCAAGCCAGTGCCATGGTGTGCGCCGCAGCGACTAGCGTCTCAGCGCAGATCGTAATCTCCCTGCCCAAGAGAGTGACAAGCAACGCAGGCGCCAAACTCTGAGCATCCCAGAGGTACTTCAAGCCTCAGGCGCGAGCATGCTTGCCTGAAGGGTGTCGCTCGCGACCGCAAACAGGCCAGCGCCCAGATGATGAATCGTATGAAGCGAACGATTATGTTCGTTCAGATTCCATCGCCCGTGGGCAAAGACGCGCGTATCCGACAATGCGGAGACTACCTCGACAAAAAAGGTGTCATAGGCTTGCTCGGTGTGTGGCTCATCGATCACCCGGCCCTCCATCCAGCCGACACATCCCTCCACCAGCGGCAAACCCAAGACCGGGCCGGTAAATGAACTGATGCCATAGCGGGCGAATTTATCCTCACCAGGCATGGGATCACCCCGGCCGCTGACACTGCCCACCGTAAACGTCAAGTCGGCCAGCGCGCGACAGGGGATATTCAATGCCAGCATCGTGGAGTGTGTTATCTGCTCGCGCGTGTAGGTCGCTTTATCCACCACCAGAGCGACTCGTGGCGGCGTGAATTCTACTGGCATGGACCATGCAGCCGCCATGAGATTACGCCGCCCCTCGTGTACCGTACTGACAATCACGGTTGGCCCATGATTAAGCAGGCGACTGGCATGATTCAATTGAACAGGTGCTTTCATGATGGTGTCACATGATGATTGACTGGACTCGATCGGACATTGTAGTCGAGCCCTCCCGCTCACGATCTCACGGTCCACCACCAATGTCACCGCAAATCAGGCGCCATGCGGAGTAATCGTTTTTATTCGTTCGTGGATCAGCTGTGATAAAAGCATGTTCAGACAGACTATAAAACAAAATAATAAATTTATAATCCCGCTGTTTGAACTTGTGCGCAGCAATAACACCGATGGCATCGAGATCAGTCTTCGGGTATCAAGATAGCCTATCAAAGACGATCATCGTGGCCGACGCTCCGTCGAGCCGGGAGACGGACTCAGGGCAGAACCAGAACCGTGATGGCGCTGATGATGAAACCCTTAATGGGAGTGTTGTCGCTCAGCCGAAAATGGACTCACACAAAATAGAAATAAGCGGCCGCTTACACGACCGGCGCCGGGAGGAACAATGACATACGCTGCCATGGCAGACATGACGACACGAGGCTTGGGCATGAGTACGGCAATCAGTGACATGCTCCCCGGCGCTGCACGGACATTCGCTCACCGACTGCCTGCGCGCGCCCGGCATCACTGGAAAAGTGCGGTGACAGGCGCATTTCTCGCTCTGCTCCTGTTTCTTCCTGCTCCGATGGCTCTCGCCCTGCCGCCACTGCAAGCGATGGAAATCACCGCCACGACTGCCGTCTCTTTTGCGGACAAAAAAAATCTCTTTGTTCTGGAGGACAGTGAAAATAAGTTCCGCGTGGAAGATGTGCTCAACCGTAGCGACGGGTTTCGGGATGTCAGCCATCTGCCTGCCATTGCCTATTACCAGCCCTACTGGATTGTTCAAAAACTCAGAAACACGCAAGATTCAGATTATCAGCTCCGCATTGACCCAACAGGCTGGGAATCCATACAAAGCTATGCAGTAGATGAAAGAGGAAACATTCGCCCACTCAAGGTGACCGGTGCTGCCTGGGTGAGCTACAACCACCTGGCCGATGTGAATCCGTCATCACCGCAATCCACTCAGATTCCGAGTGCGTTTACGCTCTATACCTTACCCCGGCAGTCAGAAGTCACGCTGATCACGAAAGTAGTATCGGGCAGCACCCTCCCCGCAAGGACTTTTTCGCTGAAACTCTTCAATCACCCGCGCTATCTGGAGATACGTCGCTTTGGCGTTTATATCGAGGGAATTTTATTAGGGATTTTATTTGCGCTCGCAATCTTCGGCGGTTTTTCAGCTTATACCAACAAGGACAAGACCAGTCTCGCGTACAGCATATGGATCGTGGTGGCAATGATCAATGTGGCGGCCAATTACATGCCGGAAGGGCCCAGACTGGCCGAGTTTTTTGTGGACATGGAAGGTATTCGTTTTCTACATCATTATCTGTATCGCCCAACATTTATCGCATCAGGGTACGCGCAGGCTCTGTTCTATGCTGTCTTTGCGGCGACTTTTCTGAACGTTAAAAAGCATGCGCCATGGCTGTACAAGTTTACGATTGTCTACATTGCCTACCTCGTCTTACATTATTTGTTCACCAACCTGGTTCCGCATCATGTGCCACAACTCGCCCTGTGGCTGCCCAACGGGGTGCTGACCTTCATTTTGCTGTTTTCTTTCTTCGGTGTGGCGCTCAGTCGCTATCGTCACGGGCATACTGATGCGGGTTTTTTCACCTTTGCCGTTATTCCCTACCTGCTTTTCAGAACAATTTATGTATTGGGTCTGGCCGGCATACCCTCACCCTTCGCGCTAATGGAACCCGCTGGTATCGGCCTGCTACTCCAAGATACAAACCTTGCCCAGGCCGTGGGCATCTGCTCGGAGGCGATCATCATGGCACTGGCGGTGATTGGTCGCACACGCTGGCTGCAGACACAGCTGGCCAGGAATATCGAAGAGCAAAAACGTTTGGTAGAGAACCAGAATCGCCTGCTCGAGGACACTGTGCAGGAACGTACTCAGGAGCTGCAGACAAGGACCAATGAACTGGCCGAGCAGCACAAGGCGCTCGACAAGGCCCATCGCATCGTGGTGAGTTCGGTCGATTACGCCAGTCGTCTTCAACGCAGCCAATTACCCAGTCAGCACCGTATCGAAGGCCGTTTTTCTTCGCTGGGAGTGATCTGGTCGCCGCGAGACACCATCGGTGGCGACTTGTGGTGGCTGTCTTCATCACCGCATCGCGGCATATTCACGCTTGCCGTCGCAGACTGCACCGGCCATGGCGTGCCGGGCGCGATGCTATCGCTCTTGGTGAGCAATTCACTCGAACGCATCTATTCTTCCGATCCCGAAAAATCACCCGCTGCCGCCCTGCTGATGCTGGATCAACTGGTTCGTGCAGGTCTGAATCAGGACTCGGCGCACAGCGAGAGCGATGATGGTTGCGATGCGATGATCATGCAAATCAACCGCGAACGATCTGAACTGGTATTTGCAGGCGCGAAGATTGGCGCTTTTCAGCTCAAGGCGGCGGGTGAGCTGATTCGGCATAGACCGGCGCGGGCCAGCCTGGGATACCGCGAGCCTATCCCCTCCGAGCACGCACCGGTCGACCGGGTGATCACCGCGGCTCCCGGCGACACCTTCGTTATCGTCACGGACGGTTTTACCGATCAGGTCGGCGGCTCGGGACCCAGGCCCAGTTCGCTGGGCAATCGACGGATTGAAGACATTCTCAGCTCGCTCGCCGGACAATCAGCAGAACAAGTGGCAAACCAGCTCGAGGAACGTTATCACGCCTGGCGCGGAGACGAGGTACCGCGCGACGACGTCACCGTCGTGGCCTTCCAGTTGTGACCCCTCTTTTGCGACGATTCAAAAAAGATAAGGGTGCTTGACCGTCCCCGGCGGCAACTCTACTATCGGGCGAGGCAGACCACTGCGTCAGTGAGACCGAGATGATCACCGAGAGACAAGCCCGATTCCGAGCCAACTACCTTGACAACATCAGCCCCTGGTATCACGGCCTGGTCCACGTGGGGGTCATGTATTCGGCGGGCATCGCCGGCTTCTCCTGGTGCCTTTCGCGCTTGACCAACCCTTCGTGGGAATGGTTGCTGATTATCCCTATCGCCGTTGCCGGTAATTTTGTCGAATGGGGCATGCACATGCATGTCATGCACCGGCTGAAAAATGTGTTCGCGCTGCGGGCCATCTATGATCGGCACACCCGCCAGCACCACCAGTATTTCACCGACAACGACACGACGATCAGCAGTATTCGCGAATTTCGTATCGTGTTTTTCCCGTGGCGCGTGCTCGGAGTAGTGGCCGCTGTTAGTGCGCTGCTGGGCTGGTTGGTGTCATTGCTGCTCGGCCCGAATGCGGGTTACATGGTGCCGATCACCATGATCGGCCATTACCTTGTCTACGAAACCTTTCACTTCTGCTGCCACATTCCCGAAAACGCTTTTGTGCGTCACTGCCCCCTGATCAACACGATACGACGTCATCACCGTGCGCATCACAATATGGGGATCATGATGCACATTAATATGAACCTGACTTTACCCCTGGCCGACTGGATGCTCGGCACTAGCGATCTTGACCGGGGCCTATGGGGACATCTGTTCAACGGCTATGACATCACGCACCAAAAGCCCGCGCTCGTACAACTGATGGACAAATATCGTCGTGCGCAGGTAGAAGAAGAGCGCGTCACGCTGGAAGGACCACAGCTGGATGAGGAAGATTTTCGCGCACTGGCCAATGCGGGCCGCGTCGTTCCCGGATAGTGAATCGCTGATTAATTAAACACCGAAAGACGTCTCCTTCAATAAGAAGCTCTATCAAAATGAGCACTTCGAAGCGGTGCGGTCGCTGCCAAGGCAGCCCTAACGCGGCCAGCGGCAATGTGATAGGGCCTCTTAGATGTGGCAGACTACCGCGTCGCACGGTGATACTGACGCGCCATAAAGCGGGTTTTTGTCAGCGCCTTTCTAGGCGTGACGCCCACGAATTGCGGTACCGATTTACCCACGGATCTGGAAAGGATCACGGTCATGGCCTCTGAACAACCTGCGGTATCCATCGAAGAGAATGCGTATGGCAAAGCGGCGCGCCAACTTATTCCGTTTTTATTCATCTGCTATGTCGTGGCTTTTCTCGACAGGGTCAATGTCGGCTTCGCTAAACTGCAAATGGCTCCGGAGCTGCAGTTTTCGGATGCGGTCTACGGTTTTGGCGCCGGGATTTTTTTCCTCGGCTATTTCATCTTCGAGGTACCCAGCAATATCATTCTCGAAAAAGTCGGCGCACGGGTATGGATAGCCAGAATCATGATCACCTGGGGGATCATCTCTAGCGCGTTCATGTTCATCGACCATATTCACTGGGGATCCATCTCTCAGACTTTTGGATTCACCGATCCGGAATTCACGTTTTATGTGCTGCGTTTTCTGCTGGGCGTGGCTGAAGCCGGCTTTTTCCCAGGCATCATTCTCTACCTTACCTACTGGTTTCCGGACCATCGACGTACCAAAATGGTGGCGCTGTTCATGACAGCGATTGCAGTGTCGAATCTGGTGGGCTCACCGCTCTCGGGCGGCATCATGCAGTACATGGATGGTGCCGCAGGCCTGAGTGGCTGGCGGTGGTTGTTCCTACTTGAAGGATTGCCCTCGATTGCGATCGGCGCCCTTGTGCTGATTTACCTGCCGAACGGTCCCCATGATGCCACTTGGCTCGATGAGGACGAGAGAGCCGCCCTCATCGCTGCCGTGGCAGCGGACAAAGCCAGCAAGTCCGAGTCTTCGCAGCACAATCTGATGGCAGCGTTTGCGGATATCCGGGTGTGGGCACTGGCCGCCGTGTATTTCAGCGGCGTGATCTGTTTCTACGCGCTGAATTTCTGGATGCCGACCATCATTCAGGAGCTGGGCATCGATAAAAAAGATTTTCTCAAAGTTGGCCTGATCAGCATCATCCCCTGGGGCCTATCAGCCCTGTTCATGGTGTATTGGGGCGCACACTCCGACCGCACCGGCGAGCGACGCTGGCATATCGCCGGCGCGCTGTTAATGACCGTCACCGGATTGGCTCTTCTGGCACTGGTGGGTAAAGCACCCATCCCGGCCATTATCGGGCTGACCATCGTCGCCTCGGGCACTTTGGCGTTTGTGTCGACCTTCTGGGCGCTGCCGACGGCCTTCCTGACCGGCACTGCGGCAGCCGGAGGGATAGCGCTGATCAATTCCATTGGCAATCTCGGCGGGCATTTTGGCCCTGACCTGATCGGACGTATCCGAGCAATGAGCAATGGCGCCACCGAGGCCGCATTCTGGACCTTGGCCGCGCTGGCCCTGACGGGTTTGTTCATCACATTATGGGTATCTCGCAGCACGATCAGACATACCGAGACCGGGTAAGGATCCCTCACCGTGCGAGAGCTGCTGGTCACCGCACGGGATCGGTGGCGACTTTAACGGGAATAACTATCTCGTTTCGTCTGCGCCATGGCAGGGTAAACGGATCGTTGTAACGCGCCACCTGCGGCGTGCCGCTTGCTTCCAGCCCGTGCGCGCTCATCCATGCGCGCAGGCGATTCGTCTGTTCCTGAATCGCCGATTGCGTGGTCCACCCGCTAAAACGCACCACTGCCACAGCGTGCTCGGTAATCTGGCGCAGTTGGATGTCTGGTCGGTTGGGCTTGGGGAGCTTGTCAAGACGCTCTTCGCTGGGCATGACAAAGTGCATGCGCCAGCCATTGGCAATGGGCTCGACCGTCACTGGCGCAGTCATGGCGATTTTTCGGCTACCTCCGTCAGCTGACTGATTGTCGCCAAAGATATATCCGGCAATGCGCCGAAACCCTGTACGACTGGCAGAATCGAAATCTCCTTCGAGCTGAGTCTCGGCCACAAGGAATCCAGGATATAACCGGTGCTCGAAGGGAGGATCACTGTTGAGCACGCGAAAAGAAGGTTCTTCAATTGCCATGGCAGGAGAAAATACAAAAACGCAGACACAAGCAAGCAGCCATGCACGCGCATGCCCAGGCGTAAAAAGCATTGGCCAGTAGCGCTGGATGTTCATCACACTGACCTGAGGGCTCTTTGCAGCCACTACCGAGGCTCTTTATCGAGCTGCTCGAGAAATTCATCAACAATCTCTTTGCCCACATTGATCACATGCGCCGGCCCCGGAAATGCGCCTGACTGAACTTCAGCGATGTATTCCCGAAAACCCGCTACTCGCTCCGCCTGCATCTGCTGACGAAGCGCATGAAGATTCCGGTATTGCTTTGAGTGCCGCGGGAACGGTCCCGGGCCATCGCCCAGAATATCCTCCCCAAACAAAAACTGAATATCTCCTCCGCTACCGGCACCGATAGATGAGGTGATGAGGCTGGTTCGGCAGGACAGCTCACGCAAAATCTGTTCCGGAATCACTTCGACTTCCACCGCCCATGCGCCTGCGGCTTCGAGCGCCTTGATCTGCCGGTAAAGAGCCATGGCCTCACCCGCCGTCTTGCCAACGGCGCGCAGCCCGCCTGTCCAGGTACTACGCCTTGGCACCAAACCCACGTGACCTTGTGCAGGCACCCCAGCCTCAGCCAGCGCCTCAATGAAGCGTGGGCTCCACTGGCACATAATGGCATCCCCGCCAATTTCCATGGCAGAGAAGGCAAGCCGCAAAGCTTCTTCCGGACTGGTTACGGCAACGAGCGGCAATGAAAAAGACATGAAGGTGTGCGGCGCCGCCTGACGTATCTCGGCGGCCAGCTCAGGATACTTGGGATCAAAGCGTACCTTCAGAGTATCGATACCTGCAGCTTGGGCAGCCGCAGCCTCCTCCGGCGTGAAAGCCAGTGTCTCGACGAGCGTCCTCTTGCCCTTGAGTTCTCGAATGTCATGCACCGTGTAATTGCGCAGACCGTAGGCGCCCGCCATCGTCGAAATGCGTTTGAGATTGTGAGTTTGCTCGCCCCTGGGAGGCACTGCGCCGCTGCTGCGAGAAGTTCGCATGACAACCTCCGTTATCCTTCATGCACCTGAGGAAGATACCGCCTTGAGTTGACTACTGTACACCAGTCCGGGAAGAGCGCAATTCAAAGGCTGATTAAAACTTCGGTTCCTAACCCTTGCCACAGGCGATTTTCCAGTGCTTTTCGTCGAGCGAAGATGGTGAAAATGACTCCCATTCAAGATCACTGTTTTTTACGATAGATGCGTAGACAATATTTCCAGTTCCCATCGCCTCGGAATAATAAGTCACTTTAATTGGTGCTGTTTTTTCGTATTTGCAATCATAGCCATCAATTCTCACCATTGAAGAAAACTTAACACCTGACTTAAGAGTTACTTCTCCTGAATAATCTATCAGGGTTTGCATTCTTACCATGCCATTAGTACCTTTTATTGATGACTTGTCATGGTAGTGAACGCTGTTCTCTTTTCCGGCATGATTTGTCTGCTCCCATTCTGCCCAGACCAGAGGGTGAGCGATAAAAAGTAGGGTAAAAAGTAGTCGTTTCATTTTGTGTGTACTCACAGCAGTGGTGATCGGCTTTTTAAACCTTGGGATCTGACGAGATCAGGCTACCGAGGCTATCTGCGCTTTCGGATTGAATCTCGACAAAAACGATGGAAGTGCTTTTTTATCATTCTTGCGGATGAAAGACTACCCCTAGTCGTTAACCCAGTAGAGCTGCTTCTGGGCGCTTATCGAGACTGTTAAAGTTACAGTAGATTATAAAAAACGCAATGCGGGTTGGCTCCTGATTTCTGTACAAATACCGAGTATTTACGGTTCATGCCTGACGTTTCTCGAAGCCAGCTGCCTCATATGCGACGCCTGAGACTACCATCGGTACCCAGGGTAGGCCACTGCCAGACAATCAGGCACCTCAAGTGCAGTCACACTCGACAGGCTACTTATACCGACGCTTATGTGTTCATGCCTTGCTGCTCAACGGAGAGATACTTCCCTTTTCACAGCAGCCAGAATCCAATCCATCACCACCAACTCCAACTCTGAATTTGCTCTATCTGACAATCGTGCAATTTGCTCGAACTATCGCTGCAGCTAATGACCACGCCAGAAGTCAATCTAGAACACCGTAAACACCACGTCCATCGCAGCCTGATCAAAGCTCAGCTCTCCCTTCACACCCACCAGCTTCAAATTCAAGAGCTGCTCCAAGTCCCCACCCAACTTCGCCTCGGGCTTTAGGCGTAAATCAATCAGCACATACTTCTGACCACTCACCGCGCCCTTGCCCGTCACAACATAATTGTTACGATCAACATTTAAATAATCGAATCCCTCAATCACCAGACGATCCGATTGACTGCCAGTGATATCAAAGATAAAGGTTGAATCCTCTATCCTCAGCGAGGCTTGGTGCTCGGCATCCGTCTGATCCTTGATCGTCAAGGTTCCTATCCCGGACTGACGACCAAGATTATTAAAATTGAATGTGTCCCCAACCGATAACTCCGCTTCATCCACCACCATGAACCCGTCCGAGCCCGCATCCTTGGTCCCGTAGGTCTTCTGGGTGTCCATATCCGGATGCAGACTCACGGTGGCTTGACTGAACACATCATCCATGACGATGCTGCCACTGCCGATGATCTGGGAGCCCTTGTAAAAGCCAAGCTGATTTGCCATCAGGCTGCCCTCTTTGCCCAAGACCGTGTACATGCCGTAGTTGGTCAGAGGACTGGTCGTCCCCTGATTGCTTACTGAGCTGGTGTAGTTGTAGGCACTAAGGTTGCCGCTATCAATATTCACCATGGAATAGTTGGCAACATTCACAAGACCGCTGGCGGTGTTGAAATCTGTCGCTGCGATATCCTTGCCGATGCCCAACCTGACTTGCCCTGCGACCGAGGCTTGACTGCCGCCCTCGATAGTTAATGCCGCCTTGGTGCCCCAGTCCCCCAGATTCAGATACGCCCGATTTGCTTCAAGCACGGTGTCACCACTGGTGATGTCAAACCCATAGAGTTTGAGTTCTGCACCGTTTTTCAGATTCACCACCCCCGTGCCACCAAAGTCTTTCCAATTAGATCCGCCGATGTTCATGAAGGTAAAGTAATCGCCTCCGTCATCAGCACCTAAATAGTCACTGACAGAGTCGCCTTTGGCACCCGGCTTTTTGATTGCACCGCTGCCCACCACCTCAACAACCGACCGATCAATGGTAAGTTGACCAGAGCTTTGCGTGCCCGCACCACCTACCTCGATACCCGCATGAGGTCCGCGCACAAGGAAGAGACTATTGTTGGCAATGCTGACGACACCCTCATTGACGGTATTGGTCTTTGCAGAACCATCGTCCTGATCGTAGCCAATTACGAGATAGGCGCCTGACCAATCGTCTGCATACTCTTCCCACGTCAACGGGTTGTTTTTTCTTAACAGCGGATCAGCAGAACGTTTGGCAATGACTTGTACTCGACTTGCATCAACTTGGACTTCTCCCCGCCCATTATCATAGCCAACATCAAATTCAGCCCCTTTGCCAGCAACACTCACCAAAGATCCATTCATGATGCGCAAAAATCCCGTTGCACCCCGCTCTCTGCCAACGTTTATGTTGGCACTTGGAAAATCAGATCGTCCAGAAAGGCTATCGTTGGGGCTATATTGAGCGTCTATATCAATATGGCTTTTATTGGTTACAAGCCTACCATTACCACCTGCCTCACCGACATTGATACTGTTCCCACCACCCTTAAATTCAAGCAAACTATCGGTGATAGCACCGATTCCAGTAGCACCGGGATCGCTCCCTAAAATGAGTAAGGAAATAATCGCGTCGTAATCATCTGTCACATCAGCAATAGAATTCATCTTTCTGTAAAAATGTATCTCAGAGTCTGCAATGTTAATACTTCCTCTCGCATCCTGACCAAAGCCTGCACCCATCGCACCTGCAACAAATTTAGAGAGAAATTCAACATTCAAATTCAGCTGCTTGATCCAATAGCTGGATATGAATCCACCAGAAAAAAAGACTTTTGCATCTTTAAAATTCACTGTCCCCTGATTCGTTGGCCCCCCGGTAAAGATTCCCGGGAAAGGTCCTTTGTTATCCGAAAGCAGCTTATCAATCTGCTTACCCTCGACACTGTTACGCTCTGTCGTCGTCGCCCCGACGATCAACGGCTTATTCAATCCCGAAGACGCCTTGGAATAATCGATATTCAACACCGTCCCCGGGCCACCACTCGCCCCCAAAGCCAGCGCCATGTACGCGCTCGGTGTTGTCGTCGTCTGACTCAGATCCCGGCTACTCAAATCCTTGGATCCCGAAATCTGTTTCACTACCTTGGTAACCCCACTGCCCGCAGTAAACGTATCTCCCCCCGAGCCTGTGGGAGGCGATCCTGCACCTTTGCCTATCTGCCCATCACCAGTGATGTCCAGCCCATACTGCAACTCCTTGGTCTCCAACTGTGCAGGCTTTAGCGTTACCGCCTTACCCTTGGCAATGCCTGTTAGCGCATCAAACGCCTGC